>NZ_CP115174.1:1895000-2203500 GCF_027625475.1 Sphingomonas abietis
GACGTATAGGGTCTGACGCCTGCCCGGTGCCTGAAGGTTAAGTGGAGGTGTGAAAGCACTGAAATGAAGCCCAGGTAAACGGCGGCCGTAACTATAACGGTCCTAAGGTAGCGAAATTCCTTGTCGGGTAAGTTCCGACCTGCACGAATGGCGTAACGACTTCCCCACTGTCTCCAGCACATGCTCAGCGAAATTGAATTCTCCGTGAAGATGCGGAGTACCCGCGGTTAGACGGAAAGACCCCGTGCACCTTTACTGCAGCTTCAGAGTGGCATTAGGAAAGAACTGTGTAGCATAGGTGGGAGGCTTTGAAGCATCGGCGCCAGCCGGTGTGGAGCCATAGGTGAAATACCACCCTGTTGTTTTCTGATGTCTAACCTGCGCCCATGAAACTGGGCGAGGGACCCTCTGTGGCGGGTAGTTTGACTGGGGCGGTCGCCTCCTAAAGAGTAACGGAGGCGCGCGATGGTTGGCTCAGGCCGGTTGGAAACCGGCTGTTAGAGTGCAATGGCATAAGCCAGCCTGACTGCGAGACTGACAAGTCGAGCAGAGACGAAAGTCGGTCATAGTGATCCGGTGGTCCCTCGTGGAAGGGCCATCGCTCAACGGATAAAAGGTACGCCGGGGATAACAGGCTGATAACCCCCAAGAGCTCATATCGACGGGGTTGTTTGGCACCTCGATGTCGGCTCATCACATCCTGGGGCTGGAGCAGGTCCCAAGGGTTTGGCTGTTCGCCAATTAAAGTGGTACGTGAGCTGGGTTCAGAACGTCGCGAGACAGTTTGGTCCCTATCTGCCGTGGGCGTCGAAATTTGAGAGGAGTTGACCCTAGTACGAGAGGACCGGGTTGAACGTACCTCTGGTGGACCTGTCGTGGCGCCAGCCGCGCAGCAGGGTAGCTATGTACGGACGGGATAACCGCTGAAAGCATCTAAGCGGGAAGCCTCCCTCGAGATAAGATTTCATAGAGCCGTGAAAGACCATCACGTTGATAGATCGGATGTGGAAGTGGGGTAACCCATGGAGCTAACCGGTACTAATTGCTCTATTCGCGCTTGAGAGTTCCACACCGCCAACCTCAAGGTTGAACGGAACAGGATATCATCAGCATCGTAACCGTTACAAAACCAACATCGATTTCTACCCAATAGGTTACGCGGATCAGGTAGCTTGGTGGCCATAGCGTCTGTGACCCACCCGATCCCATCCCGAACTCGGCCGTGAAACCGGACTGCGCCAATGGTACTATCGCTCAAGCGATGGAAGAGTAGGGCGCCGCCAGGCTTCCCCATCCGCGTAACTCACAAAAACCCATTCACATACCCTGCAACCAATGCAGGACCATTTGGCGCGGGGTGGAGCAGCCCGGTAGCTCGTCAGGCTCATAACCTGAAGGTCACAGGTTCAAATCCTGTCCCCGCAACCACTTTTGTTATAACTCGCTCGTTATACCGATCTAAAATCCGAGGGTCTCAGATAACGTCCTGCGGCTCTTGGACTTTTTGGCGATGCTCCAAATCGCGGAGGCGTCTCGCTGTATTCTGCGGATCAAACCGACAGGGGCCGCCCCTGGCTCCGCCGCCGAGCCCTATAGCATCCCGTCGAGAGCTGATCTAGCAACGCGCCATGTTGCCGGAGATCACCGATGCCGTCCTGACGCGCGCCATCGCAACGCCACGGATGGTGAGCGCAGGTCTGGACTATTGGAGACGCAGACTCGTTGTCGGGTTGAGCGTCGATCTCGAGAGCGGGACCATACGGGCATCGGTCAAAGGCAGCGAGCCGAAGCCTTATCAGGTAGAAGTGCGCTTCGGCCCGAGAGGCGCGGTCGCGACGCGATGCAGCTGTCCGGTCGGCGCGGGATGCAAGCATGCGGCCGCCGCATTATTCGCTGTGCGGCTGAGCGAGGCGAGCGGCACCGACACTCACAAGCCTCGTACCTCGATGTCTCTGATATCTGCTGGCACTCTCCCACCACCATTATCTATGGAGCCTCTCTCACCGATCCTGTCGCGATGGGCGACAGCGATGCGCCCGTTTGCCGAGCGCGCGAGTAGGCTGTCCGCCCCGCCGTCTCGAGCGATTATCTACGTCGTCCGCGTCCAGGCCCTCACAGGGAACATGCGTATCTCGAAGAAACGCCCTGCGGCCTCGCTGGCACCACGCGGCTGCGCGCTACGGCTGTTCGTCGAAGCCGTCGATGTCGGGCTCGATGTCGCGGGTGAGCCGGTGGGCAACGGCACGAAGGTGCAAACCGCAGGATTCTATGGCAGCGGAAATAGCCCCGCACACATGACAGACGAAGATCGGCTTCTCACCCGACGCTTGCAGATGCGGATCGGCGACACCGATCAGGAAGGTTGTCTCACCGGCGCCGGAGGCGCGGATTTGCTCGAACGCGTGCTCGCGACCGGACGCGCCCGCTGGGCGAGCGTACGCGGTCCGCAGCTCCGCCAGGAGAAGAACGTCAAGGCCGAGCTTGGCTGGATGCACGACGATCTCGGCCGGGCGTGCCTGTCGGTCGCAGGGACAACGTCGGAACAGATCATAGCGTTGGCGACGCCTCCGGTATCGATCGATGTGTTAAGCGGCACGATTTCGCCCCTCGATCTGGGCATCCCGCCGGACATGGCCGAACAGCTGTTGCGCCTTCCGCCGATCGAGCCGGAGGCGATTTCGGCGTTGGCGGTTCGCTGGGCAGATCTCGTGCCCGGCGACGTGCCGCCACCCGCCGTGCCAACGATCCGGGATCTTGGCATGGTGTCGCCGGCGCCTGTTCTTACGGTTCGGATGGATCGTGTAGAGATGGTGACCTATGGCGGGCGTTATCGCTATGGGAGCAAGAGCCGGGTGGATTGCGCGGTCGCGCGCCTCCTGTTTGATTATGCCGGCACGACGATCGATGCGACGATGGCCGAGCAGACGATACTGGTCCGTGATGACGAAGGGCTCGTCCGTTTCACGCGTGATCCCGATGGCGAGCTGGAAGCGATGGGGCGACTGCTCCATACCGGCCTGATCCCGCTGATCGAGTTCGAGGATGTCGAGCCCACGCCGCGCCAGGATTGGGACCATGCGCCGGACATGCCTGCCACTGCAGCGGACTTCACGTCCTTTCTGCTCCATGATGCGGAAGAGTTGCGAGGTGAAGGATGGCGCGTTGATGTCGCACCGGACTTCCCGCTTCGGTTCGTCGCGGCCGATGCGGACAGCCTGTCGGTAGACGTCGAGCCATCCGGCATCGACTGGTTCGATATCGCGCTGGGTGCCACGATCGACGGGGAACGGGTCGATCTCGTGCCGGCGCTCCGCCGGTTGCTCGCGACCATCGACTGGGCGGAGCTCGACATTCTGGAGCATGAGCTCACCGAAGCTGGCGACATTCTGCCGATCGCGCTCGGCGATGGCAGAGTGGTGACGGTCGAAGCGGTGCGTGTCCTGCCGATGTTGCGTGCCCTTCTGCTGCTGGCCGCGAACGACCCGGCATCGGCGACGTCGAGGGGGAAACCGGGCTTCTCCCGGCTCGATCTCGGATTGCTGGGCGAGATAGAATCCTCGACCGCCGGCCTGCCCTGGAGCGGTATCGAGCCGCTACGCCGCCTTGCGCGCAACCTGAGCCAGCTTCGCTTCGATCCAACTCCGCTTCCCGCAAGTTTCGGCGCCACCTTGCGGCCCTATCAGCAGACTGGGCTCGACTGGCTGGAGGCGCTCGCACACGCTGGCCTGGGCGGCCTGCTCGCCGACGACATGGGCTTGGGCAAGACGGTCCAGGCGCTGGCGCATATCGCGGTGCAGAAGGCGGGGGGCAACCTCGAAAAGCCGATCCTGATCGTCGCACCGACGTCCGTGCTGCCCAACTGGCAGGCAGAGATATCGCGGTTTGTGCCGACGCTGTCCGCTTTGCTGCTTCATGGTCCCGATCGACATGGGCGCCATGAAGACATCACGGCCCACGACATCGTCCTGACGAGTTATCCGCTGCTGGTACGCGATCAGGCAGCGCTTGCAAACGAGCAGTTCGGGCTCGTCCTGTTCGACGAAGCCCATATGCTCAAGAACCCGCACACCGCCGGGCATGCCGCCGCCAAGATACTGGTTGCCGATCGCAAGGTGGCGCTGACGGGGACGCCGGTGGAGAACAGGCTCACCGACGCTTGGGCGCTCATCGATCTGGTCCTGCCGGGATTGCTTGGCAATCAACGTGCCTTCGTTCGTGACTATCGCAATCCGATCGAGAAACATGGGGATGCCGAAGCGAAGGCGCGCCTCGCGCGCAAGCTCAAACCCTTCCTGTTGCGTCGGACCAAGGATGCTGTCGCCGTCGATCTGCCGGCCAAGTCAATCGTTCCGCTCACGATCACACTCGGTACGGCGCAGATGGCGCTGCACGAAAGCCAGCGTCTCCTGATGCAACAGCGCGTGCGCGATGAAATCGCGCGGGTCGGGCTGATGCGCGCGCAGATCATGGTTCTCACCGCGCTGACCCGGCTTCGCCAGGTGTGCTGCGATCCCCGGCTGCTACCGGGGCAGGGCAGCAAGCCGCCAAGATCCGCCAAGCTGGAGCGCCTGCTCGAACTCATCGACGAGATGGTTGCGGAGGGACGGCAGATCATCCTGTTCAGCCAGTTCACCTCGATGCTCGATCTCATCAAGCCCGCGCTCGATCATCATGGTCATGGCTGGACCGAACTGACCGGCAAGACCAAAGATCGCAAGGCGCCGGTTGCGCGGTTCCAGGCCGGTGAGGTGCCGCTCATTCTGGTGAGCCTCAAGGCAGGCGGCACCGGCCTCAATCTCACAAGCGCGGACACCGTCATTCTCTATGATCCCTGGTGGAATCCAGCTGTCGAGGCGCAGGCGATCGACCGCGCTCACCGTATCGGCCAGCAAAAGCCGGTGTTCGTTTACCGGATGATCGCGACCGGCACGATCGAGGAGAAGATTCTGGCTCTGCAGGAGCGTAAGGCAGCCTTGGCCGAAGCATTATGGAGCGAGGATGCCGCCGCGCCGGCACACCTCACCGAGGACGATATCGCCTTTCTTCTCGGCTGAAGGATAGGGAGGGAAACGGCGCCTCTGATAGATACGCACCTAGGGCGGAGAACGTTTCTCCCAGCGTGAAACATCGATTTCCGGTACACTGGTGTCGCAGGGGCGACGATCGCCCCAGACGATAGGGCTCCGTTCAGTCGGTCCGCGAGTGGCTGGATGACGTTGGCGGGCAGGGCTCGCAAGGCGGATTGCTCCTGGATCGAACCAGACGATAGCCGAGTTGAACCAGCGCAAGTTGCCGCCGGCCGATCCACCCACTGCTGTAGCAGCAAAGGGTAGCCAAGATGCGCTCATTCTCGGGTCATTGCTATCCTCGTCTCATGCGGACCTCATCACGGAATCGATCTAGCCATCCGGTCAGGCGCCCGAACGTCGATTGCGCAACCTGACGTCTGGAAATTGACGGGTGCGTGATCACGCATCTCGGCATTCCCACTTGATGTAGCCCTTATTGTCGGAGGCCCATGTTTCGTCGATCTCGACGAGAACGGCAGAGACGAGGCGTAGGAGTGCCTGGTCGTTGGGGAAGACGCGGACCTTGACGGTCCGGCGTTTGAGTTCCTGCTGCACAGCGCGCTCGATGGGGTTGGATGTGCGCAGGCGCCGACGGTGATGCTCTGGCAGGTTGAAGACGGCGAGCCCCTCGGGAACGCTGTTTTCCAGCCATGTGGCCAAGGCGGGCGCGGTGTCGCGGTAGTTGGCGACGAGCTCGTCGAGCGCGGCCTGGGCCTTTGGAAGCGAGTTGGCGTTCCAGACGCCGCGCAGCTCGGTTCCGATGCGCCCGCGGATGGCGGTATTGGGTGCGTGATGGATGGCGTTGGCGGCCAGGTGAAACTGGCATCGCTGCCAGGTGGCGGCGCCGAGTACGGCTCGGCGAGCGGCGCGCAGGCCGGCGTGATCGTCGGAGACAATGAATTCAACGCCGCGCATGCCGCGCGCGACCAAGCCGTCGAGGAAGGCACGCCAGTGGACCTCGGCTTCCGACAGCGCGACGCTGACGCCGAGCACCCGGCGCCGCTCGTCTGGGCCGATGCCGATCGCCGAGAGGACGGCTGCGTCGCGAACGACGCCGCCTGCGCGCGTCTTCTCGTACCGGGCGTCAAGGATCAGGTAGCGGATCTCGCCGAGCGGACGAGTGCGCCACGCTTCCAGTTCGTCGTCGAGCAGGGCCGCGGCGCGACTGACCTGCGAGGAGGAAAGACCTTCGATCCCGAACTCGCGCAGCACCGCCTCGGCCTGACGGGTAGAGACGCCCTTCACGTACATCTCGGCCACCGCCAGCATGACTGCGCGCACCGAGCGGCAGCCGCGCTCCAGCGATTGAGGAAAGAAGGGCTCAGCGCCGTGGCCGGCGGTCTTGGGAACTGCCACCTCTACTGTGCCCGCCGGGGTATCGATCCGCTTCGACTTGTAGCCGTTGGCATAGCCCCGTCGGTCGGTCGTGCGTTCGTAGTGCCCTGCACCGAGGAAGCGCTCGCGCTCGATCCGCATCGCCATCTCGAAGGTGCGTGCGAACACGGTCGCGATGCCCTCGGGGCCGTGTTCGATCAGCTGTTCCAGAACCGCCTCGATCGCCTTATCATGCCTGCTGTCCATTCGCTCTCTCCACGGGTGTTTCGCAACTCCATGGAATGTAGAAGATGGGCAGCCGGTGCCGGGGCATGCCCCGGCACCAGCTTACCGATTACGACCCGATCGAATTTCCAGACCTCGCGTTACACAACCCGAACGTCTCTGATCCCCGGCCCAGAAACTGTGCCAGGTCGCTTTCGGCATGTTCGCGCCTCGCGGCCGCGGCCTCCGGTAGCGGCGGGAGAACGTGTGCGAAATATGTATTGTCGAGCAGGCGGTGCAGGAGCCGCTCGCCTGGAAATGGCTCGCCGTTGTTGAGCGCGCGTGCGGCTTTCAGCAGCGTTCTGATATCATACTGCGTCGGACTGATGTCGGCCACCTGCTTGCGAAGGCCGAGGAGGCTATATACCGCCACACGCGCCGTACGGATCGAGCTTTCCATGGTGAAGATGATGTCGTTGCTGGTCTCGACGAATTGGCCGAGCAGGCCGAGGTTGGTGCAGCCTTCGGGAACGACGTGCGGTCGATCGCCTGCCGCGCGCGGCATGAACTGCGCGGTGATGTAGGGCATCAGCGCCAGGCGCACCTTCGTGTTCGCCGCCACGGCATCCAGTTGCCCGACGATCCCCAGATGATAGCAGAGTTCCGCCAGTATTTCCCTGCCGGTGCAGGCGGGCATCGGCTTCTTCACATGATTGCCTTCCCTGTCCATCAGGAGCGCATAGGCCCAGATCACCAGCACGTCCCCGGGCTGGGTCGGAAAATGCGGCTGGCGATTGCAGGTGAAGCTCAACACCCAGTTCGAGTCGGTGAAGGTAATGACGCCACCCGTCACCGTCCGGCCGGAATAGGGATCGTTGACCGAAAGCGCCTTGAGTTTCTCGACCAGGGGGGAGGGCCTGCAGGTCAGCGTAACCGATTCCCACATCGAGCCATCGACGTTGCCGTAGAATTTTTTCGGTTTGCCGAAGATCGGAGATTTCCGCGCCAGATTGCGCCACAGCGTCCAGTCGCTCTCTTCGCCTGGCTCGTGACGGCCACGCCTGAGCACCGGGGCGGTATCGAGATCGCCGTAAGCGGTGCCTTCCGTCATCGAGCCTGTCAGAGCGAAAACCACATCGTCGGGACCGAGCGCGACGACTGTCTCCTTGCCATCGACGCTGGCACGCATGGCTGTGACGGTCCGTGCCCCGGCATCCGTCGCCATGTCCAGATCGTGGACCCGGGTGTTGAACTGCACCCTGACGCCCTTATCGCGGAGCAGACGCATCAGCGGTACGACGAAACTGTCGAACTGGTTGTATTTCGGAAAGACCAGCGCGGACATGTCGGTCAGCCCGTCGATGGCATCGAGAAAACGATGCATGTAGAGCTTCATCTCGAGCAGGCTCTGCCAGTTCTCGAAGGCGAACATCGATCGCCAGAGATACCAGAAATTGGTCTCGAAAAAGCTTTTGCTGAAATATTCTTCGATGGTGACGTCGTCGAGGTCCTCCTTGCGCTTGAGCAGCAGTCGGATCAGCTCCCATTGGTGCGATTTCCGCAGGCCGAGTGTCGAGAAGTCGCGGATCTGGCCCTGCTTGTGCATAAGCCTGGATTTCGAGAAATTGGGATCGTTGTCGTTGATCAGCCTGTATTCGTCGAGAACGCTGTAGCCTGCCGGTAGCTCGAGGGCCGGCACGTCCTGAAACAGGTCCCAGAAGTTGTCGTAGTTCCAGTTCATCTCCCGACCGCCGCGGATGATATACCCTTCGTCCGCATCTCCAGCGCCGTCGAGGGAGCCGCCCTCGATGTCCAGCGCATCGAGGATGGTGATGTCTTCGCCCTTCATGCCGCCATCGCGGATCATGTAGAAGGCGGCCGCGAGCCCGGCGATGCCGCTGCCGACGATCCACGCCTTGCGACCCGCGACCGGCTGGACGGGGAAGGGGCGGTTACGCATATAGGGGCCGGTCATATCGGGCGGTGGGAGCGTGTCACCGGCCCCTTTGTGCCAATAGGCAGCCGTGGCGTCAGCTTCGACCTTAAAGCTTGTTGGCCCAGTCTTCGGGTCGCGGGGTGCGGTGTCATTCATGACGAGCCATCCTGCTGTAGTGCTGATCGACAGCCTTTATCCGTACCGGCCGTGAGATCCAAGGCAGCCGATAATTCGTGATGGGCGTGAACACCAACAGTTGTGGGCCGCCGGATGGTGTGCGAACGCGCTCGGATATAGGGTGATATATTAGACATCGCCGACCTCCGTAGGGTTCGGATGTGAGTCCGAGCCTGGAGAAGACGACGATGACCGATGCCAAGATCGGCCCTGATAAAACTGGTCGAGCAAGGGGGGATAGCAATCAGATGCGCGAGACGCTGGCGTTGCGGCAAAGCGCATGATGGAGATCAGGGCGAGGGCGCCGGCGGAGCGCCGCTCGGCTGGTCGCCTGCCGTTTTTTTCACGGGTTTACAATTGATCTATATCCAGTCTCTCTTCCGTTCCGGGCGATGCGAAGGAAGCCCAGGAATGCGTAGAGGACGACGACGAGCGACAGGGCTGCAAGGGGGCCGGCGACTTCAGAGAGACTCGCGCCCATCTGGTTGAGCCGGACGAACAGATGCACGCCTGCCGTAGCTGGCGACAGATGGGCGCAAAGGGCGACCCAGTGTGGCATGGCTTCGAGCGGCCAGGCCGAGCCTGTCAGGAAGAAGAGCGGCACCGAGGTCGGCACCAGAACCTGCATCGCGCGATACCCGCGATCCATGAGGCTGCCGGCGAGCAGCCCGAGCGCGGAAACCGCTGCGGCGAAGATTGGCGCCGCCGCGATCGCGATCCAGACGTTGCCGCCGCGTGGCACGTCCTGGATCCAGAAGATCAGACCAAAGTAGAGTAGTGCTGCCAAGGTTCCGATCAGGATGAAGGCGGCCCACATCCCCGCGAAGCCGCTGCGGTCGGTTCGCCAGGCGCCACGCTCGCGTCGATCCGCCATGAAGGTGGCGGACCCGAAGAGCAAGGTCTGCTGGAGGATGATGATGCCTACGGCGGGGAAGACGTAATCCTTATAACCCTCGCGCGTATTGAACAGCGGGCGGATCACGATATTGGCGGGAAGCGTCAGCCCGAGTGATCGTACGGTCGGTCCGAGACGTGCCTCGGCGACGCCCGTGATCGTCGCCGTGATCGCCGCACCAATGTCTCGGGCGCGCAGAAGATAGACCCCATCGACCCAGACGCCCACGCCTCCGCCTGGCGCCCCTGTGAGCAAGCTGCGCGTGAAACCGGCTGGGAAAAGGAGAATGCCGTCGGCGCGACGCTCCCTGACCATGGTCTCCGCGGCGTGGAAATCGGGCGCCATCGCGACGAGGCGGACTTCGCGGGCGGCGGTCAGGTCGCGGATTACGGCACGGGTGATGCCGCTGTCCTCCTCATCGACAATGACGATTGGCAGATCCTGCACGGTCTGATGGGCGTAGGGCGCGGGATAGTAGAAGCCGTAGAGGAGCATGGCGAGGATGATGGTGCTGAGCAGTTCACGCGAGCGCAGCACCGCGAGCATGGTCTGTTCGAAGCCCTGTCGAACCCCTGTCATGCCTTTGCTGCCTTTCGCTGGAGTAGCAGAACGGCAAGGCCGCCGCCGACTACGGCATAGAGGATCAATATGCAGAGTTCCGGCAGTGCGGTTCGCAGCGGAGCGTCGAGATATTGGCCCATCTGCATCCGGATATAATGGGTGAGCGGCAGAATCTGGCTCCAGACCCGTGCGAATCCGCTGCCGCCCTGAAGCGGAAGGGTGGCGCCCGAATAGGCAAGGGCCGATCCTGCATAGATCGCGCTCGCCGAAAGGCCGGTACTGATATTGCCGGTGGCTGCCACGAGCAGCGAGGAGATACCGGCAGTGCCGGCGAACAGCAGGGCCTGACCGACAAGGAGCAGCATCAGGCTGCCGTCCACAGGCCAAGAGCGGAACCAGGTGATCCAGATCAACCAGAACGCGCCCCAGATCGTCGCGATAGCGATATAGGGCAGCATCTTGCCGGCGAGCGCTGCGCCGACGCCCCCCGTTCGGTCCACCCAAGCGGCGAGTGATCCGTCGTCGGCCTCGCGCCCCAGCGCAACGACGGTCATACAGGCGACAAGGAGATGCAGTACGGCCGGATCGATCAGGACGGTTAGATACCATTCGAAACTGGTCGAGGGGTTTTCGAGGATGGTCGCTTGAACGGTTGGCGGATGCAGGCGAATGCCGGGTAATCCGTGGCTGGTCAGATTGGCGGGAAGGTGCGCGATCAGCGACGCTGTGACCGTCTCCTCGATCGCCCGCGACACGACTGATCCCATCGAGAGGAAGCTGCCTTGATAGAAGATCTGGATCGCCGGAGGCGGGCGATGCATCAGCCCATTCTCGAGCCCACGCGGAATGCGCAGCACAGCCCATGCCTCTTCCTCGCGCACCCTATGAAAGGCGGGTGCGATCTGGCCTCCCATCCATGTGACCCTGACGGTGGGTGAGGCTTCGATGTCGCGAATGATGGCACGGCTGAGCGCCGATCCGTCCTCGTCCACGATGGCGATGGGAAGCTTCCTCGGGACGCCCTGGATCAGCATCGCGGAGACGAGGATCAGGAGGATCGCTGGCAGGATGGTCAGCGCCGCAAGATCCCAGCGGTCGCGGCCGAGGTGGCGCAGCTCTGCGTCCAGCGCTCGCGTGAAGGCGCTCATTGCGGCCAGTCGAAGAGCACGCTCATGCCGGGGCGCAGCCCCGCCACCGGAGATATCGGCCTGAGCCTGATTTCAAAGGCGCGCACGTCATAGCCGGCCGATTGTCGCGTCGCGCGCCAAGTAGCAAAATCCCCCCGCGGGTTGATGTAAGAGACCTTGAAACGTGCGCTTGTGCCCAGCGCCGGGATCGAACCCGACAAAATTCGTCCGATCGCGAATCCTTTATAGCTGTCCTCGCGGACGTTGAGCGAAACCCAGGGATGATCGATGTCCACGACCTGATAGGCCGGGACGACCGGGCTCACGATCTCGCCCGGCTGCACGAGCTTCCGGGAGATTTCGCCGTCGATCGGCGAGACAAGGCGAGTTTCGGTACCGAGCGACCGTGCCGTGGCAAGGCCGGCCTGCGCGATCTCGACCTGCGCCGCGGCGACCTGCTTATCCTCCGGGCGGGTTCCGCGGAGCGCCTTCAGATATTGCTGGCGGGTCGCGTCCGCCGTGCGTGCGCTGCTGTCACGCCCAGCGCTCGCCTCGTCACGGCGCTGGGCGGCGATCACGCCCTGCGCATAGAGGGCATCCGCCCGGCGGCTGCTGACCGCCGCCAGATCGGCGGCGGCCTGTGCCGCCAGCCAGGTCTCCTTCAGCGAAGCGACGTCCTCACGGCGTGCGCCTGTCTCGGCCACATGCTGTAGCGCACGCGCGCTGTCGAGGGCGCCCTGCGCCTGCTGCTCGCCCCCTGCGATCTCCGGGCTCGACAGGGTTGCCAGTAGCTCGCCAGGCTTCACACGGTCGCCTTCGTTGGCGATCAGATGGTCGACGCGGGCGAGCGCCTTGGTCGCGACATTGACTTCATCGGCATCGACCATGCCCTGGAGCTGATCGGGAACTGGCCGGCTTGCCAGCCACAGGCCGAACGCGACGATCAGGATGACGATTGCGAGGCCGCCGTAGAGCAGCCAACGCGTCCTGCGCGCTGCATGAGAGGAAGAGGCGTGGATATCGGTCATGGGTGATGTGGTGCCAGTCGATAGTCGGCTCGGGCAAGGTAATCGGAGAATTCCGGGAGGCGCCCGCTGGCGGCCAGCAACCCGGCAAGCGCCAGGTCATATTCGTAGGCGGTGGCGATGCGCTGAGTTTCGGCCGCCTGCAGCGCTGCGATCGCGTCTGTCACCGCCGCGCCGTTCGCTTCGCCTTCGCGGAACGAGATTTGCTGGACGCGCAAATTCTCCTGCGCAGCCGCGATGTCGCTGTCGAGCAGCAGGAAGGATTGGCGGGCAGTCTCGACCAGATCATAGGCGCGGATCGTCTCCGTTGTGAGCGTCTTGCGCGCATCCGCGGCGGCATCGGCGGCGGCACGGGCATGTTCGCGCGCGGCATCGAGCGTCTTGCGACGGTCGATATTGGAGAGAAGCGTGTAACGGACCCCAACACCGACAACCCAGTCAGGTTCGGTCGGCAGGGCCTGCTTGTGATCGAAATTATATTCGCCGAATGCATAGGCCTGGGGCAGGAACCGCGATTTTGCCAGCGCGGTGCCCGCGTCGGCGAGCTCGCGGGCGGCGTCGGCCTCCCTTGCGCGGGGCAGATCGCTGCCGCCAAGGAAATCGCCCACTGGTGGAAGTGGTCCTGCGTCGACGAACAACGGCGTCGTCGGGGTGACACCCGCATCCGCGTCGAGCAGTCGGCCAAGCTCATCGCTTGCCGTCCGCGCATCGAGCTCGGCACGAAGGCGGGAACGCTCCGCAGCGTCGCGCGCGACCTGAACCTCCAGGGTCGTGGCGTGAGGGACGATGCCCTGCTGTTCGAGCCTTCGGGTGTCAGACAAATGGCGATCGAAGGCGTCGCGGACATCCGTCCCGCTTGCGAGCAGTTTGATGGCAACCTGCTGGCCGAAATAGACGCGCACGAGATTCACCGTCGAGAGGTCGCGTGCCTCCGCTTGCCTGGCGCGGGCCATATCGGTTCCGGCTTGGGCGCCACGTTGGATCGCAGGGATCGCCCCGCCGGTGTAAAGCGGCATCACTGCCTGGATGGTCGGCCGGAACACGTCGTCGCGATATTGGTAGCTTAGGCTATTGGGTAGGGCGGATAGAAGCCCCGGCAGAGCCTGCTGGACGCGCCCGACCACCTCTCCGACGATCTGCTGGAACGCGGATGGAAACTGAGTGGGCAGATCGCCCAGGAAGCTGTCGGTAGCCGACGTCACATCCGACTTCGCACCAGAAAGATCGAGCGACAGGGTTTTCTGATATTCGAGATACTGCGCCGATACGGTCACGACGGGGCGATGGAGCGTCTTCAGCGCGTCCGCGGTATCGTCGGCAGCCTTGACCTCGTGTCCGGCGCCGCTCAGTGCGTGCGAAACGGAATCTAGCCGGGAGGCCGCGGCATCAAAGCTGATCGCGATGGCAGGATCGGTGGCCGGGAGAGACTGTGCCCTCGCCGTACCGGAAAACAAATGTGCAACGAAGCATGCCGCGATGAACGTCGACCGCCGGCCGCGCGAGAGTCTTCGCGATTCGTGGATTGCCATCACCCTTTCTGCCGCATGTCGTGTGGCGCTTCTATCAACATCGGCGGGCAGCAGGAACCCATCAGTTTCCGAACCGTTGTCGAGCGAGGAATCTCGCTGCGTCGCGTATCGCTGAGGGGCTTTTAGGAACGGAAGGCTTGCGCCAGCAGGTCGCCCTATTCGCATTCGGATCGATGCTTACGATGATGGTGAGGTTTACGTGGAACAGGTCACGCGATGGCTGCGCGTCGGCATTGCCAACGCCCGCCTTACGCCGATAACGGTCTCACATGAACATTATAGATACCCGGGAGAGGCTCCTCGTGGCCGCTGCTAACGAATTCCTTCGCCGCGGTTTCGTTCACGCCAATGTCGGGGCGATCGCCGAGGCCGCGGGGATCTCAAAAAAGACGATCTATGTCCATTTCGAATCCAAGCACGCTCTCTTCGTTGCGGCTGCGCATGATGGCTTGATCAAGGCGAAACTATCGCAAGCGCTCTCCGTGGCGGACGGTCGCACTCTCGAAAGTGTCCTGAGACGGTTCTTGCGGGATGTGCTGGACCTCGCGCTGTCCCCCCGGGGAAGGGCGGCCTACCGGCTCGTCATGGGCGAAGCGCCCAATTTTCCCGTTCTTCTCCAGGCTTATCGCTCGTCGATCGAGGAGACCATCATCCAGCCGCTTAGTCATTGGTTGGAGAGGCAACGCGCTTTAGGGGTGCTCGACATCGACGACGCGCGAACATGCGCATCGATGCTCGTCCACATGGTGATGTCGGAGCCGTTGCGTGACGCGGCGCTCGGCGGCCTACCGGTCCTGCGACCGGCCGCCCGCACAGCGCTGATACGCCAGGTCGTCGGTCTGTTTTTTCATGGGGCGGCAACGCAACGCTAGGCGGCGCCAAGCTCGATCGTCGAGGTGAAATGGTGGGCCGGATGCCGGTCCGGCCCACGGATCGGTTATTGCGCGCCGACCAGTGCGGCCGGCAGCAGCGACGTTGCTTGTGTCACTTCCTGTTCGAACGAGGGCGCAGCCGTCGTCGCCACCTGCTTGAGGCTGTCGTCGGTTCCGTCGAGAGCATAGCCCTTCGATACCGACCAGCCCGCCTTGGCGATCTTGACCGACTGCTGCAGATAAAGGTTGTCGAAGCTGCCCCGCGGCGACTTGCTCAGCAGCTTGAGCATGGCGGCGCGGTCGGCGGACGGCATGGTCGTCGGCGTTTTGATCGTGCGCTGGTCGTTGTGCAGTGACGCGAGCAATGCCTTGTGCCGGGTGTCGGCGGCGTCGAACACGCCCTTGGCATAGGCCTTCACATCGTCCCGCTGGGCTTTGTAGACGGCCAACTGGGCTGCCTTCATCTGGTAGACATCGACGTCGGACGCTGCGTTCACGAAATTTGGACCACTCTGTGACGGGATCGGGCTGACGTCCATCGTAGCCGTCTGGGCTCCCGCTTGCGCGGCGATGCCCGCAGTGCCGAGAAAGAGGGCTGCCGCGCACAGATATTTGTTCATGATGTTCTCCTGAGTGCAGGTGAGGGCGGAGTGATCGACTGACGACCTCACCGAAGCTACGGCATAACAAGCTAAAAACTATCCGGTTCCCAGCAGGAGCGATGGTAGATCAAATCCTGGAAGGCATTTTGGTTGGAACCAGCGGGTTTCCGGCTTGTTCTCCTACACACCCCTTCAGGGATTTCAGGAGCCTATCTTGAACAAACTGTCCCCGACGGTTGTCGCTGCTTCGATTGCTGTAACCGCTGTCACCTCGCCTGTGGTCGCAGCGCCCGCGAGCCGGATCGTTATGCACAAGGTCCAGCTTTACAATTTCGACGACGCATCGGTCGCCGTGACCGACCTCGACGGGACGCTCATTCCCTCGAGGCCGAACGGAATTGTCGATCTCAATGACGTCGGATCCTACACCATCAGGATCAAGTCAGGCGACGTGACGATATCGGCAAAGACGATGGCGATCCTGATGAACCGGTACATCCTGCCTCGCGCCGAAAGCCCGCTCAGCGATTTGGCGATGTCCTTCGGCAGCGGCGTCATCCACATGCACGGCAAGATCAGGGCCCTGGGCCTCAAGCTTGGGTTCGCAGCCGATGCCTATCCGTTTGTCACGCCGGACGGCGATATGGGGATGCGTGTTGAGCACCTCAAGACGGCCGGTTTCATCCCGAGCTCGTTTTCAAATGCGCTGGGCATGACGCTCGAGCGCATGGCACAGCCGGGCAAGCCGGGCGTGATGACGGTCAAGGGCAACGTAATGGCGGTGTCTGTCGGCGCGACCTTCCCACCGCCGGCGCTCGACGGAAAGCTGAGCGCCGTCCGCGTAACACCTGTGGGCATGACGACGCGGATCGGATCAGGCAAAAGCGGGACTGGCGCGCCCTTCATCACGATCGAAGGCGGGGCGGTAAAGTTTGCCCATCTGTTGATGCCCGAGGCCAAGCTCGTCATCCGGCCGATGAAGGCGGAGGCTGATTTCGGCTTCTCGCCGCGGCGCTATTATCGGCAAATGGTGGAAGGAACGAGCAAGGCAACGCCCGATTTCGGGCTCATCGGCTTCTTCGGTGATTTCCGACAGCTCCGACGCTAATCAACGACCGCTGAACAAACGCTACCGCGGGTGATGCGATGAAGGTGGTGTTCTTCTTCATTGGGATAGGCGGCTTTGCCTTCGCGATAACCTTCGTGCGCAGGCGCATGGCTGCGCGGGCGCGAAAACATTCACGAGTGATACCTGATCCACGTCGCCCGCTCCAGCGCGCTACCGACAGCTGTGGTAGAGTTCTGGCGGATCGGCTGGGACACATGTCCGGCTCAGGTGCTCATGGCACGTGGCTGCAGGGTGTGCGACGATGGCGATGAAGCGGTCTACGCCAATCGTGCCCCCTGAAATCCAGTGCCGGGCGCAAGGCCATGCGAAAGCGCGGCGAGATGGTCGAACGCAGTTTTGCCCACGTCCTCGACCGCGGTGGTATGCGCCGCGCATGGCTGCGCGGGCGCGAAAACTTGATTTCTTTCCAAACCCGCGCAATCATTCTGGAGAATGCTTGTACGCTATCTCACGATAAGCCTTATCTGCCTGCCAAACCCGCCACAGCCCAGCACCAGCCGAACAACGTCGCGCGGGCATTGAGTTCCGACGTCGACGTGCCGGCCAAGAGCGGCAGCCAGTCTTCGGAGATCGCCGCTGAGGCTGCCGGTGCGGCAGACGACCCCATCGTTCCGTCGGACTTCTCAAAATCGTGACCGGCGCGGACAAGCAGCGGAAGCGGGCGCAGGCAGCAGTCTATGCCGGATCGATGCGGCGTGGCTGCCTGAAAGGCGTCGGACTCAGTCGAAATGCCTCGCGCCCGCAGCGCCTCGCGGAGACGCCACGCGTTAGCTGCCCTGATCGGCGCTTCGCCCGATGCCGGCGAGGCTCGATATCAACGCTTCGGCTTCACGGGCCGTTGCCACCGGAAGACCGGGATCAGGGCTGCGAGATCCTGTTCGGCTTCGGCGGCTCGGGATTGCGGATAGGCGGCGGTCAGGCGGCCGCTCCAGTAGCCATAGTCTACCGTCGTCAGGCTGAAACGCCATGGCTGGCCATTCCTCGTGCCGGTGAAGATACCACGCCAGGCACTCAGCTGAGGATCGGCTGGAAACGGCACGGGCCCTTCCGAAAGGACCGCCGGTGCGGAAAAGTGCGCCATCGCAGCCGACTTCATGATCGTATAGTGATCATGCGCCGACATGTCCCTGATGTGGACCAGCGCGATCCTGACCACGACATGATCGGCGCTTCCGCCAAGGGGCCGGTCATAGCCGATCGCCACATAATGGCCGCTCGGATCGAATGCCTGCTCCTTCAGCCGCGTGAAGCCGGCAAGCCGGGCCGGAAAGCGGAAGCCGCTCGCGACGTGGACCAGCGTGGTGCCATCGGCGGCCAACGAAAATCCGTCCGGTACACTGCCTGCGGAGGAAGCAATCGCCACAGGCGCAGTTGCGGCCCCGAGGGCTGAGGACAAAGACATTCCGAGGAGGACGATCGGAGCGACAGCAAACTTCAATTTCACGGGAGGATTCTCCGGATGGCGCAAGCGCAACTCTGCGGGCCTGGCTCCCGCTATGCTGCCATCCGTCGGCGCGATATCGGGAAGGATACGTAGTTGGGTCCTGACCGGCGGAAGCGCACCCAAGTACGCGCGGATCCACTCTTGTCACGCTTCTTGGTCGCATAACCGGAACCGCGGACGTTTTCCTCGTCAATGTTTCGGCCGAAGCGGCTGCATGGACGGCGCAAGCAACGGCGGGATGGCGACCATGAAAAGGGGCAGGGACGCCACCAGCAGCATGCCACTGTCCAACGCGCGATAGAGCAGGACACCTGCGACGCCGCCCCCCAGGAAGCAGGCAATTGTCTGGACGTGCAACCGTAATTTTGTCGCGGTCGCTCGCCGCTCACCGTCCTCTGACACGCTCGCTCTCAAGCCGACCAGCTTCGCTATTTCGATGCCGATGTCGGTCGCCATTCCCGAGACGTGCGTCGTCCGGATGCGGGCATCGGAAATATGGGTGACGATGGCATTCTGGAGACCCATCAGGAAGCTGAGGGCAAGGATCAGCAGCGGCACGCCGCGCTCCTGATCGAGTCCCATCTCGGCAACTCCCAGCACAATCAGCAGCAAGCCTTCCGCAACGACCACCCGCGCATAAATGGTGGTTATCGCACGCCGCAATCCGGCATCGACGGCGAGCGTCGAGATCGTCGCCCCCAGGACGAATGTTAGCACGATTGTGACATAGCCGAGGCCATGCATCCATTGGCCGAGCGCGATCAGGCTCGACAACGTCGAGACATTTCCCGTCATGTTGGCGGAGAAGAACCCGACAGCGTGAAAGGCAGCGGCGTTGAGGCCACCCGCGACGGCTGCGAGCACGCTCGCCAGACGCCTGTCGATTCTGTCGTCGCGGGCATTTCCCTGTCGGATGAGCATTTCGCTTGCTAGCGCAGACGGCGCGCGTGCGAAACGCCCGGCTCGTGCTCGTCGGCCTCAGTCCGACCAGACCCAGTCCCTGATCTCCGGCAGATCGTCAAAATACTCTCGAATATAGGTCTCATGCTCCGCGAGCAGGTCATTGCAGTGCGTCACCAGCGCGCCATTGGCGGTGAGGGCACCCGGCACATAGCGCAGCACCTCCAGGCAGAGATGCAGGCGGCTCATCCCGTTGAGCACCACCATGTCGAATGGCGTGGTGGTGGTGCCTTCCTCCATATAGCCGCGGACATGGAAGCGATCATGCGCCGACCGGCCGTGCAGAAGGTCATGGATGACGCCGGGGTAACCGTGAAAGGCGAACACCACGGGTGCGTTGGCCGTGAAGATCTCGGTGAAATCCGCGTCGCTCATTCCGTGCGGGTGCCGATCGGCCGGGCACAGCCGCATGAGATCGACGACATTGACGACGCGCACCTTGATCTCGGGGGCGTGCTGTCTCAGGATCCAGGCGGCCGCGATCGTTTCCTGTGTCGGCACGTCGCCGGCGCAGGCAAGTACGATGTCCGGCGCCTCAGGCTGGTTGCTGTAAATGTCCCACACGCCCGCACCACGTGCGCAGTGGGCTTCGGCCTCTTCCATCGTCAGCCATTGCAGCTGCGGCTGTTTGTCGATCACGATCAGGTTCAGATAATTGCGGCTTCGGAAGCAATGGTCGGCGACCGAGAGCAGGCAGTTGGCATCGGGCGGCAGGTAGACGCGGGCGACCACCGGCTTGCGGTGGATGATCGTGTCGATGAAGCCAGGGCCCTGATGGCTGAAGCCATTATGGTCGTTGCGCCAGCAGGTCGAGGTGAGCAGGTAATTGAGCGAAGGCACGTCGGCTCGCCACGGCACGCGGCGGGCATGCTCGATCCACTTCGCATGCTGCATGGCCATCGAGTCGATGATCAGGGCGAACGCTTCATAGGTTGCGAACAGGCCGTGGCGGCCGGTGAGCGTATAGCCTTCGAGCCAGCCGTGGCAGCAATGCTCGCTCAACACCTCCATGACGCGGCCATCGTGGGAGATATGGTCGTCATTCGGTTCGATCTCGCTCACGAGGCAACGATCCGAGACGTCGAAGACGGCGCCCAGCCGGTTGGAATTCGTCTCGTCCGGGCAGAAGAGGCGGAAATTGTCGGGATTGTCGCGGTAGAGGTCACGCAGATATTGGCCGAGCACGGCGGTGGAGCCCAGGCGCTCGGCCGCGCGCTGCTCGAAGCGGACCTGATAGTCGGAATAATCGGGAAGCTTGAGAGCCTTCGTCAGCAAGCCGCCATTGGCCTGCGGGTTGGAGCCCATCCGCCGATCGCCTTCGGGCGCCAGCGCCGCGATCTCGGGCTGGAGCCGCCCGTCGGCATCGAACAGTTCCTCTGGACGATAGCTGTGCAGCCAGTCTTCGAGGATATGCAGATGCTCCGGGTTGGTCCTGACTTCCGAGACCGGCACCTGATGGGCCCGGAACGTCCCTTCGATCTGCACGCCGTCCACGATCTTGGGGCCTGTCCAGCCTTTCGGCGTGCGCAATACGATCAGCGGCCAGACCGGGCGGTCCTTAAGGCCATTCGCACGAGCTTCCTTCTGGATCTCCCGGATCTTGAGGACCGCCGTCTCCAGCACTCCGGCGAATTGTTGATGGAGGACCATGGGATCATCCCCCTCGACGAAGATAGGCGCATAGCCCTGGCCTTCGAAAAACTTGGTCAGGTCGGCATCGCTATGCCGCGCCCAGACCGTCGGTCCCGAGATCTTGTAGCCGTTGAGATGCAGAATCGGCAGCACCGCGCCGTCGCGTGTCGGGTTGAGGAAATCGATGCTCTTCCAGCTTCCCGCGAGCGGTCCGGTCTCGGATTCGCCGTCGCCGACTACCGCCGTCACCAACAATTCGGGATTGTCCATTACCGCCCCGAAGGCGTGCAGCAGCACATACCCCAGTTCGCCGCCCTCATGGATCGAGCCGGGTGTCGGCACGCTGACGTGGCTCGGCACCCCGCCGGGCGTAGAGAACTGACGAAACAGGCGCAGCATTCCCGGCTCGTCCCGCGTGATCGCGGGATAGAAGTCGGTATAGCTGCCCTCCAGCCAGACATTGGCGATCAGCGCGGGCCCGCCATGGCCGGGCCCTGCCATGTAGATCGTATCGAGATCATATTTCCGGATCAGCCGGTTCATGTGGACATAGATCAGGTTTAGCCCGGGCGATGTGCCCCAATGGCCAAGCAGCCTCGGCTTGACGTGTTCGATCGTCAGCGGCTCGCGCACGAGCGGATTTGCCAGGAGATAGATCTGACCGATGTTGAGATAGTTCGCAGCCCGCCACCAGGCGTCCATCAGCTTCAATTCTTCGGCATCGAGCGGGGCGGGGAGGGTATCTGCGTCTTGGGTCATAGGGTTCCCGTCAGGATTGTCTTAGATGGCGCTATATCGCGGATGCAAGGTCGTCAGGCGTCAGCCGACGCTGGAGATCGCCGGTGGTCTCGCCTGTCAGCTGCCGTTGGCGACGGACAGCGGTGCCGATGCGGCATGCCGTTCCGCTGCGAGCATAGCGCACACCTTCCGCGCGCGCTCATACACTTCATAGAGAGCCTGATCGACGAACCGCTTGGAAAATCCTTCGACGACGCCTCCGAGGTGAAGATGCTCACTGGACTTCATGCCGAAGGCATTGAGAAGATAATGGCTCGTCAGGCTGCGCAGCGATTCCACCTGACCTTGCTCGTCGAGCCACGCTTCTCGCGTACCCGACGATGAGATGTTCAGCATGTGGCGTCCGTGGAGCACACCTTCGCTGGTCCGGTCCTGGATTTCCCGCGCCGTGACGCCGGCGCCCAGCACGCGATCGATATAGCCCTTCATGATCGCCGGCGGCATGGCGAACCAGATCGGGTACACCAGGGTGTAGATGTCGGCGCCCCGGATCGTGTCGATCTCGGCTTGGACATCTGCTGAGAGGACGATGCCGCTCACGCGCGGACGTTCCTCATCCTTGAGCACCGGGTCGAAACCCATCGCGTAGAGATCCCGGACGACCACGTCCTGCCCACATTCGCTCACGGTATCGCAATAGCTCTTTACTACGCTGGCGTTGAAGCTCTTCGGATCGGGATGCGCCAGCACCACCACATGGCGGGGGCGGGCGTGGGGCTGTTCAGACATCGGTTCCTCCTCTCCAGGACTCGAAAGCGCGAATTCGTGGGCGCCGGACGCTAGTCGCGCATGCGAGCGGCGGCGAGGATCCCTCAGCTGGCGGCATTATGCTCAGTCGTCTGATCGGCTGCGACTTCCGCGCAGATGCTGCGGGCGCGTTCATGGACATCGCGTAGATACTGGTCGACATACTCCTGCTCGAGCCCCTCGACCGTCTCACCGAAGTGAAGATCCTCATAGGTTTTGATCGCGAAGGCATGCTTGAGATAGCGGCCAAGCACGTTTCGTAGTGATTCCATCTGGTCCTGCTCGTTGAGCCACATCTTGCTGGCGCCGGACGAGGTGATACTAACCAGACGCTGGCCCTTCATCAGGGTCAGCGCCGTGCGATGCTGCACGTCCTGCGGCGTGACGCCAGCGCCCAGCACGCGGTCGACATAGCCCTTCATCATGGCAGGCGGCATGCCGAACCAGATCGGATAGACCATCACGAAGACGTTGCTACCCCTGATCGCCTCATGCTCGGCTTCGACATCCTTCGACAGCGCGAAGCCCTGCGTTCCCGGCCGTTCATGATCCTTCAGGACGGGATCGAACCCCATGGCGTAGAGATCGCGCACGATCGCTTCCTGGCCGCAGGAGCGCACTGCCGCGCAATAGGTGTCGGCAACCAGACTGTTGAAGCTGTCGCGACCGGGGTGGGCGAGCACCACCACATGCCTCGGACTATAGAAGGCCGGCTGCTTTGACATCGAAGGCTCCTTTTCGAGTCTCCTAGCCTCCCGGCGAGCGATCCGCCTTAGGGGAATCTACGGAGGTGACAGAGGCGGATCAGTCACGGCTCTGGCAGTGGTCACGTCCAAGCGCGGCAGCTATTCTAGCCGGCTGCAAAGTAGGTGAAACCCCGACGGGCGATCATGGCCGCGAGACGACTATCGAACTGTTCAGCGACCGCGCAAAAGGGCTTCCTGCAGTCGCCGCAGACCGCCGCGACCCGGCTCAACTATTAACCCCATAGCGGCCGAGCATCTGCTGAAGGCCTTGGTCGAAGACAAGGAGGGCATGGCTTCCTTACTAATCGCCAAAGCCGGCGTCGCCGTGACCGATGGCGTTCCGTGCCGTCATTCTGCCCCCTCCTCGGACGGTGTCCCGCCATGTGGATCGAGCTAACCTACTCCATGGTTTTGAGCAGGTCATCTACAGAAGCGCTGGCGAAGGCGGCGAAATTGTCCGCAACCCCATAGGGCAGCAGTAGGGTCCGCTCATGAACGATCGATCCACAGCTGTAGACGACATTCGGGACATAGCCGTCGCGCTCGTTCGGACTTGGCCGCAGGATGGGTTCCTTCGTACGGGCGAGCAGTTTCGAGGGATCCGCCTTGTCGAGCAGGCAGGCGCCCATGCAATAATTGCGCGCCATGCCGACACCATGGGTGAGGACGAGCCAGCCCTCGTCGATCTCGATGGGTGAACCACAATTACCCATCTGCACGAACTCCCACGGGAAACGCGGGCTGACGATCCTGCCGCCGCCATCCCAGCAATAGAGCCCATCGGAGGCCAGCAGCCAGATGCTCTCATTGTCCTGGCGGCCGAGCATCATGAACCGGCCGTCTATCTTTCGCGGGAACAGCGCCATGCCCTTCGCCGCGGCGGCTGATCCTTTCAGCACATGCATTTCGAACGTTCTGAAGCCTGTCGCCCGCAGCACCTCGGAGCGAGCGTCGGCACCGTCGAAGGCAGTATAGGTGCCGAGAAATTCGGTACGTCCATCCTCTTCGGTGAAACGAACCAGTCGCAGGTCCTCGATGCCGCGTCGCTGGCTGGCCGTGACCGGGAACAGCACGCTCTCCGAGACGTCTTCGCTTCCTTCGCAGATGATCCGCGTCATCTCGTTCGCAGCGTCTGCCGCCGAGCTGTCGATCCGCGGCGATATCGCCTGATTGCTGGCTTCATCGATGGCGAAACCGTCAGTCGGACTCCAGGTGCCGGTGCGAAAGGTCACCGAGGAGATATGGCCTTCGCCAATGCCGCGCAGCGACAGCAGGAAACGCACGCCGCCTGGCGGGGCGCCTTTCTGGTCCGCCCGCAACACCATGCTGGGGTTGAACAGCGCGGCAGCTTCGTAGGAATATTCCTCGCTGAAATAGGCGCCGACAACGAGCGCGGCCTCCCGGCTCATGCCTTGCGCTTCGGGCACGCGTTCGCGGATATCGTCGGAGCGACGAAGGAGGATTTTCTCGATGTCACGGTGACGCTCGGCGAGCGAGGCGATGATCACCTCTTTCTCCTTCAGCAACCGCGCGCTGTCGAGCGACAGAACGCGTTCCACGATCTGCTGCATGCGGGGATGCGCATCGTTCCTGAAGGCCTGCGGATAATCGACATCGAAGGGCCGGATAACGGTGCGGGACGGGTTGGGTCGTAGGTGAAGCTCGGAATGGCAAAGCAGGCTTTCGTCACTCATCATGCTATCCATTCTCGGCTGCGCCGGATCATTAGTTGCCCCGAGGGCTTCGCCAACCTAGCCGCCGGGAGATATCTTGTCGCGGTCGCTCTCATCGGTTCGGTGCCGCCCGGGCGCATGATGGCCACCTTCCAGCTCTTTCAGGCGTCTTGCGTACGGAGCTTCACTACGCGCCATAGGTGAACGAGCCCGAGGTCCAGTTTAGGTACGCGGCCAATTGGCTGCGGAAGTCGACGAGCAGCATGAGGTGGACCGGCGATCAGGTCAGCCACGCGAACAGGCCAGTCAGACGCGTCCAGCGAAATCGGCCCACGCGAGAGCGGTCGATCACCGCCATCGTGCCGAGGCCACGATAGCGGAACGGGCGGGCGATACGTTCATCTTCTATCTCCCGGACGTTGCAGCTGGTAGAGATTGACGGATTTCCCGGGAGTAATTGAAGCCGGGCGTCGCACCGACGGGACGACGAACTTGGCTGAGGCGCCGAAGCACCGGAAAACTGTAGCGTTGGTCCAGAAAGCCCATTTTCCACGCAAGCGAGGCGGTATAGCCACTCAGTAGGATACGCCAGTCCAGACGGTAACGAAATCCCGCCTGCGCCTCGGACAGAATGCCGGTTGTACAATTGTCTGTGAGCGTGTTGTACCACGCCGGCACCGTGTTGAGCCGGTGGATCGTGTGCAGATAATTGAGGAACAGCCGGCGGCCTTCTCCGGGCGTCAGCTTGAGGTGATAGAGATAGACGCGCTCCCTGCGAAAATCCGTACGTACGCCGATCAGATCGCGCTCGTCGGCGGTCACGTAGAACGTCTCGTAGTGATGGAAGAAGCCGGCAATAACGGAATAGGGGAATCGTTTTTGCCGGCGAGTCTCAATCGAGATAGCCAGATGTCTTCCGTCGAGGAATGCGAAGCTGAGGAATACATGAGCGATGCTTTCGCCCGCCCAGTAGGAAGTGACCATGTCCACACCCGACAGGGTGTCGATATCATAGTTCGCATCGTACCAGTGCGGCGTAAACGTGGATTCATCGTGCCAAGCGAAGTCGCGCACATGCTGCAAATGGGCTATGTTTCCGTCAAGCACCGCATCGGCTGGAATGGAATATTCCACTTGCCAGTCACGATCGTTCCGAGGTGGATCGTTGAGGTACCATCCCCAGAACCCAACAACCAGCAGCGTGGCCGAAACGCCACGCCAGTATTGGTTGCGTAGGCGTAGCGCAACGAGCAGAAACAGGGGAAAACCCAGGGCAAACGCGAGTCGCAGCCAGGACGGGAGGATGGTGGAATAGTAGAAGGCGGCCGCCGCAAACAGCGCATTCATGCCGCCGCCCCACAGGATGAGGCGGTGCCGCAGCCCTTTCATTTGGCCCTCATCGACGTTGGCACATACTCGCCACCCATGCGTATGATATTGCGCTTGGCCATGTCGAATGAAGGTAGGGCATCACCAGCCAAATCCTGGGCCTGTTCAACAAGTAGTCGGCGCACCTCTGCGATTGTGACCGGATTGGACTGAGTCGAATGGGCCGAGTGCCGGACGACAAGTTCGGAGTCGACGCCTGGTATATGTGCGCTTTCATATTTGACGACCCCATCGCTTGCGTGGTCGAGCGGACCATCCTTTAACACGGGAATGATCGAATGAGCCTGGACGTCCGGCGCGACCGGGATAGCAGACAGTGACTGGATAAAAGGGCTCGCGGGCGACATTCCGTAGAGGCTGCCCATACGCCAACTGCTTTTGTCGGGCTTCGTTGCGCCAACATTGGAGGCAACTTGCTGCATGGTTTCCCTAACGGTGAGCGGAAATCTGATGAGGCGGCCCAATAGGCGTGAAACCGACAGAGTGGCGAGATAACTTCCATGCTGCGGCGTAGAGATGAAAACGACGTTACGGACTTCAGGCATGGGTGTCGGGAACAGTTCGTCTTGCAGGACGTCTCGCGTGGCGGGTGTGAGGTTGAGGCTATCGATCGGCCTTGGCATGAGCCCATTCCATAAGCGGTCCTGCGCGTTGATGACGAGCATTTTCGACAGCAATCCACCCTGACTGTGGCCGATCAGCGTAACCCTTCCCAGAGCAGGATCGGCCTGGGGACCGCCCAGTGCCTTGACGGCGGCTGCGATCGATCGTCGCAGCTGCAGGGCAGAATAGGGTATCGGGTTTCCGGTGCCGTAAGAGAAAAGCCAGAATTCATAATGCTGCCGTATGTAGGGATCAGCCAGAAGATCATTGACCATGTCGGCCCAGCGGGCCGGACCAGAGGCGGTGCCGTGTACCATGACTACCGGCATTCGCCCTTGCTGATGGGGTTCAAGAGCGGTGAGGGCCAGACCGTGATGCTGACCGAGGACCTGTCCGTTGAAAAATCCGCGATATTCGGCGGCCCAATCTACCGATTCGCTGAGACTTATGGCGGCCGCAGTGGTGGAGTCGAGTTGTGGCGGGAAATGTGGCCGGTTCGCGGCGTGCAGCGCGGGGTCTTCGTCGGTAGCGAGCGAGAGGCGCCCGCTCACATGATCCGATAAAACCTGTTCTCGAGCGTGCGGGATTTCAATAAACAGGCTGACCGGTATCCGTTCGTGATCGGAAATCTGAATTGCGCTGTTATCGCCGCGATTCATGAGAGGCACGGCAGCGAGTGGTTCACCGAGTCCTGGGTGATTGTAGACGTTGCTGACGCCCTTGACGGCCATCCGGGCGGTGGGGCGAAAGTCGCTCAAGATCTGGCCGTGCCAACTGCGGTCCGCCGGGTTTGCGACAAGATCCAACGTGGCGTAAGGGAGCGTCCAGTGCTGGGACTGCACATTGGCTGGAGAGCCGAGCGCTTCCGTGAGCGCCAGCATGTAGAGATCGCACGCCTGCCGGAAATGGGGATCATAAGCGTCGGGGCGTTCGGAGACGGGCGCATCGGGAGCGAGATAGGCATAGGCATAGAGTGCAGCGGCCATGAACTGCGCGGGATCACGCGTCTTCCGGGCGCGCAGCCAGCTCAGTTCGGCGAGAGCAAATAGGCCGTCTGGCTCTTGCGCAATGGCGCCAGTCTGTATCGCCGAGCGAAGCGACGAGAGCGCCGTTTCGGGTTTCTCCTTCCAGCCCCGAAGCAGGTTTTGCCGTTGCAAGACGATGTGGGTTGTGTTGCTCATCTGGGCGCCCGAGAGGGCGCTCACATTGCGCTGTCGGTACGCCGCAGTGAGGCTCAATTCGTGAACCGAGACCGGAGAGCAGGCCGAGAGGAATGCTGCGGCGGCAAGAGAAATGACGTCCTTCCACCATTTTCGGCCCGTCCCAGGATTGTCGCGAGAGACCGAAGATTCACAATGATGAGGCAGGAGAGACACGGGGAACATCCTCTACAGCGAATGAAACGTTCAGGAGCCTCTGGCGATCGGATCACTCGGCTGCAAATCGGCAGGTCGGTCCGCTCGCGCCGCCCATCGCAAAAACGTAGGGCCAATGCGATGCGTCTGCCTTCCCCGCTTCTCCGTCGCTACGACTTCACAAAATTGGAATCGGAACAGGTTTCGAGAAAGCGGGCTCAGTAGGCGCGACAAGCGCGAGTGGCGACAGGGCGCTCAGCACGGCGACAACGACCCCGCAATCTGGAGCCCGTGTCCTCGACGCATCGAGGATCGATGCCCGGATGGACGACCCGAAGCCGCCGATAATGTTTCCATAGGCCGGTGGTGGGCTGGAAGGTTCGGGACTATCTACTCGACACGAATGATGGCCGCCGTTGACATTTCATTCCGTGGCTGCCTGCGGATCTGCGGCCAGAGCTTGGGGTTCGTTGGCTCGCAAAACCGGCGCCACGCACCGGATGTCAGATATTCGACGCAGTGGTAGTCGGACTATAACGAAGCACAATGGCGTTACCACATCCGTAGAGTTACGGAGTTCGCGCTCGAGAGGGACCCCGCATAGAGCCGGCGAGCATCGCTTTCAGGCGCCATTGCGGGTGTTTCGAGACGAGAAGCGCGTCGGCGGATGCAACCCCGTCATCGGGATCGCCCGGCGTTAGGAGGATATGGACCGTTGAGGCAGCCGAAGATCAGGCATGGTGATGCGCGCCGACAGGCAGGTTTGCGGCGAAATAGTATCGCCGCAATCAGTGCGTTGCTGCTCGGCGCCTGTTCCTTCGCCCCTGTGTACCGGCGCCCGTCACCTCCCGTGGCTCCGGCATTCTCGAGCGATACCCGCGCCGGCGTCTCGATCGCGCGTATCGGATGGCGGGACTTCTTCACCGATCCCGATCTCCAGCGACTGATCGAGACATCGCTCGCAAACAACCGCGATCTGCGGATCGCCATAGGACGGGTCGAGGAAGCGCGGGCGCAATATCGGATCGAGGGATCGCAACTCTATCCGACGCTCGACGGCGTGGCGGGCCTGACGCGCAGCCATACGCCGGCGGATCTCTCCCTGATCGGCCAGCCGGTCACGGCCAGCCAGTACCAGTCGGTGCTGAGTGTCGGCTGGGAAGTCGATTTGTGGGGCCGGCTGCGCAACATGCGTGCGTCCGCGCTTCAGAACTTCCTCGCCACCGAGGAGGCGCGCCGCGGCGTCTCGACGAGCCTCATCGCGCAACTCGTCTCGGCATGGCTCCAGGAACATGAATATGACGAGCGCATCACGCTCGCCGAGCGCACGATCGACAGCCGACGCGAAAGCTTCCGCATCGCCAACCGCCGGTACGAGGTCGGGTCGGGCTCGAAGCTCGACATGACGCAGGCCGAGACGCTGCTGACCCAGGCGCAGACGACGCTCCAGGCGCTCCATCAGGCGCGCGACGAGAACCGCAACGCGCTTACGCTGCTGGTCGGCGCGCCATACGACCCCGGCCAGCGATCGCTGAACCTCGCGGGCACCAACGCAGACCGTGCGCTCCCGGCGGGACTGCCTTCCGAGCTACTGCTCAACCGTCCCGACATCCTCGAAGCGGAGCATCAGCTGATCGCGGCGCATGCGGACGTCGGCGCGGCGCGCGCCGACTTCTTCCCGAACATCACGCTCACCGGCGATTTCGGCACCGCTAGCGCGCATCTGACCGACCTGTTCGCCCACGGCCAGCGAAGCTGGGGTTTTTCGCCGATGGTGACGCTGCCGATCTTCAACGGCGGCCGCAACAAGGCCAATCTCGATCTCGCCAAGGCACGGCGCAACATCGCCGTCGCCAATTACGAGCGGACCATCCAGGCTGCGTTCCGCGATGTCGCCGATGCGCTGGCGCAGCGCAAATGGCTGGCCGGCCAGATCGCGACGACACGCCAGACGGTCGACGCCCTCGACGAGCGGCTGCGGCTCGCGCAGCTTCGCTACACCAGCGGCCGTTCCGCCTATCTCGAGGTGCTCGAGGCCGAGCGCGACCGGTTCGATACCGAGCAGGCGTTGGTCCAGCTCCGCCGCGCTTACTATGCGAGCGGCGTCAGCCTCTACGCCGCGGTCGGCGGCGGGTTTCCGGAAGATGCGACACAGCAGGCCCAGGGCGGACAGGCAGGATGACGGACAAGGCGAAACAATGGCTGCTGCGTGGCGGCATCCTCATCCTCATCGCAGCGATGGCGCTCGGCGGATGGTGGCTACTGCGGCCGAAAGGACTTGGCCCCGGCATCGTCGCCGGCAACGGCCGGATCGAGGCGACCGAGATCGACATAGCGGCCAAGACGCCGGGCCGCATCACTGACATCCTGGTGGATGAGGGCGATACCGTGAAGGCGGGTCAGATCGTCGCCCACATGGACACGCAGGTACTCGAAGCCCAGCGCGCCGAGGCGGAGGCCCAGCTTGCCCAGGCACGAAACGCGATCCTGACCGGACAGAGCCAGGTCGCCCAGCAGCAAAGCGAGCGTGCCGCAGCCGTGGCGGTCGTCCAGCAACGTCTGGCCGAATTCAATTCGGCGGGAAAGCGCCTGGCACGGTCCACGACCTTGGCCCGCGAAGGGGCCACAGCGGTGCAGGAACGGGACGATGACGAGGCGAGCGTCGAAAGCGCGCGCGCCGCCGTCGAGGCCGCTCGCGCCCAGGTCGCGGCGAGCGATGCGGCGATCGCCACCGCCCGCAGCCAGGTGATCGGCGCGAGATCCAATGTCGAAGCGGTCGCCGCGACCATCCGTCGACTGAATGCCGACATCGTCGACAGTGCTCTCAAGGCTCCGCGTGATGGCCGGATCCAGTACCGCGTCGCGCAGCCCGGCGAGGTGATGGCCGGGGGTGGCAAGGTGCTCAACCTCGTCGATCTGTCGGACGTCTACATGACCTTCTTCCTGCCGGAGACGGTGGCCGGACGGGTCGGCCTCGGCAGCGAGATCCGGATCACGCTGGATGCAGCGCCCGGCTATGTGATCCCGGCAAAGGCATCGTTCGTGGCAGACGTGGCGCAGTTCACGCCCAAGACGGTGGAAACCGCGAGCGAGCGCCAGAAGCTGATGTTCCGGGTCAAGGCGCGGATCGCGCCCGAGCTGCTCAGGGAGCATATCAAACAGGTCAAGACCGGCTTGCCGGGCATGGCCTATGTCAAGGTCGATCCGAAGGTCGAGTGGCCGGCGAAGCTGGCGGTGAATGTCGGCCGATGAGCGAGCCGGCCATCGCCGAAAAAAAGGGGGACGAAGCGAAGCCGGCGGCCCGGCTGACCGACGTCAGCCTCCATTATGGCGCTACGCTCGCGCTTAACGGCGTCTCGCTCGAACTGCCTTTCGGGCGGATGACCGGACTGATTGGCCCTGACGGCGTCGGCAAGTCGAGCCTGTTCTCGCTGATCGCCGGCGCGCGCGCAGTTCAGCAGGGAAACGTCGAGGTGCTGGGCGGCGACATGGCCGACCGTCGCCACCGTGAAGCGGTCTGTCCGCGCATCGCCTATATGCCGCAGGGACTCGGCAGGAACCTCTATCCGACATTGTCGGTGTTCGAGAATCTCGACTTCTTCGGACGCCTGTTCGGTCAGGACGGGGCGGAACGCGAACGACGTATCACCGACCTGCTCGAAAGTACGGGCCTCACCGCCTTTCGCGATCGTCCGGCCGGCAAGCTGTCGGGGGGCATGAAGCAGAAGCTCGGCCTGTGCTGCGCGCTGATCCACGATCCCGACCTGCTGCTGCTCGACGAACCGACCACCGGCGTCGATCCGCTTTCGCGGGCGCAGTTCTGGGACCTGATCGACCGCATCCGGGCAGGAAGGCCTGGCATGAGCGTGCTTGTGGCGACCGCCTATATGGAAGAGGCGGCACGCTTCGACTGGCTGATGGCGATGGATGCAGGCCGCATCCTCGACACCGGCACTGCGGCTGACTTCTACACGCGGACCGGCACGACCACGCTGGAGGAAGCCTTCATCGCCTTGCTGCCTGCGGAACGGCGGGCGGGGCATCAGGCGGTGGTCGTCGAGCCCCGTGCGCCAGACGGTACGGTCGCCATCGAGGCCAAGGGCCTCACCATGCGCTTCGGCGACTTCACCGCCGTCGATCATGTCGATTTCCGCATCGAGCGCGGTGAGATCTTCGGCTTCCTCGGCTCGAACGGCTGCGGCAAGTCGACGACGATGAAGATGCTGACCGGCCTGCTGCCGGCGAGCGAGGGCGAGGCGTGGCTGTTCGGCAAGAAGGTCGATCCGCGCAACATCGAAACGCGCCGGCGCGTCGGCTATATGAGCCAGGCCTTCTCGCTCTATTCGGAACTCACGGTTCGGCAGAACCTCGAACTCCATGCCCAACTCTTCCATGTGCCGACGGGCGAGATCCCCGGCCGGATCGAGGACGTCGCCGGCCGCTTCGACCTCAGGCAGATCATGGACGCATTGCCCGACGGCCTGCCGCTCGGCCAGCGTCAGCGCCTCAGCCTCGCGGTGGCGACCATCCACAAGCCCGAGATGCTGATCCTCGACGAGCCGACCTCGGGAGTCGATCCGATCGCGCGCGACAATTTCTGGCAAATGATGATCGACCTGTCGCGCAACGATCATGTCACCATCTTCATCTCGACCCACTTCATGAACGAAGCCGAGCGCTGCGATCGCATCTCGCTGATGAACGCCGGCAAGGTGCTGGTGAGCGACACGCCGCGCGCAATCATGGCAACGCGCAAGGCCGACACGCTCGAGCAGGCCTTCATCGCCTATCTGGAAGAAGCGACGGGGGAGGGGACGGCGTCGTCCCAGGCTGCCGCGCAGCCCGGGACGGAGGCCCCTGCCAGGAGCGCCGCGGCATCGTCGCGCGGCTTCAGCGTGCGGCGCATGTTCAGCTATGTGCGGCGGGAAACGCTCGAACTACGGCGCGACCCGATCCGTGCGACGATGGCGTTGCTCGGCAGCGTGCTGCTCATGCTCGTGATGGGCTATGGCATCAGCATGGACGTCGAGAACCTGCCGTTCGCGGTCCTCGACCGCGACGGCACAACGACCAGCCAGAACTACACGCTGAACCTCGCCGGCTCGCGCTATTTCATCGAGCGGCCACCCATCACGGACTATGCCGATCTCGACCGGCGCATGCGCGACGGCGAACTGAGCGTGGCCGTCGAGATCCCGCCGGGCTTCGCGCGCGACTTGCGGCGCGGGGACGGCGTGTCCGTCGCGATGTGGATCGACGGCGCCATGCCGCAGCGCGCGGAAACCGTGCAGGGCTATGTCCAGGCGCTCCATGCCGAGTGGCTCGGCGACATGGCGGTGTCCGAACTTGGCAGCCGCGCCGCCGCTGCGTCGGGGTTGGTCAACATCGAGACGCGGTACCGCTACAACCCGGATGTCGAAAGCCTGGTAGCGATCGCGCCCGCGGTGATCCCCATCCTGCTACTCCTGCTCCCCGCGATGCTGACCGCGTTGAGCGTGGTGCGGGAAAAGGAACTGGGCTCTATCGTCAATTTCTACGTAACGCCGATCACGCGCGTCGAATTCCTTCTGGGCAAGCAGCTGCCTTATGTGGCGCTCGCCATGCTCAACTTCGTCATGCTGGTCGTGCTGACCTTGTTCGTGTTCAAGGTACCGATGACAGGCAGCCTCCTCGCGCTGACCGCCGGTGCGTTGCTGTACGTCCTGTCATCGACGGCGATCGGTCTGCTCTTCTCGATCTTCATGCGCAGCCAGATCGCCGCGATCTTCGCCACCGCGATCGGCACCATCCTGCCGGCGGTACAGTTTTCGGGTTTGACCAACCCGATCTCCTCGCTCGAAGGTGCCGGCGCCCTGATCGGCCATGTCTTCCCCGCCACCTACTTCATGATCATTTGCCGGGGCGTGTTCTCGAAGGGACTTGGCATTGGCGATCTGCAGGGATCGCTGATCCCGCTGGCGCTCGCCTATCCGGTGGTGTTGGGAGCCTGCGTCCTGCTCCTCAAGAAGCAGGAGGGCTGAGCCGATGCATGCCGCCAACGTCTGGCGCCTCGGCATCAAGGAACTGCGCAGCTTGTGGCGCGATCCGATGATGCTGGTCCTGATCGCCTACGCCTTTTCGCTTGGCATCTATGTCGCGGCGACCGCCATGCCGGAGACCCTGAACAAGGCACCCATCGCGATCGTCGATGAGGACCAATCACCGCTTTCGCAGCGTATAACCAGCGCCTTCTACCTGCCGCACTTCGGTGTTCCGGCGCTTGTACCGCAAAGCGAGATCGATCCGCGCATGGACGCGGGCAAGGATACCTTCGCGCTCGACATCCCGCCCGATTTCCAGCGCGACCTGCTTGCCGGCCGCCAGCCCACCATCCAGCTCAACGTCGACGCGACGCGGATGAGCCAGGCCTTCACCGGCAGCGGCTATATCCAGCAGATATTGAACGGAGAGGTGTCGGAGTTCATGCAGCATCACCGCGGCACGCCGCCGCCGCCGGCCGACCTCGCCTTCCGTGTCCGCTTCAATCCGACGCTGGCCCAGTCCTGGTTCGGCGCGGTGATGGAGGTGATCAACAACGTCACCATGCTCTCGATCGTCCTGACCGGCGCGGCACTGATCCGCGAGCGCGAGCATGGCACGATCGAACATCTGCTGGTGATGCCGGTCACCCCTTTCGAGATCATGGCCAGCAAGGTCTGGGCGATGGGGGCGGTCGTGCTCGCGGCCTGCGCCTTTGCCACCGTCGTCATCGTCGAGGGCTTGCTCAAGGTGCCGATCGAGGGTTCGGTCGCTCTGTTTCTGCTCGGCGCCGGCCTGCACCTGTTCGCGACTACATCGATGGGCATCTTCATGGGCACCATCGCGCGGTCCATGCCGCAGTTCGGGCTGCTGCTGATGCTGGTCATGCTTCCGCTGCAGATGCTGTCGGGCGGGATGACTCCGCGCGAGAGCATGCCCTGGATCGTCCAGCAGATCATGCTGATCGCACCCACCACCCATTTCGTGAAGCTCGCCCAGAGCATCCTCTATCGCGGCGCCGGAATCGATGTCGTGTGGCCGCAATTCATCGCGATCATCGTGATCGGTGCGATCTTCTTCGCAATTGCACTCGGCCGCTTCCGCAAGACGATCGGGAGCATGGGGTGAGGTCGGCAGCACGATCGTGGAGTGGATTCGAGCAGCCCTCTTCGGCGGTCGCAGATATCCAGGTCGATCATGTCATCCTTGGGGGGGCGGCCAAGCTTGGCCGTTTGTATATTGCCGCCCGTTGAGGGCCAGCGCGTGAGCCGGGTCGCCTGGCCTGATCCATCTGGCATTGGCACCATGGCCCGCGTGGGCTTTCGCTGGGTGGCCCCGTGGAGGTGGCGGCTTACGGCGTGCCGGGTCGCGAGGCATTCGCGGCAAGACGTAAGCTGGCGGTGCAATCCTTTTACTGCTGGTTGCGGCCGGCCTGATGCTGGGGAGGCCTTTTGAAGGCGATCATACCTATTTGAGGCTGGCATACCTCCGGTGAACACATGGTGACGGCTAATGGCAGCGTGCGACCCATTGACCGCATCGAGCGATCATCAGGTGCTCAAAATCGCCGCGAGGAAAACCAGCCTCGATGACGAAAAGGCACGCGAGGTGCTTGCTGTCCTTCACCGGACATTTCTCTTTCGGTTTCGCTCCTCGCCGCGCCCTTCGATCGTGCCCCGTCCGAATGGTGCATGCCACGCCACCGCCAGTTGCCATCGGTACGCGGATTGGCATTCGCAAAGGGGGTGGCCTTGCCGCTTTGCTCTCGCCGACTCTCCATTTCTGAGCTGACCCTCGAAGGGGCCATCCCGGAACCGAAGCCGCTCGTTGGAGAGATAGTAGATGGTCTCGCTCGATCGCTTCCAGAGGCCGGTGTCGAACCCGACGATCTGTTGCGGCTGCTCTCCTCTGATTCAATCGGCGCCCAACGAAGAGCGCGCATTCTTCCCGCCGCCCTAACAAATCATCGGCTGTGAATTCGGACTCACGTCTGCGCCGCCGTAAAAAGCCTCCGATCGAAGCGCGCACGACGAGAACTGCCAGCCAGTATCGTATTCGGCCCGAACATCATATGTTAATGATTGCGCGGGCATGGAAAAGAATGGACCTACTGTCTGTGCTCACGGTCGCATGCTCGGTGGTTCATCATGCAAATTGCATCGCTTCCGTTGCTCTTGCCGATTGCCGCCCCACCGCGCGTCGGATTGTATCGGGTTATGCGACCTCTATGTCGAGAATGGACGCACCATCAGCGACGAGGCTAACGCGCCCGGACTGGAAGCACCACTACAGATCGGCGATTTTCGCGCTTGCCCGCTTACCTAGCCGCTCTTATTCGTCGAGGTGAGCTTCGCGGCGCCGGGCTGCTGCGTTGAGTTTGAGCGATCGGGTTCAGGCACGGGATCTCACTGCGCCTGTTTCATCGCGGATCTTTGAGGCTTGCGGGGTTGAAGGGGACAGGCGGAGCGGCACGGCCGCGTTGATCAGGGACCTGCCGCGCGCAGCGTGAGCGAGATGCTGCGGAAGAGAAAGGCATCGGGACATGCGCTGGCGAAGGCGATGCGGATCCGGCTGGCGGTTTCGATGACCCTTGCTGCGACCTTGAGCAGGCGCAGACGGATGGTGGCGAATTCGGCGGTGCGCAGGGGATTCTTGGTCGGCATGGCTTCGCGAACGGCCCACATTAGCCAGTAGGCTGCGGTGTGCAGGATCAGCCGCACCTGATTGGCGTTGGCCGCGCGGCAGGAGGTGCGGTCACTCTTGAGCTGGGATTTGTGAAGCTTGATCAGGTTCTCGGCCTGGCCCCGCGCGCAGTACAGCGTATCATAGACATATTCAGCGCTGCCGTTGCTCAGCGAGGTGACGACAAAGCGAATATCGAGACCGAGAGCGCTTGCCTCGATGCGAGCGGCGACGCGGCGCTTGTCCTTTCCCCAGCTTTTTGCCGCATATTTGGTCTCCGCATATCGACGCAGCTGGCTGCTGCCACGGACCGCGCGATCGGTGGCGCAACTGTCGGCTTCCGTCACGATGATGGGATCCGCATGAAGCGCGGCATTGCCCGGGAGCCCGAAGACATAGTCGACGCCATTCTTTTCGCACCACTCCATCGGCTCGGGGCGGCCATAGTGGCCGTCGCCCCGCAGAGTGATGTGGGTCTCGGGCCAATGGCGCCGGATGCGCCGGACGAGCCGCCGGATATGGCCGGCGACTTCGGTGCCAGAAGGCGTCTTGCCGGTGCGCAACAGCATCGCAACCGGCCGGCCAGTTTCGGTGTCGTAGACGTGGATCGGCAGAAAGCATCGCTCGCCATGGTGGCCGTTCCAAAAGGAAAGCTGCTGCATACCGTGAACGACGTCGACCGTGTCGTCGATGTCGAGTGTGACGGCGGCCGGCGGTGTGGGATAGCTCGCACAGTAGATATCGACCAACGTGCCTGTCAGGCGGAAGATCTCGCGCGTGGTCGGCGCATTCTCCCAGCGCGACATTGTCGGCTGGCTGGCGAGACCGACCGGCCCATCCGGCAGCTTGCCGAGAGCGAGCTTAAAACCCGGGTCGTGGCGCAGCGTATCGAGGTCATCGGCATCCTCATAGCCGCAGGCGATCGCCAGGATCCGGGCGCGCAATATCCCGTCCAGGCTATGGGTGATGCGGCCCTGATCACGCGGATCAGCGATGCAGCGGGCAAGCTGTGCGGCGATACCCAGCTGGCGCTCTGCCTGGGCGAGCAGAAGCACGCCGCCGTCCGAAGTCAGCCTCCCGCCATCGAAGGCCGCCGTGATTTTCCGGCGATGAACGGCTGGAAACGAGAATGGGAGAAGGCTATCATCTGCCATGGCGATCGTGGCTCTATCTGTCCGGCCCAGAGGATTGGTGTAAGCAACCCTTCTCTAAGCTAAATCAGATACTTACGCTACGGTCGCCAACCCAAACTCGCCATCTCGACGAATAAGAACGGCTAGTGGACAAAGTCTGACAGAGGAGTCCTTTGGGGGATTCCCGTAGCATGCCGATTGTGCGAGTCAGGCTGGATGCGCAGTGGTATCTCGATCAGCCTTTCCCCGTCCGACAAAGATCGGCTCGATCGGATCATCAAGGATCGCAATGCGGCGCAGAAGCACGCGTGGCGCGCCGAGATCGTGCTGCTGACGAGCGACGGTGTCGGCACCAACGCGATCATGCGGCGAACTGGGACTTCGAAGACCTGCGTATGGCGATGGCAGGAGCGCTTTATGCAGGAAGGAGTGGAGGGACTGCTCCGCGACAAGACCCGTCCGTCGCGGATCCGGCCCCTGGCTCCGAAAGTGACCGAGCAGGTCGTTGCCCGGACGCTTGAAGGTCCGCCCGGCGAGACGACCCACTGGACGGCGCTGAAGATGGCGACAGAGGTGGGGATCAGCGTCAGTTCGGTGCAGCGGATCTGGCGAGCCCACGGCCTGCAACCCCACCGCGTTCGCCAGTTCAAGCTTTCGAACGACCCGAAGTTTGTCGAGAAGCTACGCGATGTCGTCGGGCTATACGTCTCGCCGCCTGCTCACGCGATCGTGCTGTCGTTCGACGAAAAGAGCCAGATCCAGGCGCTGGATCGCTCGCAGCCCGGCCTGCCCCTCAAGAAGGGACGGGCCGGAACCATGACCCACGACTACAAGCGCAACGGCACGACCACGCTCTTTGCGGCGCTCAACGTGCTCGATGGCACCGTGATCGGCCGCAACATGCAGCGGCATCGCCACCAGGAATTCATCCGCTTTCTCAACCTGATCGAAGCACAGGTGCCGGCTGGAAAGGCGATCCACGTCATCCTCGACAACTACGCCGCCCACAAGCATCCCAAGGTTCGAGAATGGCTCGGCCGGCACCCGCGCTTCACCTTCCACTTTACGCCAACATCGTGCTCATGGCTCAATGCCGTCGAAGGTTTCTTCGCCAGACTAACCAACCGCCACCTCAAACGCGGCGTCTTCCACTCGCTCGTCGACCTCCAGGCCGCCATCAACCGCTTCCTTGCCGAGCACAACGAAAGCTCAAAGCCATTCGTCTGGACCGCCGATCCCGATGAGATTATCGCCGCCGTCAGGCGCGGGCACCAAGTGTTAGATTCCCACCACTAGGATACTTGGCGTTGGAGCGCATAGAACAAGGTTTGTCTCGAATGGTTGATTGGATTCGATAATGTCCGTTCGTGGTCTCGTGATGCCGATAAGAGCCGACCGTTTCGTCATTGGCAGGCATGGGATTCTTCGGGAACGATCCGGTAACATGGGCGCCGTGACCATCGAGAATCTATCGGTTACCGGCTGTGCGTTCAGGGCGGATTTCCCGCTCGAAATCGGGACCGTCATCAGTATCGGGATGCCAGGGATTGGGACACGTGGCGGGCGAGTGACGAGAAGCAACGGTGAGGAACATGGGTGCAGTTTCTTCCTGCCGATCACTGAAGAGGAGATCGCGCAGGCGATGACTGAGGAATCGGCTCCGCAAACGCCCCTCGCTCATATTCGTGACACGATAAGGGCCGAGGAAGAACATAAGGTAGCCGGTCCAACGGAGGGCTCGGCATGGAGACAGTTGCTGCGCGCGGCCCGTGCGCGCCTCGGGCGATCGCGATAATACTGCGCAGCGAGCGCTCGGAGCGGTGCGGGTTTCCGACCCGGCGGAAACTGCGTGGTATATGTGTCTGGCACCAGAAGCATCTGATGAGAGCACGCCGTTAATACATCCCGCGCTAATATCGTGAAGTCCTGAAGAACTGACTGGAATTCGTCCGTGAAAGCCGTGCAGATTGCTGCCGAGGGGGCCGCATCCGACCGACGGGTTCTCCGGGCCGCGGTCATCGTCATGCTCATGTCGATCCTTGTTCTGGCATGCGAAATCTTCGGCCACTTCGGCATTGCGCGCGGCCTTTCCGAAATCCTGTCGTGGGTCAGGATCGGCGCTGGCCTCATCGGCTTGATCGCGCTGGCGGCAGGTGCTCCCCTCGCTCTCCGGGAGATGGGCGAGCGGCGCCGTTACGCAGCGAGTGCGCTTGAATCGCGAGGACAGATTGAAAATTTATTTCAAATGACGGACATGCTCCAAAGTGCGCTCGTCTATGATGACGCCAACGCAGTGCTACGAGCTACGGCCTCCCAATTGCTGCCTGGCTTTGGTGGCGCTTTATATGTATTCAACAATTCGCGTGACAGGCTTGACCTCTCGACCAGTTGGGATTGGCCCGAAGGCCGTTTGCCTCCAGAAACGATCGCACCTTTACATTGCTGGGCGCTGAAGCGAGGCAAGCCCCACGTCAACCATGTCGGCGCGACCGCGCTGCGGTGTGAACACCTCGCGGCGGATATCCTCGTGCTCGAGATCCCGATGATGGCGCGCGGAGACGTTTACGGGCTTCTCAGTATTCAGTCCGGCGGCGAAGACGGCGAGGAAAAGCTTGCCGACATTACACCCCTCGCGGCCGCCGTCGCAGATTCGATGTCCCTGGCGCTCTCAAATATTGCCTTGCGCGAAAAGCTGCGGACGCAGGCGTTGCGCGATCCTCTGACCGGACTATACAATCGGCGATACATGGAGGATATCCTCGATCGGTCCATCAATCTGTCGGAGCGAAACGGCAGCCCGCTTTCGGCGGTGATGATCGATTTGGATCATTTCAAGTTGCTCAATGATGAGCATGGTCATGCGCTGGGCGACGCGGTGCTGCGCGAGGTGGCCGGCGCGATCGTTGGAGCGATCCGGCCTTGCGATGTGGCTTGCCGCTATGGAGGTGAAGAGCTTCTTGTAATCCTCCCTGATTGCTCGCTTGAAGACGCGGTTTTGAAGGCCAATGTCCTTCGAACCCGCATCGAAGGCCTTTCGGAGAATCATGGGTGCCGGATCACGGCGTCCTTCGGTGTCGCTGCGATGCCGGACAATGCTGCAAAAGCTGGCGACCTTCTCGGCGCTGCAGATGCCGCCTTGTACACAGCAAAACAGGAAGGCCGAAATCGCGTGGTCGCCGCGCCGTCTCGACCAGAAAGCGATAGAGCGTCAATCGCGCCGAACTTGGAAGTTATGCTGGAAAACGGGTGACGGTGGGGAATTGAAGGCGGCGTTTCGACGCGGGTATGGCAGGCGCCGCAAGTGTTTGGGACTTGTCAGTCGATACTGACCCCGATCAGGTGGCCGAGGCCAAACGTCACGGCAGCCGCTGCAATACCGATTGCAAGTTGACGCATGGCCGAGAAGGACGCCTTCTGACCGGTGAATAGGCTCGTGGCCGCGCCGATCCCGATCAGCGCCACACCGCTGAGAAGGAAACTCGCCGTGAAGGCAAAACGCCCGTTGAGCAGCAGGAACGGTGCGACCGGAAAGCTCGCTCCGAGCGCGAACAGTCCGAACGACGCTGCCGCCGCCGTCCAGGGCGACCCGCCGAGATCATCGGGATCGATACCGAGTGCCTCGCGGGCGAGCGAATCGAGCGCGCGATCGGGGGACTGGAACAGCTTGTCAACGAGGCGCGCGGCAGCGGCCGCATCGAAGCCCTTGGCGCGATAGATCAGGATCAGATCCTGCTTCTCGAGTTCGGGCAGATCACCGATCGCGGTGGCTTCCCTGGCAAGCCGCCGCTGGGTCATCTCCCGCGCACTGCTGACCGACAGCCATTCGCCCATCGCCATCGAGCAGGCGCCGGCGATCAGGCCCGCCAGGCCGGTCAGCAGGATCGTCCCCTCATTCGCCATCGCGCCCGCTACGCCCATCACGAGGTTGAGATTGGAGACGAGGCCGTCATTGGCCCCCAGCACAGCCGCGCGCAATGCGTTGCCGCTGCCGCCGCGGCGGCGCCCCTCGATCATCCCCAGCGCCCGGCCCGGCAGGCCGCCGACTTCCATCGCCGCCGCCTGAACGATTCGCGCATGGCTATATTCGTCGGCAGGCATACCGGCGGCGACCGCATCGGGTTCGCCATCATAGGCATGGCTTTCCGCCGCTTCGATCCGGGCCAGGATCGGGAGCACGGCGGAAGCGCCGAGCCGCCGCGCCAGGCTTGCCAGCAGGCGCATCCGGCAGGTCGGCGGGGTGTCGGGGGCGGCGACGCCGGCACGCTCCAACCGCGCTCGCCAGAAGGCGGCATGGCGGCGCTCGATCGCCGCCAGCCGACGGAACACGCCGCTGACGCCGACATCGCTTTCGGCATCCGCCAGCGCGTCATAGACATGGGCGCTAGCGAGTTCGCCGCGCAGATAGGCGCGCAGCGTCATGACATCGGCCTTGCCTGCTCGCGGGGGTTGTACCGATGTCATGAGGCGTGTTCTTCCATAAGCGATGTGTTGGCCAGATAGACGCGGAGCTCGCGCGGGCGGCACTCCACCAGGAAGCGCTTGACCCTCACGGGCTCACTGTCGAGGTTGATGCAGAGGCCTCGTCCGATTCATACTCGACCCACTGGCTCCGTCGCGCTTCACTGCAGCGCTGCGGCGACCGTCAGCCGGCCGTGCCCCTCGACGCTCACCTCCACGACATGCCCTTCCCGGCGGGCTTGGCAGACCGCCTCGCGCACTCGCGAGCCGCGCGGGGGCTTGCCGTTGAAAATGAGACGGACCTGGGCCTTGCAGAGCTCAGCCGTGAACGAGGCGGTTCAGGCCGAGCGCGAGCGTCAGGAGGAACACGCCCCGGAATACCAGGCTGATCCCCACCGCGACCGCCAGGAAGCTGAGCGCCGTTAATGGACCCGCGCACAGAATCGCTACTGCCAGCACCAGGTCGAGCACCCCGAGGAGCACATGCCAGGTGCGATCGGACGCGCTGCGAGACGCAACCGTGAGCTGGAAGACCCCGGCCACGAGGAACCAGAAGCCGATCAGCCAGACGATCGACAGGGCGCCTCCGAACGGATCGAACAGGGTCAGAATGCCGGCCAATGTCGCGAGGGCGCCGAATGCGATGGTCCAGCCGGCAACATGGCGCGACGACAGCGCGGCAACGATCGCCAAAATTCCGTAGGCGGTGAGCGTCACCCCGAGCAGGAAACCCGTCGCGAGACCGGTCGTCAGCGGGTTGGCCAGGGCAAAGATGCTCAGCACGATCACGGCAAGCGCATAAGCGAGAACCCATCCCCAGCCGTTTGAGGAAGCTGAAGCGCGTCGAGCGGAAGAATCTTCAAACGCCGTTGTGGCTATCCTTTCTGGTGAGCTCTGCTTTCGGTCGCAGAAGCGCGCGCGCTCGTGAACGGCCGCCGGCATGTCCCGCCTCGATATGGGCCGCCAGCGCCGCCGCCTATAGTATAGCCCAAGCCGGCGATCCTGCGGGAACTGATTTAGGATGTCGCTTCCTCCACGCTCATAATCTTTCTGCGCAGCCGACCGCAGCAGATTCGATCCTTGCTCATCGGTGCAGCCATCGCCCGAACTAGGCGGCCTCGGACGGAACGAGCACGGCCGCTCCCACGAGCTGGCCTGCGCGGAGCCTCGCCAGTGCCTCGTTTGCCCGATCGAGCGGGAAGGTCGTCGTCGTCGTGCTGACGCCGGCTTGCGCGGCGAGATCGAGGAAGGCGCGGCCGTCGGCCCGGGTGAGGTTCGCGACCGACAGGATCGACCGTTCTCCCCACAAATCATCGTAAGGGAAAGACGGGATGTCGCTCATGTGGATCCCGGCGCACACGACGCGGCCGCCCTTGTGCACCGCCTTGAGGGCGGCCGGCACCAGTGCGCCAACCGCCGCGAAGATGATTGCCGCATCCAGTGGCACGGGCGCGGCTTCATCGGACCCGCCGGCCCACGCGCATCCGAGCGAGCGCGCGAAGTCCTGCGCGGCCGTGTCGCCGGGGCGGGTGAAGGCGAACGCCTCGCGCCCCTGCCACCGGGCGACCTGCGCCACAATATGCGCCGATGCCCCAAAGCCGTAGAGCCCGATGCGCCGGCCCTCACCCGCCATGACGAGCGAGCGGTGACCGATCAGTCCGGCGCACAGCAAGGGTGCCGCCTCGACATCGCCGAACATTGCGGGGATCGCCAGGCAGAAGCGCGCATCCGCGATCACGTGTGTGGCGTAGCCGCCGTCGCGCGTAGCGCCGGTGAACAGCGGGTAGTCGCAGAGATTCTCTTGACCGGCGCGGCAATAAGGGCAGGTGCCACAGGTTCCGCCTAGCCACGGCACGCCGACGCGGTCGCCGATCGCCAGTTCCGCGACGCCGGTGCCAAGCGCCTCGATGCGGCCGACGATTTCATGGCCGGGTACGATCGGCAGCGTCGCGGCCACCTCACCGTCGACCACGTGGAGATCGGTACGGCAGACACCACATGCGGCGACACGGATCAGCACCTCGCCGGGTCCAGGCTCCGGAACCGCTCGCGTCACGCGACGGAGTGGTGTTCCAACCGCGTCGAGTTGCATGACATGGTAATGCGCCATTCCTCACTCTGCCTTTCAGCTTGTCTTATCGATCACGTTGCTCCCGGCGCCGCCGCCCGCTCAATGATCGGCTGATGAGCGAAGCTTCGGCTCGCCGGAAACGCCTCGAACCTTGGCCGGGCGGCGGGCCACGCGGACACGCAGGCAATTCCTGCCCGGGTGGCCACCGGATCTTTAATCGTTCCGGTCACATCGTGCCTCGGTTCGACAGCACCGAAGTGCCACTGGCAGTGAATGGTGGAACGCGAACCGCCCGGCCATCCGTATAGACCCGTATTTCAAGCAACGTTCCAACCGGCGAGATGGAGGCCGAAAGGGAGATCATCGCTATGAATTTTGCAGCATCCGGTCGATCCAATCATCAGGCACGCGGCGTCGATCCTCGTGTCCTGATTGGTACCCTCGGCCTTGCACTGGTCACGCTCATTCAGAGCGCAGCGCTCTATGCTCATTCGACTTTCTGATGATTGGCGACGCGGTTCCGCTTCGCGCACTTAATCTGTTGGGAAGGACCGACCGAGGCCATCCGCCGGGCGCATGCTGACCCGTTTCCGCTCTGAACGCCTCTTGTGTCCGGGTAAAGTTCGCCCTCAACTTGGGCGTGTCGTGCGCGCGACGTTCTCAACCAGAACATGATCCTGGAGCGGCTTTTCCAGTATTGTATCGAACCCGGCCTCACGTGCCGCGCGAACGAGATCGGCTGCGTGATGCGCGGTTATCAGGATTGCCGGCTGGTGCCAGCCCTGGTCGCGCAGGCCGCGCAACACGTCGAGGCCGTCCATCTCATCCATGCGATAATCGGTGATCAGGCAGGCGGCTTCGATCGACCGCGGATCCGCGAGCATCTGCCTGCCGGTGGCATAGGCCCGCACGTCATAACCGCGGCCCCGCAACAGCAACTGCAGCGAGCGCCGCACGCCAGCATCGTCCTCCACCAGAAGGAGCTTGGTGCGTACCGCGCTGACCGCGTCGGTCTTATCGATCATGTTCCCCGCTCTATACCGTCCCTCGAAAGCGAAGGATTTGCAACACCTTGTCGGATTGCAGGCGGAGCGTCTTTACGTAGAGCTACGGATCGCGCGGCAGCCCGGCCGCGAAAGCGAGCCGAAGTACATCCGCGAAGCTGCGCACACCAAGCTTGCTCATGAGGTTGGCACGATGCACTTCGACGGTGCGCGGGCTGATATCGAGATCATAGGCGATCGTTTTGTTGGGATGTCCCCGTGCGAGCTCCTGAAGCACGTCACGCTCGCGATCGGTGAGTGCGGCGATGCGCAGCTCGGCTTCGGCGGCCTGATCAAGCCGCTTGTCGGCATTGTCGAGCCGCGCCATGGCGTTGGAGATGGCGGCTAGCAGAGCCACCTTTTCGAACGGCTTCTCGATAAAATCGACGGCGCCCCCCTTCATCGCGCGGATGGCGATCGAGACGTCGCCGTGCCCAGTTAGAACGATCACCGGCCATGTGACGCCGCGTTCGCGCAGCACGTCCTGCACCTCCAGCCCGTCCATCTCGGGCATGCGAACGTCGAGCAGGATGCAGCCAGGCTCGGCCCCTTGCATAACTTTAAGGAAGGCGACTCCCGACGCGTAGGTCTCGACCGCAAAGCCGGAGGTGCGCAGCATGAAACCAGTCGATTTGCGGATTGCCTCCTCGTCGTCGACCAGGTGGATCGTGCGTCTATCCGTCAAGGGTGTCTTCTCCTCCGGCAAGCATGAGGGTGAAATGGAACGTCGTCCCCGCCGCCGCCTGCGAGTCCGCCCAGATGCGGCCGCCATGCGCCTCGACAATGGTTCGGCAGATCGAGAGGCCGAGCCCCATCCCTTCCTGCTTGGTGCTCTGGAACGCGCGGAAGAGTTCGTTTGCGATTTCGGGGGCAAGGCCGGGACCGGTATCGGCGACGGTGACCCGCACCATCTGCGCGGATTTGAGCCCGGACGAGATCCGAAGCTGTCGCACCGGGCTGTCGACCATCGCCTCGACTGCGTTGCGCAGCAGATTGATCAGCACCTGCTGGATCTGCACGCGGTCGACCAACACCGGCGAGGCCGCAGGGTCGATCTCCAGGGCAACCGTGACCCCCTTCTCGGCGGCACCCACCAAGCCGAGCGTGCAAGCCTCCTCGATCAGGCTCGGCAAGTCCTCGATCCGTTTCTCGACCTCGCCGCGGGCAACGAAGTCGCGCAGTCGCCGGACGATCTGCCCGGCCCGCATCGCCTCGGCCGCGGCATCGCCGAGCGCCTCGCGCACCATCGCAATCGCTTCAGGGTCCGCATCGACAAGCAAGTCGCGGCTTGCCTCGACATAATTGGCGACCGCGGTGATCGGCTGGTTCAGCTCGTGTGCGAGCGTCGAGGCCATGGCCCCCATCGCGCTGACGCGAGAGACGTGGATCAGCTCCGCCTGAAGGTCGCTAAGCTGTGACTGCGTGAATTCGCGCTCGGTGAGATCGCGGATGAAGCCGGTGAATAGGCGCCTGCCGCCCCCGCTTGCCTCGCCGATCGCGAGCTCGTGCGGGAAGGTCGAGCCGTCCTTGCGCAGCCCGATGACGCGCCGGGCCTTGCCGATGATCTTTTTCTCGCCGGTCGCGAGATAGCGCCTGAGATAATCGTCATGCCGTTCGAGATCGGGTGACGGCATCAGCATGCGGACGTTCTGCCCGAGCACCTCGCGTTCCGCATAGCCGAACATGCGCTCGGCCGCGCTGCTGAACGATTGCACGATGCCGCGATCGTCGATGACGACCATCGCGTCGGGCACCGTCGCCAGAATCGAGCTCAGCTGCGCCTCGCGCGCCTCGGTCGAGCGCTCGGCAGCCCGCTCGTCGGTGATGTCGCGCAGGACCTTGCCGAAGCCGATCACCGCCCCCTCTTCGTCGCGGAAGGCCGTGATCGTCACGCTGGCGAGAAATTCGGACCCGTCCTTGCGGACGCGCCAGCCTTCTTCCTCGATTCGACCGACGGCGGCCGCGCGGGCCAGATCGTCTGCGCATTTCCCGGCTGACGCCTCCTCCTCGGGATAGAAGATCGAGCAGTGCCGACCGATCACCTCTTCCTCGGTCCAGCCCTTGATTCGCTCCGCACCCTTGTTCCAGATGACGACGTTGCCATCGGCATCGAGCATGTAGATGGCGTAGTTGGCGGCGCTGTCGATGAGCAAGCTCAGCTCCGCCGCCAGCACCTGCGCCTGAAGGCCGACATCGCCCTCGATCGGACGTTCCTTGGCCAGTCCCTTGCGCCAGCGGGCAAGATACTGGCTCAGACCTCCGAGCCGAGCGCCGGACACTATGCCCGCTTCGCCTTCCGACGCGCTGCCTGTACCGTCACGATCCATGTCGGCCCTTGCAGAGGATCATGACGGCCGAGGCAAGCCCGTTTGTGATCGGGAAGGACGAAATGGCGCGGTGCCACGTCGGATGCCGCATCGCTGCGCGCGTGCCATCTCGCGCACGCCGACCGTCTGGTGCCGCCGCGCCGGACCATGCGCAGCGCCTGCCGGAATGCCTTGGGCGAGACGCCGGTCGCGGCGATTCTGAAAAGGATCTGGCCGGCACCCGGCATCGGCACCTTGGCGTCCTCGATGACGATCGGCTTGCCGAACTCATGGACGACGGCTGCCTTCACGGTCTGCATGATCGAACTCCTTGCAGAGGGGGCGTCGTGTCAGAACGGAGCGTCGATATCGACGACGTCGATCAGCTTGTGGTTGACGAACTCCTTGATGCCGAGGCCGAGCAGTTCGCGGCCATAGCCCGAGCGGCGGACACCGCCGAACGGCAGGTCTGCCTTGACCATCGTCGGGTGGTTCACGAACACCATGCCGAACTCGTGCTCTTCACCGCTGTTGATGCCGGCCGCTTATTTACTGGATGATCTCGGCTGTGCCGCTAGCGGTCGCCATCGCGCTGGCGCCCGGGATCCCGCCGACCGATCCGGTGGCTATGCCGGCGATCGCCCAGCGTGTTTCCATCCAGAGTCGGATGATACACATCCTCGAAGGAGAATAGCTGCTCAGCGATGCCTCGGGGCTCGTCCGCCCGCTTTTAGCGATCGACGCCGCCCTGACGGGCAGTTTCTCCATACAGGATGCCGCGCTCAACTTTCTGTGGGTGGCGCTTGGCGGTATCGCCGTTGGAGCCGGAATCACCTGGATCGTTGGACGCATCAAGCTGGATCAGCCGGCGACTGTATTGCTCGAGCGTTCTCGCCGCCGTCCCGCTGGGCTGACCACAGGTTTCGTGGAAGGCAGTAGGCAGCCACTCTCGGTTGTCCGCATCCGCCGTACCATCGTCTGGGAGGTCCCCCAGTTCGCTGCTAACGGCGTTATCTTCGTGCTGCTCTGCGAGCCATCTAGACGCGGACGGGGGGTGGCTTCTTGCTCAATTGCGCGCGATCATATCGCGTATCGATGAATCGCGAGGAATACGCACCATGAGCGCACTTTACACAACCAGGGTAACGGCGATTGGGGGCCGTAGCGGCACCGTTCGGAGCGAAGACGGGGTCCTCGATCTTTCGCTTGCGATGCCGGCCGCGCTCGGTGGTAAAGGTGGCGCGACCAACCCGGAGCAGCTGTTCGCGGCGGGTTACGCGGCCTGCTTCGAGAATGCGGTGATCCACGTTACGCGCAACAAGGATGCCAGGCTCAAGGACGATGACATCGTCGTGGTCGCACAGGTGGGCATGTCCGCCAACGGCAACGGCGGTTTCGCGTTGTCCGTCGCCCTCGATGTCGCTATCTCCGGGATCGAACAGGCCGTTGCCGAAGAGGTCGTCCAGGCGGCACATGCGGTCTGCCCCTATTCGAACGCGGTGAAGGGCAATATCGACGTGGCGATCACGGTCACGACCAGCTGATGCCCGTGCTGAGGGAGCAGGACGAGGATCCGCTGCGCCTCGATCGCTAGGTCTGCTTCCCCCAATACGCCGCGCCGAACCTCCTGACGTATGGACGATTGCCCATGTCGCCAGAGCCGCCGCTGCGGCCGATGACGAATAGTAACATCCGGAAGGACCATCCATGACGCCCACCAACCGCACGATCGTGCTCGCCTCGCGCCCGCACGGCGCGCCCACTCCCGACAATTTCCGCATGGAAGAGAGACCGGTGCCGATACCCGGTGCGGGCGAACTGCTGCTGCAACTCTGCTATCTGTCGCTTGATCCCTATATGCGCGGCCGGATGAACGACGCACCCTCCTATACCCCACCGTTCGAACTCGATGCACCGCTGACCGGCGGCGCGGTGAGCCGGGTGATCGAATCCCGCAATGAAGGCTTCGCTGTCGGAGATCTCGTGCTCGGCCATCTCGGCTGGCAGGAGTATGCGCTGTCCGACGGCGCCGGGTTGACGAAGCTCGACGCTGGCATGGAGCATCCCTCCTATGCGCTTGGCGCGCTCGGCATGCCCGGCTTCACCGCCTGGCACGGCCTGCTGAAGGTCGGCGTCCCTCGCGCGGCGGACACAGTCGTCGTCGCAGGCGCCAGCGGCGCTGTCGGCTCGATCGTCGGCCAGATCGCCAGTATCAAGGGCGCGCGCGTCGTCGGCGTCGCCGGCGGCCCGGACAAATGCCGCCGGGTCGTCGGGGAGCTGGGCTTCGATGCTTGCGTGGATCATCGCGATCCGGGCTTCGCCGCGGCGCTGCTCGCGGCCTGTCCGGACGGCATTGACGTCTATTTCGAGAATGTCGGCGGTGCAGTGTTCGATGCAGTGCTGCCCTTGCTGAACGTTGGCGCACGCGTCCCGGTCTGCGGCCTGATCGCCCATTACAATGATGCCAGCTACAGCGGCGGCGGAGCGACTGACAAGGGCCCGGATCGGCTGCCGCTGGTCATGACGACGATCCTCAAGAGGCGCATCTGCGTGGAGGGCTTCATCATCTCCGATCATCAGGCGGAGCATGGCGATTTCCTGCGCGATCTCGGCGGCTGGATCGCAGCGGGGCGGGTGCGCGTGCTCGAGGACGTCGTCGACGGGCTGGAGAATGCACCGGAGGCGTTCATCGGTTTGCTCGAGGGTCGTAACAACGGCAAGCTCGTTATCCGAGCGACGCACGCGTGAACCATTATGCGGAGAAGCCTGCCATGACCGCCTACCTCGTCTTCACCCGCGAGCGCACCACTTACGCAGCAGAATGGAAGCTCTATGCCGGGAATGCCGGCGCGGCGCGGGAGGATGGGCTCCATTGCGCTTCATTATAGTCTCTGGCGGTATGACGCCTGAAGTCCACGAAATTCCGGCTGGGGCGATCTTTCTTTCCAGCCCTACGCGGAGGCGGCCGTCGGGCGGCTGATCGCTGAATTCGCCTGAGGTTGTCCATTGTCGTGATATGGCTGCCCCGCGTCGGTCATCGGGCGAGGAAGAATTGAAGCTGTCCGTAATGTGCGCTCCTTGTTCCGATGGCGTTCGCCAGCCGGGCAGGTGCGTTTGAAAATGGCGACTGACGGCAAGCGCATCGTCTACACGGCCCTGGCGGGCAATCTAGCGATCGCGGTGACCAAGTTCGTGGCGGCATTGTTGACCGGCAGTTCGTCGATGCTGACCGAAGCCATCCATTCTCTGGTGGAAACCGGCAATCAGGGGCTGCTGCTCTACGGCATGAAACGGTCGCGGCAGAAGCCCGACAATCATCCACCCGCTGGGGCATGGACGGGAACTCTATTTCTGGAGCTTCATCGTAGCCCTCCTGATCTTTGCAGGTGGCGCCGGGGTGTCGGTGTACGAGGGTATCGCGCACATCCGTTTTCCCGAGCCGATCGATCATCCCGTCGTCAACTATGTGGTCCTCGGCGCTGCCTTCCTGTTCGAGGGCGCATCCTGGCGGGTTGCCCATAGGGCATTTCGCCAGGCGCAAGGCGACATGGGCTGGTGGGAAGCCATCCGGCGGAGCAAGGATCCCGCCACCTTCGTGGTGCTGTTCGAGGACAGCGCGGCGCTGGTCGGCATCCTCATCGCGGCCTTCTTCATCGCTCTGGCCGAGGTGCAGAGCGATCCGCGTCTCGACGGCGTCGGGTCTGTGCTGATCGGCATTGTGCTCGGCGGTGTCGCGATCCTGCTGGCGCGCGAGAGCAAGGGGCTGCTGATCGGCGAACGCGCCAGTCCAGCGCTGAGCGCGGACGTCACAGCCATCGCCCAAGCGGAATCGGGGGTCTGCGCGGTCAACAAAGTCCTCACCATTCATCTGGCACCGGATCAGGTGCTGGTGACGATCAGTCTCGATTTCGAGGACGATCTCACCACCCGAAGGATCGAGGCCGCTGTGACCGCGATCGAGAGACGGGCGATGGCAGCGCATCCCGAAATCGTCAGCGTGTTCATACGGCCTCAGGCGCGTGAGGCCATCGCGCCCTGACGACTGCTCGCCTCGTGTCACCAGGTCGCGAACATGCCCACCGCCGCCAGTGCCATCACCAGCGTCGCAGCCCAGCCGACGATCTTCAGCCCGCCATGAAGGCGAAACCCGCCCATCGCATCGCCGCGCGTAGTCAGGAGCATCATCATGACCATGACGGGGACCGCGGCTACGCCGTTGACGACGGCGCTCCAGAACAGCGCCTTAATCGGGTCGATCGGCGTGAAGTTCAGGATGGCGCCAATGAGCGTCGCAACCGCGATGGTGGCGTAGAAGCCCTTCGCCCGCTTCACCTTGCGGGCCAGACCGACATGCCATCCGGCCAATTCGCCGACCGCATAGGCGGCCGAACTGCCGAGCACAGGCAGGGCGAGCATGCCGGTGCCGATGATGCCCAAGCCAAATATCAGGAAGACGAACTGGCCGGCGATTGGGCGCAGCGCCTGCGCCGCCTGCGAGGAGGTCTGGATGTCGGTCACGCCATGGGCGTTCAGGGTGGCGGCGGTGGTGAGCACGATGAACAGCGCGACCGTGTTCGAGATGGCCATGCCGATCCGCGTGTCCCAGCCGATCCGGCGGAACTCGGCCGACGCCTGATCGGGAGCGCGCTGGAGCGGGCGGGCGTGCTCGCGTTCCTTGACCTCTTCGACCTCTTCCTCGGCCTGCCAGAAGAAGAGATAGGGACTGATCGTCGTGCCGAGGATCGCGACCACCGCGGTCAGGTAGGCGGCGTTCCACTGGATGCGCGGCACGATCAGGTGATGCGCGACCGTGCCCCACGGCATGTGCACGACGAACGCCACGCCGACATAGGCGAGCAAGGTCAACGCCAGCCATTTGAGCACTGAGACATAGCGCGAATAGCGGACGAGCGCCTCGAGGAGCACCGAGATGATCGCGAACAATGCCACATAGAGAAGCATCGGGCCGCCGATCAGCAGCTGAAGCGCAGCGGCCATGGCACCGAGATCTGCGCCCAGGTTGATGACGTTGGCAATCACCAGTAGGCCGACGACGGCATAGACCAGCGGCATCGGGAAGTGCCGCTTGAAATTTCCGGCGATCCCGCGCCCGGTGACGCGGCCGATGCGCGCGCTGATCTCCTGGATGGCGCACATCAGCGGCCAGCTGAACAGCAACGTCCAGCCGAGATCGTAGCCGAATTGTGCGCCGATCTGCGAGTAGGTGGCGATGCCGCTCGGATCGTCGTCCGAGGCTCCGGTGATGAGGCCAGGCCCAAGCACCTGGAGCAACTTCGGTCGCTCGGGCTGCTTGACGGCGTCGGGAAGATTGCGCGTCAGGCCATCGTTCATTCAAATCTCCAGAGCCGGCCGAGGCACGCGAATCTCAATCGACCATAGAGCGAATGCCATAGCCGCGCCCTGACGAGCCATTGACGGCGTTCATAGCATCGGGGGACCCGGCAGCGATATCGGGATCTGGAGGACGGCCATTACCGCGGACAGGACGGTCGTCCCTATAAGAGTACCGGGGCTGCACTCAGTGTTTCGGGATCAAATTCCCGCTGCCCAAGCTCGATCTGATCCCAGTCCAGGCGGGGGTGCGAGTGAGACTCAGGGCGCCCGACAGGACCTCAGGACGTTTCCGGGGAGGGGGCGGATTCGTCCATTCCGGCTCGCGTCCCGGCACGCTTTAAGAGCGCTCAGATCATAGCTGGCACCGCTTCGCCCGCTGTGATTGAACAGCCGGAGATGGCCCGTGGACAATCGCGACGATGACGCCGTCGCGCGTGCAGAACGCGCGCGAGAAGGTAGCCCCTTTCTGAGCAATGCTGAAGCCGCACATTATATCGGGTTGCACTGGCGGACACTCGAAACCATGCGCGGGAAGGGGCATGGGCCGCGCTTTCGGCGGCATGGTCGTTTCATCCGCTATCATATCGATGACCTCGATAACTGGTCGCGTGACAGCGGCGGGACACGAGCTCCCAAGGGCGGGTCTGATGTGTAAAGATCAGCTGGTGCCGCTGCCTCGCTGGCAGCCGCGGTTGGCGCGTGAGCGCCGCGCCGACCGCCTTCGACGCCGTCCGATGCTCGCATGGGTTGGCTTCGGTCTCGCGATGCTCGGCCTCTCCGCAACGCGGGATCGGCACGCTGGGCCAACGCCCTGGCTGGCCTGGAATGCGTCCGGCAGCGCGCCGATCGGCCTCTGGCGGATCCATCCCGGGATGGGGGTCGCGGTCGGCGACATGGCGATGGTGCGGACGCCAGACGGTGTGCGCCAGTTCGCTGCCGGTCGTCATTATGTGCCTGCAGGCGTGCCGCTGCTCAAGCGTGTGGCCGCCGCCGATGGTGCTCATATCTGCGCGGTCGGACGCGATATCCTTATCGACGGACACCGCGTCGCCGTGCGTCGGGCAGTGGACCAAGAACGCCGGCCGCTGCCATGGTGGACCGGCTGCAGGCGGCTTTCTCGTGGTCAGCTATTCCTGCTGAACCGCGCGCCAGACTCGTTCGATAGCCGCTATTTCGGCCCGGTCGAACGCGGAGCAGTCATTGGGCGAGCGGTGTCCTTATGGTCGCGCTGATCGCTGCCGCGGTCTCGACTCTGCTGCTCGCGAGCGTCCCCGCGAATGCCGCTCGCGACATCCCGTATGTGTCGCTCTACGTTCCACCCGCGTCGTTTGCCGTTACGCGCTGGGGACCGCTGATAAGCCAGGCCGCAAACCGATTTAACGTTCCCGAAGCGTGGATCGCGGCCGTGATGGAGGCAGAAAGCGGCGGGCGCACCTCGCTGAACGGACGTCCGATTACCTCGCGCGCCGGGGCCATGGGGCTGATGCAACTGATGCCTCGGACGTGGGAAATGATGCGCCGGGAGCATCATCTCGGCGACGATCCTTACGATACGAATGATAATATCTTGGCCGGTGCGGCATGGTTGCGCGTCCTTGCGGACCGTTTCGGCTATCCCGGCCTCTTCGCCGCCTACAACGCTGGCCCTGCGCGTTACGCTGAGCATCTGCGCAGCGGCACGCCGTTGCCGAAAGAGACACGCCGCTATATCGCAAGCCTCACGCAGATGCCGGCGACTGCCTCGACACCGACCGAGATGCTGCCGGAGACAGGCCTATTCTTTGCGCTCGGGGACACGAAAGGCGTGCGTCAATCGCCTGTCCACAGCCCGAACGGCGGTGCGTCGAATACATCCGATGATGGGACATCGGCACCGCCCGATCGTCCATCGGGACACGCCACTCGCGTGGCGCAACCCGCAGCGCGCGCCGGCCTGTTCATATCGCTTAGCACAATGTCCGGCGGTCGCCGGTGATCGTCCCGGCGCCCGTGGAAGAGATAAAATTAGCCGGTAAACGTGAGTATCTGGCGCGGATCCTGCCGTCTCAAGTCGACCTGGCACGACGATTTTCGCGGGAGACCGAGGACTTGAGCAAGCTCCCAGGACGTCCGGAGCGGGGGATTAGAAGACGGCGACGTTGATGAGGTGGCGTTCGAGCGAAGAGACGGCGTAAGGCAAGATGAAGCAATGGCGCCATTCTGCGAATGGCGCCGATAAGCATTTGTCTGCACATCTTTTTTTTTACTCCCTTGGCGCCATGCTCTGGAGCATGGCGCCATCTGCCCCGAAAACCGCGCAAAGGTGCGGTTTCTATGGCGCCAATAGTCGCATGCGGACGGACACCCCACCTCTCGCACCGCGTCCGCGGTGGACGGATGGTGGAGGAGTAGCAAATGGTCGAGGATGACGACTTCGAGCCAAGGTTTGGCCGGATGCGCGCAGGTGGAGGGCGCCCCACCCGACGCTTCCTTCATCGCGTTCTCGCCGCGGCCAATCTGGCGCGGGGCGGGGCCGCCAGCGGGCGGGGACGCGCCGGCTTCCTCGGCAGCCGGATCGGGCGGGGCTCAGGCGTTGGACGTGTACTCGCCAGTCGCGATGCTCATGCGGCTTTTCGCCAGCGCCGCGCCATTATCAAATCGCGGATCGTAAAGCTCGGGTCGTCAAAGGCCATGAATGCTGCCCGCGCGCATATCCGCTACATTCATCGAGACGGTGTCACTCGCGAGGGCACACCGGGTCAGCTCTACACCGCGGATCGCGACAGGACGGATGCCCGTGCCTTTCTCGACCGGGCGAAGGACGACCGGCATCAGTTTCGCTTCATCGTCTCGGCTGAGGACGGTGCCCAATATGAGGATTTGAAACCGCTCACCCGCCGGCTGATGGCGCAGATGGAGCAGGACCTTGATACCAAGCTCGACTGGGTCGCTGCCGATCATTTCAACACGGGCCATCCTCATACCCACATTCTCGTGCGTGGACGCGACGATCTCGGCAAAGACCTGATCATTGCGCGGGAATATCTGACCCAGGGCATGCGTGAGCGCGCCGCCGAGTTGGTATCGCTGGATCTTGGCCCCCGCACTTACGACGAGATCGAGCAACGCTTGCGCGCTGAGGTTGGACAGGAGCGGCTAACCAGCATCGATCGGCGGCTTCTTCGAGACCTGGACGAGGAAGGGATCGTCGCTGCCATCGACCCTGATCCATTCCAGCAGAGCTTGCGTGCTGGCCGGCTGCAGAAGCTGGCGCGGCTGGGCCTGGCGGAACCTACCGGATCTGGGCGTTGGCAACTCGTCCCCGGCTTTGACGAGACGCTGAAGCGGACCGGCGAGCGGCACGACATCATTCGTACGATGCAACGCGCTTTCAATGCGCACGGCGTTGAACGGGCTGGCCTGGATTATGCGATCACCAATACTGCGACGGTGGCGCCGATCGTCGGCAAAGTCATTGAACGAGGCCTGTCGGACGAACTGAACGACCGTCATTATCTGATCATCGATGGCAGCGATGGCCGCGGTCATTATGTCGACATTGGCAACGGCGACGCGACGGGATCGGTTCCGGCGGGCGCGGTGGTGCGGATCACGCCTAAATCCATTGAAGCCCGCTCCGTCGATCGGACAGTTGCTCAGATCGCTGCCGCCCATGATGGGCGCTACAGCATTGATATCCATCTCCGGCACGATCGGAGCGCCACCCAGAACTTTGCCGAGACCCATGTCCGAAGGCTGGAGGCGATGCGTCGCCTCATGGGCAGTGTCGGGCGCGAAGCGGATGGGACGTGGATCATTGGTCCGGACCATGTCGAGAGCGCCGCCGCGTTTGAGGCCCGGCGGGCGAAGTCCGCGCCGGTGGTGGTCGATACCCTGTCGACACTGCCGCTGGATCGCCAGATTGGTGCGGACGGTGCCACGTGGCTCGATCGGGAGCTTCTCGGTGACGGCTCCCAACGGTTACGCGATGCCGGCTTCGGGCACGAGGTTCGCGCCGCGCTGGCGCGGCGGCGACAATGGTTGATCGATCAGGGACTCGCGCAAGAGGAGCAGGGCCGGACTATCTATCGTGCCAATCTATTGGCTGTTCTCACTCGGCGGGAACTAGGCCGCGTCGCCGGTCAGCTTTCGGCTGAATTGGGTCTAGCCTATGGTGAGCCGCAACCGGGCGAGCGGATCGAGGGTCTGTATCGCCGCCCAGTCGAGCTGGCGTCGGGACGCTATGCCCTGATCGAGAAGAGTCGGGAGTTTACTCTCGTCCCGTGGCGGCCGGCGCTGGACCCCCATTTGGATCGGCAGGTGTCTGGCGTGATGCGGGGCGCCAGCATCAATTGGACGATCGGGCGAGGGCGTGGAGGACCATCGATTTCCTGATGATAGGACAGCATGTGCCCTGTTGCTACGTCGGCCGATCGCGGTCCCGATCAACTGGGCGCCAGATTGCCGGCCAGTCGGTAGGACGGGAAGCCGGTGCCGAGACGCCTGCGACAGACGATCCGGATCACTCTGATCAGTAGTAAAAAAAGGTCGACCTCGCAGCCGGCCTGAGTTTTAGGAGAGGATGCCTGAAAGGCATCGATGATGCTGCACATGCGAACACGATATCGCAAGTGCAAAGTCGTTATCCGTGTGGTCCCTGCGATCGCGCGGTTTCTCAGACCATGTACGGGGCGCATTGGTCTGTGACGCGGGTTGCCGGCTTGAGGTGCGGTCGCCACCCGCCTAAGCACCGCGGGCGGGCGCCGTGGAATAGAGGCCGGTCGTTGCCGGGGGTTATCGGTGCCAAGGCTGGCCTTGAACAAGCGGGCTGCAAAGTTCCAACGCCCGCCCCACATCTCCGGTGACGCTGGCTTCGCTCGCTCGGGTGCGAATCGACAGCTGAGGCGTAGCCGACGTGGAGCCACGCGCGTTTTGCGTCTCGAGCCCAGCGCATCCGTGGAAGATCCACGGCAAGAGGCGGTGATTGTCTCCCGGACGCGGCTCGGGCCACCGATTTGGTGACGTTTGATCCAGACATCGCTGGACTGCCCGCACTTTCTTAAAAAGGGGAGTGTCGGCAATGACGCGGTGGAACCTGTCACCATCGCCTGGCCTTGTTGAAAGGCCAGTCGAGGCGATTGAACGGCTGTGCGATCCGGGGCAGTTCGCCTGGGAAATACTCAGACGGCGTCGGGACTATGAGGGGGAGCCGGTGACCACATGGCCTTTGCGCGGCGGTTCGGCACCGGTCGCGGTCGTCGAGGCGAACACGGGCAGAACTCCATGGGGATTGCGCTTTCGCGGAAGACCCGTCGCGGCCCGCCTGTTCAGCGAGGTTGTTCTGGGATGCCGATCATGATCCGCGTGTGATCCGGGCGCGGGCGGAGCCGACGCGCACCGACGACCGGTTCGCCTTCGATCTGCTGTCTCAGCCGGTGACGGCCACGCTGTTGATCGAGCCCGGGGGGGCCCAACAATTGCTCCTCGCCGAAGGCGTCCGTTCGATCCGGATTGCGCTGAACAGCGGCACCCTCCTCGAGGGGCCCGTCCGCCTCCACAACGATCTGCCGGGCGATGAACATTTGGACCGGCGTCTTCTTGCCCTTGGACGCTGGTCTGCATTCATGAAGCTCGGCCGCTTTCCCAGGCGGCTATATCCTTTGATGCGCCGAGGTAGGCGTTGGAACGATGTTGTTCGGACCGCCAATGCGATGGCGCGATATGCGTCCGCGATCGATGTCGCCGTTGATCTGATGGGACGCGACATCGTTGCGGCCGACTGGGATCACGAGTCCGACTATCTGCGCGCACGGACCCGCCGGCTCATGAATTCCACACGTCGGTTGGCTGGTGGCGGCTATCTCGATCTGTTGACAATGTAAAAGTTATTTTTTTGGAATAAATGCTCAATATTCCGTTTTGCGGCGCTTCATCAGTCGTGCGAGCATGTCCTGCATGCTGATCCGTCCTTTTCTTCCCTCGATCCAGCGCCTGATGAACTTGTCTCGATCCAAGCCCTTCGACTCGATGTCCTCGAAGATCTTCTTGAACGCTTCGATTAATAGAACGGGATCCAGATAAGCAATATCCACTCCGACTTTCTCGATGAAGTCCATGAAGGACATGATCATGATCATCGGAAATTTGGTGTCGGTGGTCTCGACGGCCAGTTCGAGCGACTGGAAGATCTCGCCGAGGATCAGGCCGAACGGGTCGCTATCGGTTGCTTCGGCGAACAGGAAGAGGCGGGGAAGAGACATCGGCCCGCGGCCAGATTCAAAATCTTCATAGGTCCGGGGCTTCATTCCCATCCGTTCCGCGAGCACTGCGGTCGTGAGAAGCCGTCGATTGCGGATCTCCTTCATCGCCTGCGGCAGGATCGTCGACCCCGCCCCGAATTCCAGCGTCGGATCCATCTACACGACCCCTGCGCAACCCCACTGAAAGGCGATGATCGGTAAAGCGGATCGAAGCCCTATAGGTACGATATAGGGCAGTCGTGATTGTCACCAACCCGTAACAAAGCCCGAATCGCATCCGGAGCGCGATTATCGTGGATGGCCCGCAGAATCCTTGCGGCAGTACCACGGGCACCGTGGGGTTCGCGGCCCTTTGGACGGCCAACACGTATTTGGGCGCGGCCCATGCGACCGAGATGCTGGACAGCTCTCAGAAACTGCAAAAGGTTGCGGTGGAGGAGGTGCACTCATGCCCGACGTGGACCATGTGAGATCGGCAGACCGGCTGTTCGAAAGGGTGCGTGAGCAGCTCGCTCAAGGGCGGTATCGTCCTGGTCAGCGCATCAATATCGCAGGCGGTGCCAGCGAATTCGGCACCAGCGCCACGCCGATGCGCGAAGCGCTATCGTACATGGTCGGTCGCGACATCATGCACGAGCGCCGTGGCGAGGGATTCTATCTTAATCTCCTCACCGCCAACGATATCGCCGTTCTCTACCAACTTCATAGGCGCTGCATAAATCTTATCCTGCGTAGCCCAATGCGGCTGGCACCGCCGCTACAGCCGATTGCGGCCGGCGGGATATGGTCTATTTTTGCCCACCTGGCGTCCCTTTGCGCCAACCGCGTTTTGTTCGATCTGCAGCGCTACCTCGATGATCGTCTTACCCTGACACGGCACGTCGAGAGGTCGCAGATTATCGGGATCGATGAGATGATAGCGGATCTATGCTGCGCCATCGACCACGTCGATAGGGTAAGCATGCGCCGAATATCGAACCAATTCCATCGGCAGTGCTTCGACAAAGTTAATGAGTTCATGCAGATAATAACAAGATGACTCTATATGACCAATATAGAACTCATATAGCTTGGATGTATCTCGAAGGCAGTTTCATATGCTCTAACCTCGTCGATTCGCGGCGAGGCTTATCGAGGAAGTGAGTCATGAAAAAGCGTAAGGACATCCAGCCCCGTATTGTCGTGCTCGGTTCGGCTCGCAAGCTGACCAAGGCGTCCGTCGCGGGGACGCGCGTCGAATCCAACATGATTTCGCTCTACAGCTGAAATCGACCGGCACCGGCTTCTGTCGGTGCCGGCTTCGTGCTGACGGATACGATCATGACATCGGCAGAACAGATGGGACCGGCTCACTCCGTGCAGCGGACGATCTATGCGGCACGCTCGGGAGATGGCTGGGTGTATCTCGATCTGGAGCAGGACGTGTACAGCTGTCTCTATCAGCCCGAGCCGGATCATGGCGGTTCGACTAATGGTGCGCCGCACCTTTTCGGGCCGAACCTGAGGGAGCCCCAAGCAGCCCGACGTGAGCAGGAGGGGGCAGTCAAGCTCGATTTGAAACCGCCGGCACCAGCTTGGCGAGATTTGGCCGGAGCCCCGATGCCATCGGTCTTCCTGCTCTTCCGGTTCTTGCGTACCTTGCCTATAGCTGCGTGGACGTTCCGAGGGCGTTCGGTGCGCCAACTCATCCAGCGCGTCAGGATGAAAGACGTCCGGCACCCGAGGTCGGCGCGCCACCATGAGATTAGCGCCGTTGTCCAGGCGTTCGAAACCTTGTGCCTGTTTCTGCCTTTTAGGCCACAATGCCTCTTCCGCTGCTATTTCCTTCTTCAGATCCTCGAACGCTACGGTCATACCGCCGATTGGGTATTCGGCGTGACACTGTTTCCGTTCGAAGCCCATTGCTGGTTAGCGCAGGGCGACGTGCTCATCGGGGAGGATGCGGCGCGGGCTGTTCAATATGAGCCGATCCTCATTTCACCGGCATCAGGGCTATGACATGCTTTGTTGCGGTTCGCTGGCAACCTGGCGAGCCAATGGCGGATTTGCGCGTGAGGCTTGTCCGAGGCCGACTCGCAGAGGATGCAAGAAGTTGGTCGATTCAAATCGACCAACCGGGATGGCTGGTGGCCGAACGAGGGCGAAGTGTCGGTCGACGTCAGCCAATGGCGGACGGCTTCACGATCGTCGGGTGCATATTCGAGCGGTCGAACGGGGCGGTGCAGGAAGCGGGAGTTTTCCCGGATCTTTCGGGAATGCGTGATTTTGAAAGACTGTGCCAGCACCTCGTCCATTCAGCCTGGGGCGCCTATGTCCTGCTGGGAAGGGGTAAGGAACGCCCGGGAGGCGTCGATGTATTCCGCGACCCGATCGGCATGCTGGATGCCTTCACCTGGCGGTCAGGCAGCGTCCGGCTGATTGGGTCGCATCCTGAACAATGGCTCGACATTTGCCCTGCCGATGACGTTGCCATCGATTGGCCCCGGATCGCGGAGCTGCTCGCGTTCCCCGGTTCGGTGGCGGAGGCGTCTGCGTTGCATGGCGTGGATGCGGTCCCCGCCGGCGTGCATATGCATATGGACACTTTTGGTGCGGGCCGCTCCCGCCGTTTCTGGTCTCCGGTTGATTATTGCCAGTCGCGTAGCGTGGATGCGTCGGCAGAGGCGCTAGCAGACGTGGTCGACAGTTGCGTCGGTCGCTGGCGAAGAAGTTACGATATGATCGCCAGCGAGGTGTCAGGTGGGCTCGATTCCGCGATCGTCGCGGCGAGTGGAGGCCGGAACGCGCCGCGCATCCAGGCAGCCTTCAACTTCTTTTCCGGCGACGCTGGCGGTGACGAGCGCTCTTATGCTCGCGCGGTATGCGAATATCTGAGCATCTCCCTGCGCGAGACGGAATGCGATGTTCGCGGCTTCAATGTCGACGACGTTTCTGACATGCCGATCGGCGTCCGCCCGGGTCTCGGAAGTGTCAGCCTGTTCCACGACCGTAAATTGGCGCGCGAGCTCTCCGAGTTTGGTGCTGACGCGATGCTGACGGGGCAGGGAGGAGATGCGGTCTTTTTCCAGCCGGCGACGCCCCTCGTGGCGTCCGATCAGGGCCTGACCCGCCTGCTGAGCTCTCCCACGACGCTCATGGATATCGCGCGCTGGACGCGTGTACCGGTCTGGCCATTGTTAAAGCAGGCCCTGAGAAGTGCCGCGGCCCATAAGGCATTTTCAGTTCCACCTAATGGGATGCCGGCGTGCATGCCCGTGAAGCCCGGCAAGCCTCATTACGACTGGTTATCAGGCGCTGAACATCTCCCCCCCGCTAAGCAGCTGCAGATCTGGGCGCTGATCAACAGTCGGGCGGCCTTTGGCCCGTCATGGTGTTCCAGCGTCGTTGAAGTCATCCATCCCTTGATGTCGCAGCCGCTCGTCGAACATGTCCTTGGGCTATCGACTCTTCAATTGACAGAGGGGCGCCGCAATCGTGGTCTTGCACGCCGTGCCTTCGCCGGGCGGCTTCCCCGAGTTGTGATCGACCGGACGGGAAAGGGGGCGCTCACCTTCCATTTCGGACGGCGGCTGGCGCGGAGCAGCCGCTTCCTGCGAAGTTTCCTGCTCGATGGTTTGCTGGCGGCGAAAGGTATAGTCGATCCTAATGCTCTTGAGGCGGTGTTGACGTCGCAGGCACTCATGCAATCCGATGTCTATTCCGAGCTCCTGACCATGATCCTGCTCGAACAATGGGTGCGCACCTGGCAGGCCCGACTTGAGGACATATCCTCGCGCTCGTGGGGATCATGCGGAAGCGCCGCTGATCGCGTGTCTCGTAGATGGGCATCGAACCAGTGAAAGGCTCGGTCGTAAAGATCGCGGATATTTCCCGGGCTTTGCACGACATGCCCTTCGCCCCAGTACGTCAGAAGTTCCGCGTCCTTGTCCTGGAGATAGAGCGCCGAGAACAATTCCTCCGCCTGCGGGACAGGCGTGACATCTCGGTCCCCAGCGACGATCATCATTGGTGTCTTGATCAGATTGGCATGGAAGATCGGGCTATTAGCGATGTAGCGGCCGGGATCAGACCACGGCGCTACGTGGAGCCCCGCTTGCCCGGTTTCCGACCATCCGGCCCAGGCAACCGCCGAAAGCCCGTATTCGGGATGAACTCGCGTGAACGGTGCAAAGGCGCCGCGCATGCTGGTTACGTCGTAGACACCGGAGGATGCGATGATCGCCTTGAAGCGATCCGTCTCGGTTGCCACGGTAGCGGCCGTAAAGCCGCCGAAACTATGGCCCCAAAGGCCCAGTCGATTGGTGTCGACCAGATCCAGCGTGGCGGTGGCATCGATCGCCGCCATGATCTGATCGGCAAACGGAAAGGCTTTTGTCGCGGATGAAGCGAGAATTGGCATGCTTGGAAGCAGCACCGCATAGCCATGGCCGACGAGCATTTGTGCATTGGCGTAGAGCCGCCCGCTGTCCGGGGCTTGGCTCGCTGGGGGCGTATTGCCGAAGACGTCTCCGGGGTAAGGGATGACGATCAACGGCGGCTTGATGCCGGCCACAGTCCGGGGCGGGAGATAGAGCCAACTCGTGAGCATCCTTCCGTCCGGCGTCTTATGGCGAACGGGGATCGTGCGGCCGGAATCGGTAACAGCAAGCCGTCTGTTGATCGTGAGAAGCGTGCGCATGCTGCCGTCAGCACGCGCATGCAGCAGGCGGGTGACGCCGTTCGGTTGCGTCTCGCGCAAGATGACGCTGGCTTGGGCAGCGCTAGCGACGACCGGCGTGGCGAGCAATGTCCCGGACAAGTCAAGGTCGCGGACGTGGCGTCCGCGTAGGACGACATGGAGATGATCGCCTTCCCGTTTCCATCCCCAGATGCCGCCCTGCCGACCGTCAAGATCGGCATGGACCTCGTCCATGCCCGTGAGCAGCGCGTGCGGCCCTTGCCCGCCAATTGTCCATGCCTCGCCACCGCCGATTGCCGTGGCGCCCCGCCGCCGATCGATGGCGATGTCGGGTAGGGCGCTCACGAAGCGCGGCGGAAGGGCCTTGCCGCGTCCGCCGACCTGATACCAGCCCGCATGATCGCCGTTCGTCCCCTGCGCATAGGCGTAGATAAGCGCATCGGCGCCAGACCAGCCGGTTCCTATCGCCTGCCAACCGCCTGCTACCCCCCTAACGATCGGCGTCAGCCCCGGCGTCGGGATCGCTCTTACGGACCGTTGCACAGGATCGGCCGACCAAAGCCTTCCAGTTGGCCATTCTTGCCCTTGCGCCCGAGCGAAAAAGGCGAGGGTTGATGACGTGGACCAGGTCAGCGAGGTCATGTTGACATCGCAGTCAGCACATGGTCGCCAGCTATGGCCTGCGAGGTCGAAGACGAGGAGACGCCGCCGTTCGATGTCGGTATCTACCGTGAGGCGTTGGCCTGGTCGGGGATGAATCGGGCTGGCAGTCTCGACAACCGCAACATGCTTCCCGTCGGGAGCCGGGTTGAGATCGGTGAACAGTCCTGTCGCGAGAGATGTGAGCCGGTCATCCAACGTATCGACCAGCACCAGGCTGTCGGGCACAGGGCGGGCGGTGAGGTCGAGGAAGTGGCCGCTTCCGACGAGCGTGACGGAGGGGTGCCCCGCACGCGTGTCGTCCCACCGTCGGGGAAGATCCGTTTCGGCGGCGCCATCAAATCGCAGATACCAGGGCAGTTGCCCTTTTGGAGCCGCGAGCAGGATGAGCTTACTGCCGGAGAGCCATGCGATGCTTTGATGATAAGGACTGTAGTCCGGCGCGACATCGAACCACCTCGTGCTGCCGCTTGCGATGTCCGTCACGCCCAGTTGCCATATTCCGGACTTTAGGCGCCCGATCGCAAGACGCTGGCCGTCGGGCGAGAAGCCGAGCGCGATCATCCCGCTCTGCTGGTCGTCAGACAGCAGCGGCTGGGCTTCATTCGGACGACCGAGATCGACCTTGAGAAGTCGTGTCCGCAATATCGCTGTTTGATATGGCGTATCGAAACGTGGTGCGTCCGCAACGGCGCCACTCCGCTCGATTACCAGCCAACGTCCCGTCGGATCGACCAGCGTCTGTCCGACCGCTTCGATGTGCAACAGATCTTCTATTCCAAAGGGACGCGTGGCGGCAGCCCTCGCGGCTCCCCAAGAGAGCGCTAGAGATAGGCAGGCCGACAATGCGGCCTTCTGAATTTTGTACGTCATGGGTTTTACCAGCGTTTGCTGAGCTGCAGGGCAATATACCGCCCCTGGGCGTCGGCGTTGGCGGCGTCATATCCTGCGCCCACGCGAGAATCGTAAAAGGGCGGAGCGCGATCGAACAAATTTTGCGCGGTCAGCGTGGCCGCAAAGCCCTTGAGCAAGCGGCTGTCCGACGTTGGCTGCCAGGAGAGGCTGAGGTCGAAGGTCGACCAGGATCCGATCCGGTTTCCGTCAAGATCGCGATAATGGTTCACATAATTCATGCCAAGCTGAGCGCCCAGGGCCCCTCTACTCCAACCGGCCGTCAGCCGGCCCTTGAGGTGCACGGGCTCGCCTGCCAGGTCGAGTTGATCGACGGAGGCGGATGTCGGCGTAAATTGCTGGCGGTAACGAAAAAGATAGCTGCCATTCGCGCCAAGATCGAAGTGGCTCGAGCCAAAGGCCAAGGCATAGCGCATGGTGAGATCAAGACCGCTGACATCCTCCTTGCCGGTGTTGACGTAGCGGGTGTCGACGACCGCACCTATCGCAGTTGCCGGATAGCTGTTGCCGGCAGTCGCAGCCGGGCTGGCGAGAAGGCTGGCTACATAGGCAAGGTCGGCGGCGCTGGTCGCGGGCGACACCCCCCTCACAAAAGGAGCGAGATCGCCATCGGTCAATGCTTCGGAAAATTGAGCGAGGGCCGGTGTGTCGATGCGGTGCTGGAACACCGTTCGAAAGACGGTCGCATTCAATTGAAAACCCGGAACGGCCTTTGGAGAGAAATCGATGCCGACGGTCCAGGAACGGGCGGTCTCCGGTTTGAGGGCCGGATTCCCGCCGGAGAGCTGGATAACCGGGACCAGCGCACCGTCGGCGCGTTCAAGTGTGGTCGTCGATATCGCTTCGCTCTCGTTCAGCTCCCGCAGATTGGGCGCGCGAAAAGACGTGCCGTAGGTTGCGCGCAGTGCCACCCCGCCGACGGGTGACCAGGTCAGTCCGAATTTCGGGTTCATCGTCGTGCCGAAATCGTCATAATGCTCGGCACGGACCGCAGCAGAAACATCGAGCGAACGAATGCCAGTCAGCGCGTTTCCAGCGCCGACCAGCGGAAGATGCAACTCCGCATAGGCGGCTTCGATAAAGCGGGATCCTCCAGTGCGCTGCAGAGGGTCGGGGAAGGCATCCTCGATGAAGTCGGTGCCGCTGGTCACAAACTGTTCCCGTCGAATATCGGCACCGGCGGCAAGTCTCACCATACCGCCGGGTAGCCGGAGCAGGGGGCCATCGGCTTGGATATTACCGCTATAGACGCGGCTGAAGATGCGGGTCACCGTATAGCCACTCCCTACGAACGACAGGATGGCCGCCGAATTGGATGACCCGTCGCCGTAGGGATTGAAGTAACCGTCGTTCGCCGTCGAGAACCCGGTTGAGGGGTCGTCGGGCGTCGTCCCCAGTGCTTCCGACAGGAAGGCGTCGTTGACGATATTATCGGTCCGCGCAAAATCGCGCTCTTGAGCCATTCCGCCATAGCCTCGAATTTGCCAGGTGTGACCGACGTCCGCTACGACGCTGCCGGATGTGGACAGAGCCTCGGCATAGCCGTGGTTGCGTGAGGCACCGAGCTCGCGACCGAAAGAATAGGCAAATAGATCGGATGAGGCGCCGTCGGGCGAGACGAACCAGGGATTCGCGGTAGTGATCGTTCCGATCGTCGCCGACGCGATGCTGGCGGCGTCGAAGGCACGGTGCGAGTAACGACCGTCGATCGAGAGGTGAATGTGATCGCTCAGGTCCTGTGACAGAACCCCATAGACGCTGTGGCGCTCCTGTCTGGGAGTGAGATCGACACCCTCACGGAAATTCTCAAGATTGACGACGCCGGCTTCGAAATCAGACGGAGACAGCGCCTTGCCGTTTTGGCCACCTGGAATCGCATAGACCGGGCCGAACGCCCCGGTGGCTGGATTTACCCCCAGGATGTTGCCGGGGAGGCTCAGATAATAGCGATGGTCGGTGCCGCCGAGCGACGTCAGATCGGCGGATCGAGCGAAACGTCGATCGGCCGAAGCGAGCGGCGTGCGTAGGTCATATTCGTAGGAGACCATGAAGCCGCCATTGCTCCACTGCTTGCCGATGGTCTGATCGATCTGCCATTCGCGGGCGCCTCCGTTGGTGACACTTCCGAACCGGGCTCGGGTCTCAGCGCCATCGAAATGATCCTTGAGGATAATGTTGACGACGCCGCCTACGGCATCGGAGCCATAGATTGCCGATGCGCCGTCCAGAAGTACTTCAACCCGGCCGACGGCACCTGTTGGGATACTTGAAACGTCGCTGAAGTCCCCCATCAGGCCGGAGCCGGCGAGACGATGACCGTTGACGAGGACCAACGTCGCATTGGCACCAAGCCCGCGCAGATTGACGCCGGTTGCCAGTGTTGCATTGGAGCCGGTGCCGTCGACGAACGCCAGCGCGCTTTGTTCTGTCGCGGTCCCGCCGAAATTGGCGGGCAGAGCGGCGAGCGCCTGTGCGACGGTACTGTAGCCGTTTCGCTCCATGTCTGCCTGCGTGAAGCTCTGGACAGGCGAGGCGCCATGGCCGCCGCCCCGGATATTGGAGCCGATCACGACGATCTCGTCCTCGACATGCGTCTCGCTTGTCTCGCCTGGCGAGCCGGGAGCGAAGACGATGGACGGGGTGGCGGCGCGGGTCTGCTGAATAGGTGGAGCGATCGTGGTACCGCCGCCGACGACGGGGAGGTGCGATATGGGTGTCACGGCATTGAGAATGAGCAGGTGCGGATTGAGGCGGCGCGATCGAAGGTTGGTCCCCCGGAGCAATATCTCCAACGCTTCGTCTGCCGTAAAGCGTCCGCGAAGTGTCGGGACCTCGCGATGCGCGACAATCTCCGCCGAATAGACGAGTTGCTGGCCGGTCATGGCGGCGTACGCGACAAGAGCATGCTGCAGGGTACCGCTATCGATCGAGAACGCGTAGATATGTGCCTGGGACGTAACTGCGCTGGCCATCACCGACGCTGGCAAGCTCGCTATTACCGCCATTGCAGAAAAAACGATCCGCCCGCCGTGGTTTCGCTTTGTAATTCGATCCGTGCCCATCGTTCTTGGTCCCCCAGACCTCGCCATGTCGGCGAAGGATGGAATGCCGCTGTCAGCATCCCTGCGTGGTGGAGCGGACGCGCCAGGGGGCCAGTAACCCTAAACGGAGTTAAAGATTTTTCTTCGGCGAGCTTTTTGCGGGTACGAACAGGCGCGTCGTGCCGTCCTCGAGCCGCTCGGCATGGAGGGGAAGTAGGGTGGTTACCGCCTCGACGAAACTGGACACATCGCCAGCCTCGAAGGATCCGCCGATCCTTTCTTCTGCATAGTCGGCGGCCTCAAGCCGAACGGGGTGAGCAGCGTAGCGGTTCACTTCGGCAATCGCCTCCCCGAGCGGCATGCCGTCGAGGACGATTCTCCCTTGGGTCCAGGCCGTGGCCTGCATTGTGTCGACCGCGCGGACTACCGGATGCTCTCCAGGTCTGACTGTCCATTGCTGCCCCGCGACGAGATGCGTCGGTGCTGCCCTGTCGATCTGGACCTGGACACCTCCCTGGACGAGCGTGACGGCAATGGTGGGACCCACATGCCGGACATCGAAACGTGTGCCGGTAGCGGTAACCGAAGCACCGTCGGCAGTGACCGAGAACGGGCGGGACGTGTTATGAGCCACGCTAAAAAAGGCCTGTCCCCGCGACAATTCCACGCGTCGGCGCGCGTGACCGAAGCGGACGAAAATCCTGGTGTCGGCGTCGAGCCTTACCTGCGAGCCGTCCGCCAATTCGATCAGGCGTCGCTCGCCAACGACCGTCTGGTAGGTTTGCCCGGAAAAGACGTTTCGCACGCTAAAGCTCCCGACGAGAAGCACGCACAGGCACAGTGCAACTACGGCGTAGCGGGTCCGGACGACGCCAAATCGCGGGCGGACCCTGCGGCGCTTCAAAGCAGCCCGGGTCTCGGCGATGATCCGCGGACTGTCTGCTATCTGCCCAACATCCTCCCAGAAGCGTTCGGCCTCGGCAAAAGCCGCCGCGTTGGCATCATCCCGGCGCCAGCGGAAGAAGCCCTCGAGCGTCGCCCGTGAAACGGGCAGCGTTCGAAGGCGCACGAGCCATTGTGCTGCTTGCGCGCGGGAGTCGCCGCTGAGATCCTCTTCGTCGCTTACCATCTGCCGCTTATCCCTGCAGCCTGGCCGTGCAATGCTCGACCGCTTTGCTGATCCGCCATTCAACGGTCTTAACCGAGATGCCAAGAAGCGCAGCGATGTCTTTGTGACTCTTACGCCCAAAACGGCTCAGCACGAAGGCCTCCCGATAGAGTTCCGGTATCCCGAGGACTAGCCGCTCCAGCTCGACCCGCGTCTCCTGTTCGCTGAGGCTGCGGCTGGGGTCAATTGGGGCGTCATGAGAGGCACCTGCGCGGTGCTTCGCGCGTACGGCGTCTCGGCGCCGCTGATCGCGGAAAAGGTTGAGCGCGATCCGGGAGAGAAGGGCTTTCGGGTGTTGGATGGCGCGCGCCGGCACGTCCATCAGGCGAAGATAGGTGTCTTGAACGATGTCCTCCGCTTCGGCGTTCTGCAGCCGGAGGCGGTGGCGAAGTACGCCGCGCAACCAGCCTGCGTGGCTGGCATAGAGCCCGTCGATGGTCGCAACATCGTCGTCTTCGGCGATTGCCGTCTGCCGTATCATGCCGTCCCATCCGGCCATCGCCGTGGCTCCTACGCCAAGGTAGGGACGATGGCATTGGCCAAATAGGAACGCCTATGCGCCCGGCGTCACGCTGCTTCATGCACCGCGGCCAAGCCAATGGGTCGCCCGACGCCGGATCGGCCGGAGGGCGGACATTTTTTGCATAGGGGATTCCACGCCCCTGCCGTCAGCCTTCCGACGGCATCATCAGGCTGTCGCATTCGCAGCGCGGAAGCAAGTCCGAAGATGAACGTAGGGGGCAGGATGGAAGGGGCGGGTGTTGGAATCCCTATGCAAGGAACCCGTTTATTCGGCCGGGCGCACATCAGCGCTGCCACGCCCCTTCCGACATTGAAGCCCGGCCTATTCGCGGCACCGTGATGACGGTAGCCGCGCGATCCCGGCCGAGCAATACGGCGACGATCATGTCACCTGCAGACGTTCCTCGCAGATGATCTTGGTCAGCCGCTGGAGCTCGTTAATCCGCTCGGTCAGCCAGTCCAGCTCCTCATCCGTGATCCTGTAGAAATCAAAATAGCGCGCTTTGATGTATGCGGCGCGGAGCAGTTCGTAGCAGCGTTTGGCGAACTTGGAATTCTGATTCCAGACACCCATGAGGCGGGAGTCGAGCTGCTCGCAGCGCTTTGAGAGGAAGTTGAGGCTGTGTGATTTCGGTTTGTAAAGCTTGAGGACGAGCAGCACGCAATAATAAGCCCGTTCTGTCGCTTGGTGTAGATTGAATGCGGCCTCATTGCGCCATTTGGCCTGCTCATTTGGATCATCGGCGCGCAAAGCTTCGCCGCGTTGGAACGAAGCTGTTCGGAGAGAGCGATCAATGCCTCCGAAATCATTCTGGTAATAGCGTTTTGCTTCTTCCCGCGCATCTTCGTCGGACAAGAGGAGAGGCTCGGCAAACGGATGGCCTGGCTGCTCGAACAGCGCGACGCCGTCCTTGACGATGTCGATGAAGAAATAGCGACCCCGGCGTAGCTGGTGGTTGATGTCGTCGATGGTATGCACAATGAGATTGAGGGGCTGTGGCCAGAAACGTCGGAGCAGCATTTCGACCATGCGGTCCTCGGCGGTGTTCCAGTATTCCGCCGCGTCGGTGAGATCCTCATGGTCCACGACAACCAGGATATCGTAATCGGAAAAATACCGACCGATGGGATCAACCACCTGCCTACCGCGCGCATACGAACCGAACAGAACAATCTTGAGGATGCGGCCATTGCGCAGATGCTCCGCCCGACGGTCTGCAGTGGCCTTGGCAAACTCCTCGCGGAGGATATCCACTGCTTGGACCAAATCGCGTCGCGCTCGGGCCGGTAGCCGGTCGATGCTGGATTTTGATGCGCTCATAGGCCGAGTCTTGCCGGCGTTGAGTAGAAACGCAAGCGTCAACGGACGCCTACAAGTTGCTCTGTGGACGATTGCTGCGACATTGGCGGCGATGACCTTGCTGTGGAAGGGTGCGAAGCGATCGGAGACATGGGTGTAGAACAGCACGCCCGGTTCGCTGGCATAGCGGGCGTTGTGGTCGGCGCGCGCCTCGCCCCGCCCGCCTGCACGAAAGAACTGCCCGTCCGATGACGAGGTGTCGCCCGGTCCCCATAGACGGCTGAGCGGATGGGCATGGTGATGGTCGACGATCGCGGCGAGCGCGCCGGCATAGGTCTCGTCACGGATATGCCATTCGGCGGTCCACAGCAGCCGGGCATGGGTCAGGCCACGCGAGCTTTCCGCCATGCGGGCAAGGCCGAGGTTGGTGCCATCGGCGAGGATCGCGCCCATCAGAGCGGGTCGCTCGCTCGCGGGAATTCCAGTGCGGGCATGGACGAAGCGTTCGGCAAAGCCGGTCCAGGCGGCGACCTCGGCGAGCAGGTCGGTGATACGGATGCGTGGCAGCAGCCCATAGAGGCGGGCCTTTAGTTCATCCGCTTCGTCCGGGGTGGAGCGCCGCAGCGGCGAGATGGTCAGGCGACCGTCCTCGATCGCGGCATCGGGCAGCGTGCCTTCGGCCGCGGCGCGCTCCACCTCGTCCATCCGCTGGCGAAGCCGATCCCGGTGGGCAGCGATCCATTCGGGTGCGCTCATATCGACCGCCAGGCCAAGCTGCCCTTCGGCGCGCATGATCGCGAAGGCCTGGGCCGGGAGAAGATAGTCGTCGAGGGTGCGATAGGCGCGGCTGCCATCCACCCAGATCGCGCCCGACGCGAGCCGGTCGCGCAGATGGACCAGCACCGCGATCTCCCATCCACGCCGGTTGAATACGCCATCCGATGAGAGGACGACCCGACGCCACTTGGGCTTGAGAAACGACATGGGCGCTTTGCGTGGCAGGATGGTGCGACCTTCGGCGTAGAACGAGCGCAGCAACTCAACGGCGCCGAGCAGCGGATCACCCGCGCGTGCGGTCCGGAAGCGGAACGCGGCGACGAAGGTCGGCAGGAAGCGGCGGACCGCCTGATAGCGCTCCACCACCTCGTCGAGACCGTCCTCACCAGGGCGGGTCAGTTCCTCCGCCGCGCGTACGCTCTGCTCGAGTGCCGGCCACCCGATCCGCTCATCGACCAGCGCCAGTGCATTGCTGCCTGTGCTCCGCGCATCGAGCAACGTCCGCCCGAGGCGGATATGCAGCCGGGCCGTGTCGCGGAACAGCCGGGCTTGGTCGATGAGGCGTTCCGACCGGGTGCGGTCGGCACGTCGGAACATGCCGCCCACTAGCTTCTCGACCATCAGGATGGCGGCGTCGGTCAACGCCACCTCCATCTCGATCGCGAAGGCGACGAGCGTGGCAAGGCGACGCCGGTTTTCGAGCCGGGTCAGGTGCTGGGCGGTCATGATCGCGGCCTCGCGCGCGATCACCGCATAGCGACTGGCATGGATGCGCCGCGCCCGTTCCGCCTCGATGCCGAGGCCACGGACATGATCGAGCCGTTCGACGATCGCCTTGAGGTTGCCGGCGCCGGGCGCTTCCGGCCAGTCGCGTATCCACGCCAGGAGCGAACGGGTGGGTGTTCCCCCGACCCGCAGCATGGCATCGAGCCGCTCGACCTGATCCGGCGTCAGGTCGCGGCCGAGCCGAGCGAACGCCTGCCGTCTGGCCTCCGCGCGGGCGACCAGCGCGATCCGTTCGAGCACGGCCGGCAGCGGCAGCACGACGCCCGCCCCGCGCAGCCGCTCGACCATGGCCGCGACGATGGCATCGCAGCGGTCGGTGGACGTCGCCACCTCGCTGGCGGTTGCGAAGACCGTCCCACGGTCCGCACGTTCGAAGGCGCGTAGGCCGAGCCGGCGCTCGATCGCGGCACGATGCTCGCGCAGCGTCGTGTCGCGCGCGGCATAGTCGGCAAAGGCGCCGGGTGCGCAGCCGATCTGGGCGGCCAGCACCGCGAGCATCGCCGCAGGCGGCACCTCACCGGGTTCGATCGCCCGGCCGGGATGGCGGAGGTAGCCGAGCTGCACCGCATAGCCGATCCGGTTGGCGGGACGCCTGCGTCGGAACACCTCGACCAAATCGTCGGCGCCGAGCGTGTACAGCCGCTCGATCGCGGCGGGGTCCGATGGCGGATCGAACAGCGCGGTGCGCTGTGCCGGCGACAGGATTTGCGCGACCATCTTGACCTGCTCCCCTTGCTGTCACACAACCACGTTGTGATGACGTTGACGCGACATAGTCGGAGTGACTGGTTAAGTGACAGCAAGGCGCCGCCTCGCGGCGATGCCATCAACTGTCACGTGGACGCACGTTAAAGTGACGGCGCTGATCGGCTATGCGCGGGTGTCGAAGGCGGACGGCAGCCAGGTCATCGACCTCCAGCGCGACGCGCTGGCGAAGGCCGGCGTCGATCTGGACCATCACCTCTATACTGACGCCGCATCGGGCAAGCGCGACGACCGGCCGGGACTGGATGCGTGCATCAAGGCGCTGCGGCATGGCGACACGCTGCTGGTATGGAAGCTCGACCGGTTGGGGCGCGACCTGCGCCACCTCGTCAACTTGGTCGGCGACCTGACGAAGCGCGGCATCGGGCTGAAGGTGCTCACCGGCGAAGGTGCCTCGATCGACACCACCACCGCTAACGGCCGGCTCGTCTTCGCGATCTTCGCCGGGCTGGCCGAGTTCGAGCGCGAACTGATCGTCGAGCGGACCAAGGCCGGCCTTGCGGCAGCGCGTGCCCGGGGACGAAGCGGCGGTCGCCCGTTCAAGATGACGCCTGCCAAGCTACGTCTTGCCCAGGCGGCGATGGGCAAGCCCGAAACCAAGGTCGCCGAGCTGTGTGCTGAACTCGGCATCACACGCCAGACGCTCTACCGCCACGTCACGCCCAAGGGCGATATCAGACCAGACGGCGAAAAGCTGCTGGCAAGGAAGCGATGATCTGCCATCACTGATGTTGCACGCTGCCGTTCGACACGATCCAGCCCGGCGAAAGCTTGAGGCTCCACCCGGCTCCGACATATTCACTGCCACGCGCGGTGCCGGGACCGGCGACCGATGCCGACTTCCAGTCCTTCGCGATCAGCACGCCCTGCTCCACCGTCAGTGTGCCCCATGCGTCGCGGATAGTGGCCGTCGGATAGACGGTGCCCGATGGCGGCAGCGCGAAGACGTTCTGCGGATTGAACTGGATCTGTATGTCGATCAGCGGCAGCCGCATGACCGGACCATCGATCAGCATGGTTCGCCAGTGCGCGGCCTGGCGGGCATGAGCATCCGCCTTTGCCGCTTCTTCCGACCGGATGCCGGCAAAGCCGTAACGATCGCGGACCGCCTCCACCGGGGGCAAGGCAACGTCACCAATGGCATGATGCAGCAAGGCCCCCAGATCGCTGTCCGGTCGCAAGCCGTTCCGCCACCCTGGAGACAGCCGGTCGAGCAACAAGCCATAGGCGGGACCGGACGCATAGGCGAAGCTGCGAACATAGCCATCGTGCCGGTCGTAATCGGCCAAGGCACCGATCGTCGAAGCCACGGCGTCCTTGCCGGCACCGAGGCGCTTGCCGGTATACTCGGCGATCCCTTCGTTGATTTCCAGCGCGTTCTCCCGGCCAGTCGCCTCCGTCGCCATACTGCGCCGGAGCGCGCGAAAGGCCAGCGCATCACGGATCGCCGTCCGTTGCGGCACGCCATCCGTTCGCAGTGCCTGAGCCAGCGCTCGCCATTCGAGACGCAGGAGCAGGCGCCCGTCGAGCGTGTCGAGGTGATCCGGCAAAGATGCCACGGGTGGGGGAAGGCGATCGGGCTGGATGCGGTGGAAAGCCTCGTGCATCAGCAAGGTATCGCGTTTGTCGCGATCCGAGGGGAGTGGCAGCAGAACCATCGTCCAGCGGGTGCCTGCCCAGTCGATCGCGGTGTTCGCCATGCCGATGTCCTGGGGCAGCGTTCCGATGAACATCGCGCCCGAGGGCCGGAGATCATGGCCGATCGTATTCCTGTCGGCGTAGATGGCTCGCGTCTCGCGATCGACCAGCATGATCGGCCCGCACAGGCTCTTGCCCCACAGTCGTCCGCCATCGCGATGGCACAGGACACGATATTCGGTGATGGCTTCACCTGCGGCCTTGGCTTGTTGGGTAAATAGAGGTTGCGTCGTTGCCGACGTGGTAAGGAAGCAACCCGCTATTCCGCCGATCGTCAGCCACAGACTGCGATGATGCTTGTTGGGCATTGCTTCCGATCCCTGCCTTTACTGCGAGGCGGGCTCTATGGCGGGCGAAGGTATCGCCTTCATGGCCTCTTTGTATCCTGGACAGCGTTCAGGACATGAACGCGATACGATCCATCGATAAGGGAAGGCATGGCGAGCAGTGTGGCGCGGATCATCGTAGTGGAGGACGACGACAGCGTGCGCGACGCGATCGTCGGCTATCTGTCGCGGCATGATTTCGACGTCACGGGCGTACCCGATGCGCGGAGCTTCGATGCGTTGGCGGACGGCACCCGTGCCGACCTTATCGTTCTCGATGTGATGCTGCCGGGAGAGGACGGACTGTCACTCTGCCGCAGATTACGCGATGCTGCTCCTCCCGTCCTGATGCTCAGCGCGCTGGGGGATACGACGGACCGTATCGTCGGGCTGGAGATCGGTGCGGCGGATTATCTGGCCAAACCATTTGATCCGCGCGAGTTGCTCGCCCGCATCCGCGCGATCCTCCGGCGCGAAGCCCCGCCGGTCACGCAACCGCCGCTGTCCTATCACTTCGACGGATGGCTGTTCGAGCCGGATATCGCACGCCTGATTGCGCCGGACGGCACGCCGGTATCGATGACGGCAGGCGAACTGCGGATGCTGCTCGCGTTCGTCCGGCACCCGGCGCAAGTTCTTAGTCGAGACAGGCTGCTCGATCTTACCCATGGCGCGGATGACGGTCCCTTCGACCGGGCGATCGATCTGGCGGTCAGCCGATTGCGACGGCGATTGTCGGATACGGGCGGGACGAGCCTGATCGAAACCGTACGTGGGCTCGGCTATCGATTTAGGGCCGCGGTTAGCCGTCGATGAAGTGGTCGCCATCTATCCTGGCCCAGGTCGCGACGTTGGCGCTCACCACCCTGGTGCTCGCATTCGCTCTGAGCCTGGGCATCGTATTGATGACACCTACCCCTGCGCCGGTGCGGATGACAGTTCGTGATGCGGCAAGTGTATTGGAGGGCAAGCGGAGCGGTGCCTTCGGTTTGACGATCCGGTCGGCACCGCCCACCCCGCCCCGGATCGTGGAGGTCGAGGCTTCACTGGCGCGGATGTTGCGCGTCCGCCCCGATAAGGTTCGCGCGCGCTGGCTCGACAGCGATGGCGCCGGCAAGGGAAAAGCGACAGGGCAAAGCGTCATTCTGGTCGGTAACCGGACGTTGCTCGTCGACAGCGGTGCCGGCGGGTTTCGGATGCGATATGGTGCCGATGTGCGGATCGGCCCCGATGTGGAAATGCCCGCGTTCGAAGCAGCCGTTCGGCAGGACGATGGCCGTTGGCGAACCGTCATCCCGACCGATCGGCAACTTGCGGCGTGGCGACTGCGGCTGTTTGTGGCGTTCGGCTTGACCCTGATGCTTTCCGCGGTGCTAGTATGGATCGCAGCACGTCGGCTGTCGATTCCAGTGCGCAATCTGGCGGAAAGCGCGGCGCGAAGCGACTTGATTAGCGAACCGCCGTTTCGAGACGAGGGTCCGGCCGAGATCAGAGCCGTCGCCGCAGCGATGAACGCCATGCACCAGCGCCTTGCCGATCAGGCGGAGGAACGCTTCCAGGCGTTCGCCGCTATCGCCCACGACCTCCGCACCCCGCTGACCGGACTGCGCATCCGCGCGGAACTCGTTCCGCTAGGCGAGCGCGAACGCATGATCCATGATCTCGACCGGATGGCGGCGATGATTGGCGAGGTGCTCGACTTCGCGCAGATCGATCGGCATCGCCTTTGTCCGAAACACACCGATCTTGTCGCCTTTCTCACCGCAATCCGGGATGACCGGCGTTCGCTGGACCAAGATGTCGATCTGGCCAGCCAACTCGATGACGGCTGCGCCATGGTAGACAAACCTCTTCTGTACCGCGCCCTCGACAACCTCATCGACAATGCCGTGCGCTATGCGGGGAATGCCATCCTGTCGGTCGAGGATCGAGACACGCAGGTGTGCATCCATGTCGATGATTCCGGGCCCGGCATCCCTCTGAACGACGTCGGTGACATCGTCGCACCGTTCAGGAGGCTCGAACCATCGCGAAGCCGCGTGACAGGTGGGGTAGGCCTCGGCTTGGCGATCGCGGATCGTATCGCCGTCGCGCATGGCGGCAGGCTGATATTGGACAATCGGCAACCGCATGGCCTCCGCGCCACGCTCAGTCTGCCGTCACGCCCTTTCGCTTAGCGTACGCTCGTGAAGATATTCTGCGATGACCCCTATTTGTCTGGCACGCGTGCTCCGCCGGAGCAGCGCCGCAGGATGATCCGGAAACTTGCTTCGTCTGACGACCCGAATCTCCGACAGCGGGCGCACGAAGCGCTCGACGCTATGCTTGAGGCCGTGCATTTTTCGACACCGCATGATTTCGATTTTGGGGCGCGGTCACGTGATTTCGGCTGGGAACCAAACTTTCAGAGCGACATCGTCGACTGGTACGTCCAGGCGGTGATCCTTGCCGTTGAGCTCAAGGACAGGATCGATGCGAAGGGCGCCATCGCGCATCACGCGCGCGGCCTTTGGTGGGCAGGCGGTTGTCAGGATGCGCTTGAAGCAGCGGCGCTTCGCTTTGCCGAGGATGGGGTCTGGCTGGACGGTTGGATCGCGTTCCGTACGGCATTGCGCTTCGACGGGCCGGGGATGCCAGAAGACGTCCGCGTTCAGCTCTCTCGAATCATCGATCGGCTCAAGCCGGTCGGATTGGTCGAGCGCGTTCACGCACTCGTCTTGGAACGATCGCAGGGAGGCTACAGCCTCGAAGATGGTGAGGAAGATGATGTCGACGACGTTGCCGACGGCTACCGCCGGATTGCCGAGGCAGCGATCAGCATCGGGGAGGAGGCGACGGGATCACCGGCAGAGCTGAAACGGCTGATCGACGAGATCTCGGTTTCGCCGCACGCGCCCCGCGCCTTCGAGTTCGGAAGGGGATTGGCCCGAGGGGCCAAAAAGCTAGACGAGATGTGGACGGTGCTGGCGAGCGCCTATTTCGGTGCTGATCCAGCCACAAGGAATTCCGTCATGTTGGGAGGGTTCCTGCAGGAAGCGTATCAGCGCGACCCCGTATTCGGGGCTGCTCTTCTCGACCGAGCGATTGAAGATCCGACACTCGGCCCGATGTTTCCTTATCTGCAGGCGAGAGCCGGCATTGAAGGCGCTGCCGTCACCAGACTACGTCGTGCCGCCGCTTTCGGTCTTCTCAACGGCCGTGCCTTCGAGGTCATCGGGGGCCATGCAGCGGCGGGTATCGATCCGGGGGATGTTTGTGCCCTCTTGGAGGATATCCTTCCCCTCCCAAGTGGTGCGGAGGCGGCGCTCGAGATCCTATATATGTGTCTCATCACGCGGCGGGATAAGCAGCTGCCGATCGATCCGAGGTTCATCGCGCTCGGGCGGACGCTGCTCGTCGAAATCGATTTTCGGGAGGAGAAGACGCGCAGACACGGTGCGGCCGTCCTCATCCGTGCGTGCCTCACTGGCGGCTATTCAGATGCTGCCGCAATCACGATTCGTGGGAATGTGTGTGCCGCGCTCGAGGCTGACAGCGGACTATATCGCCATCTGGGCGAGGTGATCGACAGTCTGTTTAAGGTTCGGCCGTTCATTGCGCTCGACATCTTTGTCTTAGGCGTACAAGCGTCGCAAAACCGCCTTTTGCGATCCTATGGCTTCGATAAACCCTCATTGGTCGGGAAGCTCGACGTCGACGTCCTGATCACCTGGGCCGACCGTGATCCCGAAATCCGCTACCATCTCGTTGGCCGCGGCACATCGATGTTCGAGACGGTGGCGGAGGAGGCGGGTCAGGAGATCATGCTCTCGGACCGTTTTCTAAGGCTTTTGTCCTGCGCTCCCGATAAACTCGCCTTCCTCGGTAATTTCACTAATCGCATGCATCCGCAGGGTTGGTCAGGATCTTTGGCGGATGTGCTGACCGCGCGAGTTAAGGCAGTGCAGCCTCTGAACGGGCACGACGACGCTTCGGTGCGCAAATGGGTGGCAGATCTGGAGGAGCCGATGGCGAGTTGGATCGCTGGTGAGAGGGGACGCGACCGGAGGCAAGAGGAAAGTTTCGAGTAGAGCGGGGTAATTGGCGACGTTGGCTATCACCCCTCCGCAAAGATATGGGCAAACCAATCACGCCTGGGCGGAGCGGAGGCCCCCATTCGCCGATCGACTGGATCAACATGATCGGCGTGCCGGCGATTTTGTTACCTGGCGGCTTCTATGCGGATGGGCTTCCGTTCGGCGTCGAGTTCAGCGCCCGGCCATGGCGCGGTGGGGATCTACTCTCCTGGGCGTACGACTACGAGCAGCGGACGAGGCATCGACGCCCGCCAGTGTTGATCGATCGGGAGACGCTGGGCTCCGCCAGTCAGCCGCTCGAACCAGCCGACGGCCCCGATCCGGGGGCGGGACGCCGACGCATACCGGCTTTCGATAAGCGCGTGACGCAGTTAGGGTGGCGACGGGTTCTACTAGGGGGTGCGCGTGACTGATTTTGGACAGATGCCTTTCGGAGCGGCTGAATTCGCAGAGAACCCGGAGCCGCGCTGCCCCTGTCTTCTCCTCCTCGACACGTCGATGTCGATGAGCGGCGCGAGGATCGACGAGCTCAACGCCGGTTTGGCGGCTTTCAAGGACGAGCTGGCGGGTGATACGCTGGCCGCCAAGCGGGTCGAGGTCGCGGTCGTCACCTTCGGGCCGGTTCAGGTCGTTTCGGACTTCACGACGGTGACGAGCTTCTATCCGCCCACGCTCCGTCCGGAAGGCATGACGCCGATGGGGGAGGCGATCCAGCAGGGCATCGAACTGCTTCGCCGGCGTAAGGCCGAGTACAAAGCCAACGGCATCTCCTACTACCGGCCCTGGATCTTCCTGATCACCGACGGCGCTCCGACGGACTCGGTCGTAGCGGCCACCGCCGCCATCGCTGCGGGCGAGGCATCGAAGGAGTTCATGTTCTACGCCGTCGGCGTCGAGGACGCGGACCTTGGCGCGCTCGGGAAGATGGTCACGCGCGCGCCCCTTAAGCTGCGCGGTCTGGCGTTCAAGGAGCTGTTCGCCTGGCTGTCCGCTTCGTTGAGCTCGATGTCGAAGTCCAATCCCGGAGACGCCGTGCCGCTGACCAATCCCACTGCTCCCGACGGTTGGGCGGTGGCTGGCTGACGGTGGCCAGCTGGGCGTGGGCGGGAGCGTCCTGCCGGGGCGTATCCCATGCGAAGGCGGGAACGAGGCGGCAGGACGCGTTCAGCGTCTTCGCCGTCCGGGACGGATCGACGCTTGTCGCGATCGTGTCCGACGGCGCGGGAAGCTCCAGCCATGGCGGGGAGGGGGCGTCCGTCATCTGCCGGACGTTCACGACCAGTCTTCGCAGCCATTTTGCAACGGTCGCGGAAATGCCGACCGATGACGATCTGTGGGGATGGCTCGATACGGCGCGTGACCGGATCGCGTCGTCCGCGGACCGTCTCGCGCTTCGGTTGCGCGACTTCGCCGCCACGGTCGTGATCACGGTGACGGACGGGAAGGACACGCTCGTCGCCCACGTCGGCGACGGCTCCTCCGTCGTCCGGTCGAGCGAGGCTGCGGATTGGAGGGTGACGAGCTGGCCCGCGCAGGGTCAGTACGCGGCCACGACTTTCTTCGTCACCGACGAGCCGGAGGTCCGGATGCGCATGGTCCGGTCCGACCATGCCATCGACGCCGTCGTCGCGTTCACCGACGGGATCGAGCGTCTTGCACTGGATTTCGCCAGCGAGACGCCGCACGTCCCGTTCTTCGCGAAGATTATAGTGCCCCTCGAGCAAAGCGGCGCCGTCGGTTCGGACCGTGACCTTTCGGAGAAGCTGGCGGCCTATCTGAACAGCGATGCGATCAATGCTCGCACCGATGACGACAAGACGCTGGTGCTCGCGGTCCTTCGATGAGCCCGCCTCCCCTCTTCGCCGGCAACCGGCCGATCCGGATCGGAGCTCGCATCGGGAAGGGGGGTGAGGGGGAGGTCTACGCGATCGAAGGCGTCGCTGGCCATGCGGTGAAATTCTACACGGTCGCGGACGTTCTCGATCGTCAGCCGAAGATCGTCGCGATGATCAGGGCGGGACTGGCCAGCGGGAGCGATCGCGTCGCCTACCCGAGCGAGGTGGTGTCGGACGCGAGGGGTATGTTCGCCGGCTTCGTCATGAAGCTGGTGAGCGGTCATCAGCCGATCCATCACCTGTATTCGACGGTCGACAGGAAGACGCATTTTCCGAGCGCGGACTACCGCTTCCTTGTCCGCACGGCGGTGAACGTCGCTCGCGCGCTCGCGGAGGTTCACGCCAGAGGCTGCGTGATCGGCGACATCAACCACAGCGGCATCCTCGTGTCCGATCGCGCCACGGTCGCGCTCATCGATGCCGACAGCTTCCAGCTGTCCGAAGGCGGAACGCAGTACCTCTGCGCCGTCGGAACGCAGGAATACACGCCGCCCGAACTCCAGGGCGCCAGTCTAACTGGTATCGTCCGAACGCCGAACCATGATGCCTTCGGGCTGGCGGTGATCCTCTTCCAGCTGCTGTTCATGGGTCGGCAGCCGTTCAGCGGTTCCTATCAGGCGGCCGGGGAAATGACGCTCGAGAAGGCGATCGCCGAATACCGGTTCGCCTATTCGTTGCAGCGGGCGGTCGGGATGCGCCCGCCACCCGCGACGCCGCTTCTGTCCGACTTCCCACCGCCCGTGGCGCAGGCGTTCGAGACCGCGTTCGATCGCGGCACCAAGAGGCCGACGGCGGTGGGATGGATCGGCGTCCTCGAAAAGCTCGAAACCCAACTGAGACGGTGCCCGGACAACGACCTGCACTACTATCCCGGATCGGCGGCCGCCTGTCCGTGGTGCAGAATGGAGCGCGCGAGCCCCGGCCTCATCCTCTTCCTTCCGCCGTTGCCGCCCCAATCCGCCGCGACCGCGACGTCAACGCCGGGCGTCTTCGACCTGCGTTCGGTCTGGGCGGCGATCGAGGCTGTGCAGCTGCCGCCCGCGACGCCGCCCGACCCGCTGCTACCCGACATGGACGCAGTGGCTTCGGACGCCGCGGTCGCGGCGGCAGGAACCGTGACGGCTCGAAAGGGCTGGGCGATAGTCGTCCTGGCGGGATCCGTCATCGGCACGGCCGTGGCCACGCCGGCTCTGATCGTCTGGCTCGGTCTCGGCCTCGTCGGGTTAATCATGCTGTTCGGGCGACCGAAGGCCGCCCGGGCGTTCCACGATCGGGCGCTTCAAGCAGACAGGCAGTGGACCCAGGCGCTCGCGGACTGGGAGCGGCGTTGCGGCGGACCCGAGCTCGCAGCGAACAAGAAGGCGCTTGGCGAGGCTCGCAGGCAGCTCGAGGCGCTGCCTGGCGAGCTCCGTGCGCAGCTCGCGAACTACGATGCGCACAGGCGGGACTTCCAGCTGCGATCCCATCTCGAGAACCACCGCGTCTCCGCGGCGAAGATACGGGGCGTCGGTCCGGGCCTGAAGGCGGCGCTCGCATCGTGGGGCATCGATAGCGCCCTCAATGTCAGCTATGCCGCCGTCATCCGCATCGACGGCTTCGGTCAGGCGAAAGCGACCGCGATGGACGCCTGGCGTCGGCAGGTCGAGGCGCGCTTCGTCTACGATCCGAGACCGAACGCCGCGGACACGCGCGAAAAGGACCGGATCAACCGCGAGGCCAATCACAAGGGGGCCCAGCTCCGGGAGAAGCTTGGGCGCGGGGCCAACGACCTCCGCGTGGCTTCGCAGACGGTCCTGATGCGGTGGAAGCTCGTCGACCAGCCGCTGGTGCGTGCGCAGGCGGAACGGCTGCAGGCGCTGGCCGACGACGACATCGTCAACCCGACCGTCGGTGCTCGCCTAAAGCGGATGAGTTCGCTGGCGTGGACGGTCCTGATCATGGCGATGATGGCGGCCGTTTTCGCCATGTCGAGGATCCAGATGCCCGTCCCGCATCCGGAGGCGCCCCCGGTGGCCGGGAGCACCCCGGAGCTTCCGGGCATGCAGCGGTTCGATCCTCCGAAAGGCTTCGTGGTGGCGCCGAAAGCCGGCATTCCGACCGTGAACGCGCGTGAGGCGCCAGATGGCGATGCGGTCGTGGAGAAGCTGAAGAAAGGCGCCTCCCTCCTCGCCATCGGTCGCTCCATCGCATCCGATGGCAGCGGATGGATCGCCTTCACAGGGTCGAACGGGACGACGGAATTCGTATCCGAGAAGGTCTTGCGGCCAGCGGATTCCGGCGCGGCGGACGCGGCCGGCGCGTGCGCCGGGAAGAGCGGCGTCGCGGCGATCCTCTGCATAGATCCGACCATTCGGAATCTCGACGATCAGCTAAACGACTCCTATCGCGAGATGCGTAGCCGGACGTCCGGCGACGAGCGTCGGCGACTTGTCGTTGGCGAACGCGACTGGCTTTCGCAGCGCGACGCGTGCGCGGGTTCACCGGACGCGGTCCGGTGTCTTGCGGAAGCGTATCGCAATCGTCTTGCGGAGCTTTCCGCGACGGCCGCTGTGCCCGCCCCCCGTCAGGGCGCCGCGACGCAGGCGCAGGATCCCGTGCCGGTCGTTGCCCCTCCGGCGGCCGGCGCACCCTCAGTCCAGGCGCCGCCGAGACCGAGGGGCGGTCCGGGAGGATGGATCACGCCGGACGACTACCCGCCGGGCGCCCTCCGTGCGGGCGAAGCCGGTCGCGTAACGTTCACCTTGCATGTGGAGCAGTCCGGTGCGGTCGATGGGTGCGACGTCGTCCAGTCTAGTGGCTTCGCAGATCTCGATCAGATGACCTGCCGACTCGTCCAGCGGCGCGCGCGGTTCGCGCCTGCCAGCGATCCGACAGGGCAGCCGATCGATGCGTCATGGACCAGCTCCGTGGATTGGAGGATTCCTGGCCAGTAGCTTACGATGCTGACGGACCGAAGCAACGACTCGGTATTGATCGCCACGGGATAGGGATCATCATACACCGTAACGCTTGTTGCCTCCGCTGGTGATGCAGTAGCGGCCTCCGCGAGGGCCGATGCACACACCTCCTCCGCCGCACGAGCAGCCGCTCGCCGACGTCCCGCGCGGGTGGTGAATGACTCGATGTCTGTGCAGGGCATAGCTGCGGGCGCCGGCCGCGCCGAGCGGGGCGGCGTTGCGCGCCAGACGGGGGCCATGTCCTCCGCTCGCCCGGGAATTGCCCTGGTAGGGTGTCGAGATCGGAGCGTCGGTTGATAGGAACCGGGACAGGGCCCAGCAGTCCGCTGTGCCGGGGCTGGAGACCTTGCTCCATACGCCGGAAGCGGCGCTCGCCGTCACGGCGGTGCCGCGTTCGAGCGTCCTGACGACGGACCCGCCGGAACCGGGCGCGGAACGGCAGTTCAACGAGAGTGTGTTGACAAAGGACGGCGCCTGGACCGCCTGCGGCGCCGTTCCCGGAGCGGTCCGGGGCGACGCGGAGTAGAGACCGACGGCACCGAGCACGATGACAGCCCCGATGCCGGCGATCCATCCCGCCCCGTTCGATTTCGTCTGCTGTCCAGCGACGGCTCCCGGCAGATGAGGCGCATGCGGCGTCAGCGTTGAATAGGACAGGCCGCTGCCCGGAATGCCGATCGTGGTGCGCGTGCCCCTCTTGCTCAGGTTCACGGTGGCCCCGTGGCCCCCGATACTGGTGCTCACGCCCGATTTGCTGAAGTTCAGGCGGACACCGGGAACGATGCTCATCGACTTTCGGAATCTGAACCCCACACTGTCGCCCCTCTGCGCTGCGGACATCCTGATGCATCAGGATGTCTTAATCCAGCGCTAGGTGGTGTGGACACTTACCGCAGCCACAGGGCGATGGCAGCGAGTGTGATGACGGCGCGGTAGTTTCGGGCCGTTTTCTCAAAGCGGGTGGCGACGCGCCTGAACTGCTTGAGCTTGGAAAAGCAGCATTCGACGAGATGGCGTTGAGCGTAGAGATGTTTGTCGAGCGGATGCTTGAACGTGCGGGAGGGGTTGTTCGGGATGACGGCCGTAGCGCCCTTGTCGGCGATGGTCTGGCGTAGGGCGTCGCTGTCGTAGGCGGTGTCGGCCATGACGATTTTGGCTGGCAGTCCGTCGACGAGGCCGGCCGCTTGCGGCGCATCTCCCTTTTGTCCTGCGGTCAGCGTGAACCGCACGGGACAGCCAAGTCCCCGGACGGCCATGTGGATCTTGGTGCTCAGGCCGCCGCGTGAACGGCCAATGGCCTGATCTTCAGACCCCCTTTTTTCGCCCCGGCAGCGTGCTGATGGGCGCGAACGACGGTGCTGTCGATGATCAGATATTCGAAGTCCGGGTCATCCGACATGGCCTCGAAGATCCGCCACCATACACCCTTCGCACTCCACCGGCTGAAGCGGCGAAACGCGCTGTTCCAGTCGCCGAACACCTCGGGGAGATCGCGCCAGGGCGACCCCGTCCGCACAATCCACAACACCGCCTCGACGAACATCCGGTTGTCGCGACCGGTCGACCCCTTCTGATCAGGCCGCCCGATGATCAGCGGAGCCATCCGCTCCCAGGCGCTGTCGCTCAACACCAGCCGATCCATCACACCCAATGCCGCCTCCTAAAAGCAGCCTTGAATCATGCTTCAACGCAAATGGGAATCCTTAGAGTCCACACCACCTAGAGGAGCGCGGACGCGGATGCGACGGGCCGCTCGTCCATTGGGTTTCGGCAACCTCAGACGTTTTACGTTCCGCGCAGGGATTTCTAGGATGTCCCACGAGCTTCCGGCAGCACCCGACCAACTCAAGACATTCAGCGTCGTTGATGCAAGCGTCGGCTTCTGCTGAAACCTGATGGGGTGGACGCCCCCCGACGGCATCGATGTGCCAAAGTGGAGGTGTTGATCACCACTTGAGGGAGGCGTCCGTGTCGCAAGCTAGCACAATCGGTCTGGATATCGCCAAGAGTTCGTTTCACGCGCATGGCGCCGACGAACGCGGAGAAGTGGTGTTCAGCCGCAAATTGACCCGCAGGAAGCTGCTCGACTTCTTCGCTGCTCAACCAGCCTGCCTTATCGCGATGGAGGCCTGTGGTGGCGCTCATCACTGGGCACGCGAACTGACGCAGCTTGGCCATGAGGTGCGGCTTATCCCGCCCGCGTATGTCAAACCGTTCGTGAAGCGACACAAGAACGATGCGGTCGATGCAGAGGCGATTTGTGAAGCGGTACAGCGACCCGGTATGCGCTTCGTCGCGATAAAGACGGAGGAGCAGCAAGCTGCTGGCATGGTTTTCCGGACCCGCGACTTACTGGTTCGTCAACGGACGCAGCTCATCAATGCCTTGCGCGGCCATCTGGCCGAGTACGGCTGGGTAGCGCCGCGCGGCAAGGCTCATATAGCTATGTTGGCCGACTTGCTCGATGAGGATGAAATGGCCTCATCCTTGCCAGAGGGGGCACGAGCCATGTTCAAGATCATGACCGATACGCTTGCCGAGCTCGGCGTTCGGATCGCAGACCTGGACAAGGAAATTGTCCGTCGTGCCCGCGAAGACGAAGTTGCGCGACGGTTGATGACGATTCCTGGGATCGGGCCGATCGCTGCTACCGCGATCGTGGCGCTGGCACCGCATGCCACCACGTTTAACAAGGGGCGGGACTTTGCTGCATGGCTGGGTCTAGCGCCCCTCCAGCACTCCACAGGAGGCAAGCAGAAGCTCGGTCGGATCTCGAAAATGGGTGAGCGAACTATCCGACGGCTGCTGATCATCGGCGGCAGCGCAGTCGTGAGGCAGGCAACAGTACATGGTGCGCCTGCAGGCTCGTGGCTCGAAGGGATGCTGGCGCGCAAACCTCGGATGCTCGTCTCGGTGGCGCTCGCCAACAAGATGGCGCGTACGGCCTGGGCACTCATGACCAGGCGAGAAGATTACAAAGCTCCGGTCGTCGCTGAAGCGTAAAGCTGCAGCGCAGGGCCAGAGGTCGTCGGAGACGTAGGCGGTCGAAGGAGGGTATGGCACAACAGTCGGTAGACGGGGTCGGAAAACCAGTGAACGGCGTGGCGCTAGCCAAGCGCGCAAACCCGATGTGGATCCGGTCCGCGAACTCCCATACAGGCCAGCAGCTCCAAGTTGCTCAACAGGCCGGACAGACGAGAGCACCTGACTACGTTGCCACACCTCATTTAACGCTTGCATCTTTAGGGGCGTCCACAGACGCCGTTCGGGTCGCTCAAATCAGCCCGTCGGCTGTGCGCCTCAAAAGCGGTCATTCCGGCGATCGACGCAGCTTACCAATAGCGGCCGGTCAGCTCGGGCGCAGAGAGGTGCCCAGCTAACCACCGAATGTGATGGGAAGCGCATGGGGAGGAGCCGCGTGAGCCAATCTGCCCCGCCGTCGCATCAGATTTGAACCCTGCTGAATGCACGTCACCCTACGGCTTTTCCGCACTATATAATTGCGGGCCCGATCATTGCGAGCAGCGATCCGCCGAACAAGGTCAGCTGCAAGCCGCTGGCGCTCGCGGAATCGGTCGCGGCTGCGGGCCGTGAGCACCCCGCTACCTTGCGGTAGCGAGGTGCACGTAATTCTCGCTAGCCGTCGAGATCCGCGTCGATCGCCGCATAGGCGCGAGATCGCAGACCATCCGGTCCCTCTTCGATCGTCGCGGTCGGGATCGTCTCGATCGCGAGGTTTGAGTTAGGCGGCCAGATAAAGGCGGTGCGGAACCGCTTGCGATACTCGATGCGGTAGCCACGATAGGTTTCATAGAACGACATTTTCGGTCTCCATTCTGAAGCGCGTCGGGATTTGACGCGGACTAAATTAGTCAGCGGGTTTCGTGCTCGGGCTTGCAGCCGATACGGCGGATGATCCGGACGCCCGTGGGCCGAAAATTGAAGAGGTATGCTGCCGTCGTGACTCGCGCAATTACGTCCGCTCGTCGATTCCAGGAGACGCTCCCGCAAGGCTACGCTGCGATCGTCACGCTCGTCCCCACCGGCCTCGATACCCAGGATCCGCTGCGCGAGCGCCATGACGATCGCTCGATCGATATCGACAATACCATGGGCTCGGTCTGGATCGATGTGGTGGATCCTGAGAACGATGCGGTGGTCGCCACGGCGGTCTTCGCCGCCGATGCACAGGCGGTGCGCTGCGATACCGTCGATGTGATGCTACCTTATCGCGAGAAAGGTGTCGCGACCGCCCTGTACAGAATTGCCAGCCGCGTCTTCGACGCGCCGGTGGTACCGAGCGGCCTGCTGTCGGACGAGGCCCAATTATTCTGGGGCGTGAAGACGCAGATCCGCTGGCCTTGATCGCGTGCGCATTATAGCCCAGTCGACCCGTGCCTTAGTCTGAAGCTGCGGCTAGAACCCCGATCATGCCACGCGACAACTTCCTGATGCCGGTCAAACGCGAACTTGCGCTGCGCTCTGCGCACTTCTGCTCGAACCCCTATTGCCTCAAGCTAACCGCCGGGCCCCGGCGCGGCTCCGAGCGCGGACTTGGCACCGGCCACGCCGCACATATCGGCGGCGCGGCACCGAACGGTCCGCGCTACGATCCAGGGCAGTCCGAGGCCGAGCGCGTCGCCGTCGAAAACGGCATCTGGCTTTGCCGCGAGTGCGGGGACATCGTCGACAAGGACGAGGAGGGGCATCCCGCCGAGCTGCTGCGCGCGTGGAAGCGCGATCACGAGGCGATGATCGCCGAGGTGCGGCAGCAAGGCTATTCGCGCAGCCTCGAGTTGCTCCGCTCGAACCAAGCCCAGCCCGGTCTCGCTCGCGACATTATCGCGCTTTTCGAGGACCGCCGGCTGTTCTGGGCACGGTTCGATGCCGAGTTCCCGGACCGGGTGCGGTTGTCGCTCGACAATCTGCGCCATGACCTGACCCGCCTGCGCGAACGTTGCGCCGCGGGCAGCCCGATCGACGTAGTGCTGGTCGCGCTCGGGCGGACAATCCGCCATTTCTTCGACGCGGTCGAACGCTTCGATCTCGTGACCTTGCGCTGCGATTCGAACGACCCGGACTGGCGGGCGTTCGAGACTGCACTGCGCGTGCTGCGCAAGGCGATCGGCTACCAGATCGCCGCGCTGGCCGACGCCTATCAAATTTCGTTGAGCGGCGAATTCGCCGACCAGCTTCCACGCTACGATGGTGGCGAGGTCGCCGAGGATGGGGAGGGCTAGCCTTGTCCGAACCCACTATTGACGGCCTCGACGATGACGAGGCGCTCCAGCTGATCGCCGAGCAGATCAACGCTGCTGGCGATCATGGCGATATGGCGCTGGCCTCCACTGGCCTGGCGCTGGCCGATGCACTTGAGGCGCGCGGCGTGCCGGGCGAGGATCTCGCCGTGCTCGACTATTTCCGGGCCAACGCCTGGGATGCTCGTTACCGGCAGCGCCTCGGCGACCGGGCACGCGTCTGGGACTGGGATCAGCCCGAAGTGCGCGAGCAGATTTTCTTGCTGCGCAAGGCGCTCAACAATCCGACTTTCGACACGCTGCACCCGATGTATCGCTGCCAGATCCTCACCAACCTCGCCAACCGGTTCGACAAGATCGGGCGGTTCGTCGAGGCGCAGGCGATCTGGACTCGCGCGCTCGGCATCGATCCCAATTTCTGGATGGCGCGCGCCAATCGCGGCAACGGTCTCATGTACTATGTCGGCGCGCTCTACGATCCCGGTCACCAGAGCGTGCTGGCACTTCATGCCCACCACGATCTCACCGACGCCGTCGAGCAGATTTCCCGTTTTCCCGAATTGGGCGACGTTCGCCTGGCGCCGCAATTCGCCAGCCATGCGGGGCAGATAGCGAGCCACTTCGACCTCGAGGCCGTTCGCACGCATCACGATCCGGAAGGCTGGAGCCTAGGCGAGACGCCCGAGGAGCAGAGCTATCGCCGCTGGTCCCTGCAGCGCGTGCTGTTCCTCAACCCACTCAATGATGTCGAGCGCAAACCCGTCGCCGCTCAGGACATACTCGGGCTTCCCAGCTTCACGCTCGATCTCGATTCACCCCCGATCGTCATCGGCATGGCCAATGAGCTGAAGCAGGGCTTCGCTTCGGCGCGCTGGCTTCTCTACGAAGGCACGCACAGCGATGCCGTGCATTTTTCCGACCGGGACGTGCTCCTCTTCAACACCCTCGATTACCCAGCCCATGGCCTGTCGGTCGAGAAAGTAAAACTCGCCTTCCGCATGGCTTATTCGACCCTCGACAAGATCGCCTATTTCCTCAACTTCTACTTCGAGCTCGGCATCCCCGAGAAGAAGGTGAGCTTCCGCACGATCTGGCGCGAAAAGGAGAATGCGCCGGTTCGCGATGTGTTCGTACAGTCGGAGAATTGGCCGTGGCGCGGGCTGTTCTGGCTCGGCAAGGACCTGTTCGACGAGGATATGCGCGAGACTACCGAGCCCGATGCACGGGCGCTTGCCGAATTGCGGAATCATCTCGAGCACAAATATGTGAAAGTCCACGACATGGGCCCGCCGCGCGGAAGCCCGGGCGATCCATTCTTCGACAGCCTGGCCCATGCGATATCGCGGACCGATCTCGAGCAGCGCACGCTCAAGCTGCTCCAGCTGGTCCGCGCGGCGCTCATCTATCTGCTCCTCGGCATGCACCGCAACGAGCGCGCGCGGGCGAAGGGCAGGACCGGGCGCCTTGGCGCCATGCCCCTCGATGCGTGGCGAGACGAGTGGAAGCGCTGATCCGGGGCTGATCCGGCGCGCGGTCGGCCGCGTCGCGCTTGCCTCGTATTCTAGTTTTCCGCCGCTTGCGTGTCTTACACTGGTGGCACGGTGGGAGAGGGTGGCGCAGTAGCTGTGCCACCCCGGCGCCGTGGACGTGCGCGGAAGCGAAACGATCCCTATATTCTTGCGGATGCCAAAACCGTCCGCCTCATCCGCCGCCGTGTGTCAGCGACCCCGAAGAAGAAGAAGCCGGTGAAGCGTGCGGTTCCCTATGCCGAGGTTGCGGCGGCGCTGCTCAGCTTGCCGGCAACGCGAGAAGGATTCGAAGGTCTGACGGCAACGTTGATCGATGCCGCGACCGGCGGGACCCTGCGACTGCTTGCCTCGGGCGACCAACTGGGCGTCGACGGTATTGCCGATCCGGTGGGGCCGGGGCCGCGCCGTGCGATGCAGTCCAAGAGCTACAAGGCCTCAACCTCACTCGACCGCAACGGATTGGTCGGCGAAATGGCATCCGCACATGAGGCCTGGCCCGGCATAGACTGCTGGATTCTCGTGTCGACCAAGAGCCTGCAAGGAACTGCCGCGCGAACGGTGCGCAACTTCGCCGAGACCCTCGGCTGGGGCTTCGTCGCGCTCGACTGGAGCGAGATCGCGCCGGGCTTCCCACGGCTGGCGACGCTTTGCGCAGCCTATCCGGATCACGCCAGCGCATGGGGAGAGATGGCCGCGGTGCGAGCCTCTCTTGACGCAATCGCGGCCGCGCCGGGCTTCAGTGCCGCTCGCGACAAGGTGCTCGCAGAGCTGCGCGCTACGGATACCGGCTTTGTTGCGGCACGCGAAAATGCCGTCTCCGATCTGAACCGACTTTTTGCCGATGCGGAGGCCGCGCGTGCGATCGTCGGTCCGTCTCCCGCCTTGCTCGTCTCGGCACCGCCGGTACCGCGCATCGCGCTTCGCGCATCGGTCGCGACCTGGTGGTCGACCGACTCGCAGGCTGCGGTGCTGCTCGGGCTCGAAGGCATGGGCAAGACCTGGGGCGCGCTGGACGCGTTGCGCGCCCTTGCCCTCGCCGAACATGGACCGCTCCCGATCGTGATCGGCGCGGCTGCCGCTGTCTTGGCGGCCAATGGTCTCGACGCGGTGATCGCCGCGCTGGGGCGGATCGGAGAGGAGGCGGGGCTCAGGGTAGCGGACCCGCCGCGCTTCTGGCGCCGCCGCCTGACGCTCTGGGGGGAGGGCGCTGGTGAAGCGGGTCAGCCGCGGCTGCTCGTGCTGGTCGATGGGCTCGACGAAATTGCCCCATTCGATTGGCCGGCCTGGCTGGCACCCCTGCGCGTTGCCGAGCGCACCGGCCTGATCCGCCTGATCCTGACGTGCCGCGACGACGAATGGCGGCATCGTGTCGCACCCGGTCTTGCGCCCGCACCCTCAGTGCTGCCCGTCGGCCGCTTTTCTACGGCCGAACGTGACGCCTATCTGCGCTCGCGTGACGTCGATCCGGGCCTCGTCTCGGCGGTGGTGCTCGCCGCAGCGCTCCATCCGCGCACGGCATTTCACCTGACCCGTCTCGCCGACGAGATCGGCGATCTCACCCGGATCACCCGCGAGCAGCTGTTGCTGCGCGACTTCCAGAATCTTTGTCTGGTGAAAGGCGGCCCGGCGACGCCCGCTGTGTTCGAGGGGCTGGTGCGCGAGATGGCGACCCAGGCGCAGGCCGCCGCACTACGTCAGCAGGCCTATAGCGTCACTAGCGGCACGGTGCTCGACACAGCTGCCGAGCTGAGTGGCGACACGCGCGACCGCATGCGGCGCGTCTTGGGCGATCTCGTGTCCGGCGCGTGGCTTGAGCGCGACGCCGACGATCCCACCCGATTCGGTTTCACCGATCGCGGGCTTCCAGATGCCGTCGGCCTAGCCCTGGCCCGGCTTATCCGCCGGCTCGATGTTCCTGCGGCGCTCGCCGAAATCGACCGGTTCCTCGAGCCCTGGGGGGCAGATGACCTGGTGGAAAAGGTTCTGCGCACTTGCGCGACTGCGCTGATCGTCGACCCGCAAGTGCCCGATGCGCTTTGCACGGCGGTGCTCGAGCGCTGGCACGCCCATCCCATGCATGGCAATGGGGGTCAGGATTTCTGGCGACGCCTCCACATTTTCCGTCCGACAATCTTCCTCGATGTGTGCGAGCGCCAGGCGCTTCGCGGTGACTGGCTGCTCGCCTGGGGCGTCGCCTGCCTTTGGGAAGATCACCCGCGCATGCGCCTGATGATCGCTGCGCGCTTGCATGCCTGGCTCACCCCTATTCCCGTGCCGGAGGTGCAGTCAGCGAGCCGGCCGCAGGATAGCGATACGCTCAATCGCACTCGCGCGCGGCAGCTGCGCCGGCTCCGCGCGCTTGATCGCCGCCTGCCCGGGGTCTGGGAAGCGCGGATCGGCAGGCCGGCATCCGAGGTTCCGGAAGGGCTGGGCCGCCTCGCCGCCCGCGTGATCGGCTATCTCCCACGCCTTCCCTTCGTGTCGATCCTGCGGGACTGGGCGCTCCACTGCGCCGCGGCCGGGCGGCAGATCCATGTCCATGAGGTCGAAGCCCTGCTGCGCGACGATCACGCCGAGGACGCCGAAGCTGTCTTTGTCGCGGTTCGCGCCGTCGCCGAGGCGCTCGCCAGCGAGGGCAGAGATGTTGCGCGCACGGCGGCGGCGCTGCTGCTGCGCTGCGCCGGTGATCCTGACGATGCCGCGCGCGCGGAAGCGTGGCTGCCGGCAGCGCCCGCTCGGGTAAGGCGCTATGCCATCGAGCGGATGTCCGACGACGCGGGGCCGGTACTGGTGCGCGGGCATGATCGGATGCTGCGCCCGCTGCAGCTGATCGAGGCGCTAACCGGGGAGGTTGGCGATCCTGCGGTGACGCTGTCCGAACCTCTCGCCGACGCGCTGCAAGCTGCCGTCGACACCCTTGTTCCAGCTGATATGGTCGAACTCTTCTCGCAGGATGGACGCCCCGCGACCGTATTGCTGCGCTGGCATCCGGAGCGGTTCTTCACGCTGTGGCGGGCCTATCTCCTTAACCAGCCCGTGCCGGAGGACGATCATGATCGGGCCGACTATCGCCGCATAGCACAGGGCGCGTTGCCTATCCTCACGGAGGCGGAGCGGGCGGCGCTCGCCGCTCGGCTGGAGGCGAGCGCCGCGCCGGACGGCACCGGGCGCGGCGCGGCCACCGCCCTTCGTATGACGCACGCGCCGCTTGCCGATCAGATCGCGCTGCTGATCGTCACACCGCTCGCGCAGTGGCCCGCCGCCTACCGCTACCTGCTCGACCCGCCCGCCAGCGATGAGCGCGAGCAGCTAATCGCTCAGCTGGATTTCACCGCCGAGCCGGATCTCCTGCGTCGCAACCTGATACTCGCAGTCGCGCTGATCGAGCGGTTCGGCCAAATCATGGTGTCCCGCGACTGGAGCGGCGCTTTTACCCTCGCCGATCCCGATGCGCAGCGCGACGCCTTGCGCATCGCCCATTATGCTGGCGGGGAGGCCGCGGCAGAGGCTTTTGCGCCGCTCGGGCAAAACTCCGCCAACGCCGCCAATCCGGTCCTCGGCTTCGAGATCAGCGGCCTGCTCTCCAATCTGGGCGATGCTGCGCTTCGTCCGAACCTGGCGCGCCTCGATGCCGAGACGCTCAGCCATGTCTATCTTGGGCGCCCCGCCCTCTGCGACGAGGTGCTGCCGCTCTGGCGCGCCTGGATGGTCGATCGCATCGCGGTCCCGCGCAGGTCCCACGGCTTCGGCGCCGACCGGGCCTATTATGTCGACCGTGACGAAGCCTATGCTGCCTATGTCGTCGCCGAGCCGGACCAGGCTACCGCGCTGCTACGCGGAGCATGGGACGACGCCAAGACCCGCCAGAATATCGTCTTCGACCATGGCGGCGGCCCGACCTGGCCGCTGCTACAGGCGCTTGCGCCCTCCCATCCAGATCTCGTCAAGGAAATCTGGCGCGGCGTCGCAGGCGAAGGCGGGGTCATGTGGGCGACCGACGATCAGGCTTTTCCGGCCAAGCTGCCCGCAGGTACCATGTTCGATGACGTACGCGCCGAGATGCTGGACCGCCCGACCAAGGACGGCCGGCTGTTCGACATGGTGCGCGCGCTAGAGCGAGGCGGCCACCTGGACTTCCTGATCGGCTGGATCGAGCGCGGGCTTGCGGCTGTGTTGCCGGCGACACGGGCGCGGGTGATCACCGTCGCCGGATTCCTCGACGCCAGCGATGCCGCGGTTGCGCTATGGGACGGGCCACTTGCAGCGCGGCCGGCGGCCGGCTGGCTCGCCGATGTATATGACGTATCAGCCAAATGGTTCAGCTGCGCGCGGGTCGCGCGGCACTGGTATCTCGTTATGCGCGAGGCAACGACCGAGCCGGAGGCGCTTCGCGCGTTCTGGCTGCTCAACCGCGTCGCGGATACCCGGATGTGGCTCTTCAGCCGCCAGGAACCGTACAAGGTCCCGCACGACAGCTTCCGCGCGCAGTGGCTCGATTTCTTCCGCGATGGCGTGAAGGCGGCGCGCGAGGCACCGGCCAAGGAGATCGCCCAGAGCTATTTTCATGGTCCTTCGCTCGGCGACGTCATCGACGCCCACTGAGCAGCGCGTGCGTTTAGCCGCCGGTGGAGGCCGGTTCTGGTTCGACCGGCGCCGCCGCAGAGGGGAAATCGGCGAGATGATAGCCCCGAGCGGCCCTGGGACTTGGTCGCGCAAGGTCGGTGCGAGCTGTCCGTCCCGCACCGTGTCGCGCTCTGGTATGGCGGGTTCACCAGTACCGCGCCGATCATCGAACTGGCGGGCTGGATTGCGGGGACGACACGCTGCTGGGTAGCGTGTCAGCGTCCTGATCTGGCCGGGCTATTGGCGTTGGTCTGTCGGGTCAGACGGCCGGCTTGGCGGCGCTGTCCGGTGTACCCGCGACGCCTTGTGGCTTGTGGAGCGCGCTGGCCATCCGCTCCGAATAGGCGATCGCCAGCTCGCGCTGGCCGAGCATCTTGAGCTGTTCAACGTCCTTGGCGTTGGACATGAATTCGAGCAGCTTCTCGCGAGGGGTATGCTGATAGGTCTCGAACAGCCAGTCGCACCAGTCGACGAAGCTCTCGCACTTGCCGCCGGGCTTCAGCACCTCGCCGAAATAGGTGTCGGGATATTGGGAATATTCCGCCAGCTCTTTGGGGCTTAGCGCGTCGGCTGCGATGATGTGACGGCCATCGTCGAGCTCGAAGGCGCCGTGCATTGTGCCGGATCTGGGATCGACGCTGGCATTGTAGAAGCGCCCCGCCTGTAGCGCGCCATTTTCGTCCGATATGGCGTAGCGCTCGCCGAACTTCAGCCGAGGCGGCCCGCCGCCGGGGGTGAGCGTGCTTGGCAGCTCGCCGTCGAAGGTGGCGGGGATCTGATAATGCGTCTTCATCGACTCGATCAGCGCTGTCATCGGCGCATGCTTGGCGCGCGCCGCCATCACGCCGGCAAAGCCCTGGTAGCGGACATCGGGCCCGAAATCCGGGATGCGATAACCGGCGGCGAGCGCCTGGATATTGCCGCCGGTCCCGGCAAGGTCGTTATGGAAGGCGTGATTGGTGACGAACACATAGGCTGGCGGCAGCGGCGCGCCGTCCTTGTCGGTCGCGCCTTCATTGTCGCGGATCTGCTTGAGCGCGGCGGCCGGCCAGCCCTCCAGGGTGCCGCTGGCCTTGAGCTGGTCGGACACGTTGATCTCGATCATTACAACGCGGGTATGTGCCGCGGCCTTGCTGAGCGCCTTGGCGAGCTTGGCCCCGACGCGCAGGCGCTTGACCTCGTCGACTGGGCCATCGGGCGCCTCGAGATGGGCGGTGTGGACGCGTGATTTTACTTCGACTGAGAATTGCTCGCCGGTTTTCGGCCAGGTCGCGACGAACTCGACGCTGGAATGCGATTTGGGCTTGGTCTCCTCATAGCTGAGCGTGAAGCCGGCCTTGAGGAACGCGGCGGCGGCATAGGTCTCGAACAGCGCGCCGATGAACGCATCGTCTCGCGTGCCTCTGAGCCGCTGTAGATAGATGTCGGCCATCGCCTGGCCGTCGCCATGATGCGCGATCAGGTAGATATTATAGGCGAGGTTGAGGAAGGCCTGGATTGCGCCGGTCATTGGCCCACTGGTAACGCCGTCCGGATTGGTGAACGGCTTGGCATCGGCAACGGCCTGCGCGTACCATCGCAGGATCTGGTGTCGCTGCTCGACCGGCTTGGCCTGCTCGGCATTCGACCAGTCGGCGCCGAGGCTGCCGAGCAGATAGTCGCGCAGGAAGTCGTGGAACGTCACCCACTTCCGCGAATGGTACAGACGCTTGCCGACGACCACCACCCGTTCGCCGCTGACCGGGGCAGATAGGATCGGGCGCCCTAACCCTTGCTGTTGCAGCCGACGCGTCCGCAATCCCTCCGCCTGGCGTCGCGCGCGATCGATAGCGGCGATGTCGAACGGGGATGCGCGGTCCGTCGGCGCGTTGCGCGGATCGCCGCAACACTTCTTGTATTTCTTGCCGCCGTTGCACGGACAAGGCTTGTTTCGGCCGATCCCCGCCATGATACCAATATCGAAACGATCGCGCCGATTATCAAGCGGTGCGCGAGGATAGAAGGGCGGTGCCGGCAACTCGGGCATCTTGCCCGCCTTGTTGGAAGGACTGGCTTTTTGGGACTGCAGATGCCCGCGCAGTGGCGCTTTCGCTCGCCCGGCCCGATCGACATGCAGGCGATGAACGCGTTCAATTCACTGGTCCACACCATCGCCAGCCAGAGCGAATCCTCCTGGGGCATCTTCGAGCTGTTCAAGTCGAAGTTCGGCGGGAGCGGCTGGAGCTCAAGTGAGAGCTGGGCGATCGGCGACCTGCACAGCCTTATGGCAGCGTCGGCGGACAACGCGCCCGCCTTCATCGCGGCATTCTGGGACGGTTGCGAGGAGGTGCGTGGCCAGTATCCCGAGGTCGGCTTGCCCGATGTCGATATCGTCAACGGCATTCTGTTCGACCACGGCGTGCCCTACGAGATCCGCCCGCCCGAGCTGCTGCCGCGCAACCCCCAGACGCCGATCCCGGTCCAGGCGCCGGAGAAGTCGATCGGCGAGTGCGCGGTCGAGCTGATCCACGCCTCGCTCGACCAAGCCGACCGGCTGTTGCTCGAGCAGCGCCCGCGCCAGGCCGTGCAGGAGATCCTCTGGCTCCTTGAGACCGTGTCGACCGCGTTCCAGGGGATCGACACCGGGACCGGCACGGTCGCGGGCAAATATTTCAACGACATCATCCGGGACTTGCGCGCCAAGCACCCCGGCCGCACGCTGGCCGAGGCGCTGGGCTGGATGACCAAGATGCACGGCTTCCTGTCCTCGCCCCCCGGCGGCGGCGTACGGCATGGCACCCAGCTCGCCGCCGATGTCTCGCCGACGCTCAAAGAGGCGCATCTCTATTGCAACCTGACCCGCAGCTATATCGGCTATCTGCTCGCCGAGATCGCCGACTTGAACAGCGCATAGGCCGAACCACTGCGGAAGCAGCCTGGTTGCGCCATATCGGCGATCCCATACGCTGATCGAAGCGTTACGGCTCGCGACGCGGGAGATGCCGACGCTCTATGACCGGCAACCCGCAATTGCCTGGCCCCAGGCCACTGACTAGACAGGTTGCGATGGCACGGATCAACCTCAAGAAATTCATCGCCGAGCATTACAAGGGTGGCGTCACCGCCCGGGACGTCATTCGCGAAGGCGTGACCAATTCGATCCATGCCGGTGCCGATGCCATCACCGTAGATCTGTGGTTCGATCGCCAGCCCGGGCTGTTCGGCGACGAAGTGCGCAATGTCCTCGAGAAGATCACAATCACCGATGATGGCGAAGGCTTCACCCAGGACAATCTCAATTATTTCGATGAGATCTGTACCGGTCACAAGGACGATATCGGCGGCAAGGGAGTGGGCCGGCTGGCTTTCCTGAAATATGCCAACCGCGTCGAGGTCCGCAGCCAGCTGGCGAACGAGCTAGTCGAATTTCGCTACACGCCGGATTTCACCCTAGACGACGTCCAGCGGACCGCTTCGGCGGGTCGCCGGGAAACGACGATCACCATCTCGGAGCTCAAGGAGAAGATCAACACCCAGGTCACCAAGCTCGTCAATGCGATGTGCGACGATCTCCGGCTGCTGTTGTTCCTCAAGAAGCAGGCCGGGCGGACCATAGCGATCCGGTTCACGCACAACAGCAAGCAGCCGTTTCCCGACGACTTCACCTTCTCTGGCGAGGCGATCGAGGCGCAAAAGACGCGCTCGTTCGAGCTGCAGGGCGAGACCTTCGACTGCTATCTGTTCCGCGACGAGGCGCCGCGCCGGGGCATTGTCGCGATGCTTTGCGCCGACGAACTGTGCGTCGAGGAATATCAGATCAGCAAACGTTTCGACATCTGCCGCTATCTCATCTCGATCACCTCGACCTATCTCAACCGAAGCTCGAATATCGAGCGGCAGAAGCTTGAAATCCCCAAATCCGATGCCGATGCCGACATGGCTTCGCCGATCAGCCGGGAAGCGCTGATGCCCTGCATCCGTGCGGAATGCCTGGCGATGATCAACGAGGCGGCGGAAGGCGATATCGAGGCGTTCAAGCTCGCGAACGTCGACAAGCTCCGTAAATATTACCCATTCATCCAGATCGAGTCGCTCAGCGGCGAAGCCGCGATGCTCGATGCCGACGAGATCGTGCGCACCTACCGCGCACAGCAGGCGCGGCGCGAAGACCAGCTTGTGGAAGCGCTGGAGGAAGGCCGCAGCGTTGCTTTCGACGACATCTCGCATCTCGCGAGTGACGACCTGGCGCGCTTCATCGTCCACCGCGCGCTGGTCATCGACTCGCTTGCCAAGATGCCGCGCGATTCGGCCGAGGACGTCCTGCACAACGCCATCCTGCGCAAGCACAGCGATGGCAGCGACATCCGCGAGAACAATGTCTGGCTCGTGGACGACAAGTTCCTGTCCTACAGCAACATCTACAGCGACGAGACGCTGGCGCGGATCGTTCGCGAGGTCGGGGTCGAGACCGAGTCGAAGCAGCGGCGCAAGCCGGACGTTGCCGCGTTCTTCTCCAAGGATAACGAGGGCCGCCCGAACAAGCTCGTCATCATCGAGTTCAAGAAGCCAGGCGCTGACATCTTCGAGAACAACAAGGCGTTGGTGCAGTGCCGGCTCTACGCGAGCGAGCTTGTCGATCGCATCGCCACCGTGCGGGAGGTGTTCGCTTTTTCCGTCGTCGAGATCGACGACGAATTTTACAAGGATATGAAGCGCACCGGCTTCAAAGACGTGTTCTCGCTTAGCGAGCGCGTGGTCTATGACGATTTCGTCATCGGCGCCTCGGACGATATCCCGCTGCACCTCTATGTGATGCCGGCCGCCTCGCTTATAACGGATGCCAAGGCGCGCAACCGCGTATTTGAGGAAGTGCTGCGGTTCAGCATGGACAAGGAAATGCCGGCCACGGGCGGGTCGAGGTCGAGACGTTCGTGCGAGACGGACTCGCAGCTGTGATGGAAGAGCCGGATATTCGCCATGCGCCAGAGCACCGTTCCCTCTGGTCTAGATGGGCGGAATAGTTTTCAGTCGCGATGCCGCGATCGAACATCGGCATTGTCCATTTTGAACAATCGCAATCCTGACAGCGGACAGTCTGGTAACGGCCCGATCCCTGTCTTTCTGTGATCTCGTTCGGATGGGCGCCGGAAGTCAGCTGCTGGCGAAACCTGCCGTTCGAAGCGCCACTTGGTAAGGGCAGGAATGTCCCACTTGGCGACCATCGGGTATCGGCAACGTCGATCATCGTCAGCAACGTGACCAGGGCGCTCGTCGCGAGGATACTATGGAATCACTCCGTTACGGATACGAACCAAGTCCGATAATGGTCGTTCTGATAAGTGCCTGAGCGACAGGATAGGCGGTCTCTGGGACTTTGCGGTCATTCTCTGGCCGCCGTCGAAAGGGCGGCTTACAGTCGAACACCGGACGTTCTAAAAGAAAGCAGATGACTGCAGGAAGCGGGAGGGACGGTCCGGTTAGGGCCAGGCCACGTGACGTGACGTGACGTGACGCTACGTATCGCATAAGCACGATAATCTATTGAGAATCACTACTGCGGCTGACGAATGACTCCTGATATTGATTTTTCGAAAATTCGTGCGGAACACGGCGATCAGAGAGAGGGCTTCGAAGAATTCTCCGCCCAGATTTTCCATCGTTACGCCGTAGCTGCGGGCTCGCGATACGAGCGGTATCGCGGCGCAGGTGGCGATGGCGGCGTCGAGGCGATCTGGCGCCTCCCCAGCGGGAAAGTCATAGGCCTTCAATCAAAATATTTCCTGCCATTGAAGGCAGGGCATCTCGCGCAACTCGAGAAATCGCTCGACACCGCGCTCGACAATCATACCGATCTCGAAACTTATATCGTCACCCTGCCATTCGATCCCACACCAACGATCAAGGCGCGTTCCGGCGAAGGCCAGGCGGAGAAGCTCGAGACCTGGCGGAAAAGCCTGATCGATCGTGCCGCCAGGCGCGGCGCGACGATAACGGTCGAGTGGTGGCATGAGAGCGAGTTGAAGTCGCGGCTTCTGGGAATGGACAATTCCGACGGCCGGATATTGTACTGGTTCGGCTCGTTAAACGTGAACATGGCGACGCTTGAGAGCGCCGCGACCGTAGCCGAAGGCGTTGCCGGGCCTCGATATTCGCCCCTTCTTCGGGTCGGAAACGACGCCGGTAATACGATCAAGGCCTTCGGACTCGATCCGGGTTGGCCAGCGGTGCATGAGGGCTGGGGTGCGCGGTTGCGCAAGGCAGTTGGTGTCTGGAATGCTTTGTCACCCAAAGCGCATCCAGGTCAGTCTGCGCAGTTATTGGCGGCCTTGAGGGATGCGAACCTTCGCTTTGCCGCTGTCGAGGATCTTTCCTTTAAAGAAGCCGACCGCGCAGCGCTGCAAAAGCTCGCCAGTCAAACGCTTCCTATAGTCCAGTCCCTCGAAGACGCGGTCAAAGACGCATTCGACAGCACGCACGGCGAGGAAAACGACAACATCCGTTGGCGGCAATGGCAGGCCGCCTTTCAGGCTGCATTCCCTGCGGCGGATCTCGATCGCGCTCGCGATGCTTGCACGCTCCTTCGCGACGTCCTCTCATTTGCAGAGAGCCCAGCTGCGATCGCGGCCGGAGCAGGCACCCTGCTCATGCGGGGGCCTGCCGGTATCGGAAAAACACACACTACGATCGATGCCACCAAAGGACGGATTGCTGCCAGACGCGGCGCGTTGGCCGTACTCGGGCAGGAAATAACGTACGGCCAAAACCTGTGGAGCGTGGTGGCAAGCAAGCTGGGCATCGGCCCGACGGCGAGCAAGTCCGAGATTCTCGGCGTGTTGGCCGCGTTCGCCGAAGGCACCGGTGCGCCGTTCCTGCTCTGTGTCGATGCAATCAACGAGACCCCTGATCGTCAGCAATGGCGATCCTGGCTCCCCCAGCTCAAGGCCGATATCGCAGGGCAGCCGATCAAGCTGCTCCTCACCTGCCGGGACATCTTCATCGAGGATACGCTTGGCGCTGCAGCCGACGACCTGCCCAGCTTTACGCATGCGGGCTTTGCCGGCCGCGAATATGACGCTGCATACGCCTTTGCGGCATTCTACAAGGTTGGCCCGCCCGCCGAAGTCGTCGCGCAACCCGAGTTCGCCAATCCGCTGTTCCTGCATCTGGTCTGCCGGGCGGCGGTGACTATGAAGTGGGATCGCATTCCAGGTGGCCAGATCAGCCTCACCAAGCTGATTGCGGCAATCCTCGACGGCGCGAACAGGAAGGCGGCCGAGCTGCTCGACTTCGACGTCCGCATCGAGAATCCGGTGAATGACGGCGCCCTGGCCCTTGCTCAGGCAATGGGACAGAGAGGCGTGCGCCTTTTGCCGTTGGCTGATGCCCAGACGATTCTGGCGGGCGTTCGGCCATCGCAGGGCGCGTCGAGATCCTTACTCAGGGCGATGGAAGAGGCCGATCTGGTATCGGTCGCGTCCGACAGTGGCGCCTCTTTCCTGCGGTTCGCCTTTGAGCGTCTGGGCGATGTGTTGATCGCGCAATCAAGCATCGCTGACCAGAACAAGGCGGCCGTGTGCGCACGGTTCCTTTCGGGAGACTTGGCGGCGCTCGTGGCGACGCCCGACACGGTGTCCGAGTATGCAGGCCTCATCCAGGCCTATTCGATCGTCCTGCCCGAACTGCACGGCATCGAGATCGCCGACCTGCTCAGCGGAACTGCGACCCACCTGGAAGTGACGATGCTGGCACTGGACGTACTCGCCTGGCGGGATCTCGCCAGTTTCACCTGCACGAACTGGGTGCTGCACCACAGAAGGTTCGTCGATCTTATCGAGGTTCTCGACAAAGTACTCGCGGTCACAGCGGTGCCCGGGCATCCGGTAAATGCAGAGTGGCTGGACTCGCGGCTCCGGAGCTATCAGCAACTCGACCGGGACGCCATGTGGACCTCGGCGCTGAAGCAGGCCTGGGAGCAAGGGGGGGCGGGCCACCAGCTCGTCAGTATCGCGCGGGGTCAGGACCTTTCGCACCTGTCGACGGAATCCGCCGTTCTTCTCGGCATTGCCTTGGCCTGGTTCACCGCCAGTGCCGACCTGCTCATTCGCGATGAGGCGTCCCAGGCGCTGACACGCCTCATGGTCGCACAGCCGATATCGGGCGAGTTGCTCGACTACTTCATCCTGTGCGACGATGATTTCATTCGCGAGCGCGTGCTGAATTCGGCGTATGGCGCAGGCCTGCTGAAGCAGGATCCGGCCTATTGGGGCGAGATCGCCGACATCGTGTTCGACAGCTTCTTCGCTTCGGGCATGCCGCCCGAGAATGTGCTGCTCAGGGATCTGGGGCGGCTCATCGTCGAGGAGGGCATCGCGGCAGGCACCATCGCGAGCACACCGGTTCTAGCATCTGTGCAGCCACCCTATGCAAGCGCGTGGCCGCTTCAATTCACATTTCCGGATTGGCCGGCGCTTGATGCCACGCATCCCGACCTGCCGGCGAACCTGAAACTGGGGCAACAGTCGTGGCAGCCTGACTTCGCGGGCTACGTCGTCAAGCCTGCCGCCAAGGATTTCGGCCTTGCTGCCGCCGGACTGACGCTTGCGCACCTGAACCAGTGGATCGTCGAGCAGATCCTGACTCTTGGCTATGATGGCCCGAGCAAGTTCGCGCTTGCGTATGACTGGAAGCTCATCGAGGAACATGGCCAGGAACGCGGCGTACCCAATCGCCATCGGCGCGTTAGCAAGAAGTATCAGTGGATATTCCTGGCGCGGCTACTGGGTCGGCTCCACGATCACGTCCCCCATAATCCGCCCTCATGGGGAACGCCTCGAAACCCTAGCGATTTGCAGGCAGTCGAGCTTCGCACGCTCGATCCGACCGACTTGTCGGAAGATCGCACGGCGCCCGTCCCAGGTGTAAACACCTCCGATTTTTTCATCGCGCCGATCGTCCGGCCGGAGGCACGCAACCCCAGGGATTGGGCGGCCGAACTGTTCATTGACCGGGACATCGAACTGGTTGGCGAGAAGTGGCTGCTGCTGGCCGGCTATCAGATTTGGCGATATCAAGACGAGGTGAGCAAGCGTTATTTGATCGCACCCCGGCGCGTGGCGGCGATGCTAGTTCCCGATAGCGAGATGGCCGCGCTAAAGAGGTCCTTCACCTCGTCCATTCCAGACGCGGACATTCCCGAACTCCGCAAGTTATACCAAGGCGAATTCCTTGGAAGTGTCGCCCTGCGTACACATTCTAGCCAATGGGGGCTCGACGGCAAGTTCGGCATCCCAGCATCTGTGATCGTCAGTCACTTCGATGACTCAGAGACTCCGGCACATTCGCTCTGGGTACCGGCTTCGGACCTTATCACCCATAATATGGCCAAGTGGGACGGTGCGCGTAGCTGGATGGATGCATCCGGCGAGGTGATTGCGGCACAGATCGGCCACGGCGATGATGTCGCGCTGGTTTTCGACAAGGCGAGATTGCTAGCATATCTGACGGCGACGCAGTCTCGGATCGTATGGGTCTTGTTCGAGGAACGGCATGCTGCGATCGCATCCGAGCCTTTTGCTTCCAACGACCTGCGTCAAGCATGGTCTTGGAGCGGTAAAAGGCTAGCCAAGCTCGCCGAAGAACAGGAGGACTTCATTGAGCTGGGCAAGGCCGAGGACACGAACAACGTAACGGATGACGATGGTTAGGCTGGCGGGGCGATCTTGCGTTGCGAATGACTGGTTTTGTCTGTCCTAGACGTTGCTGCTTCGTCATAGGAGCGGCTTATGTTGGTCGCTAGCGGGCATAGCCTTGGTGCCTTCGTCTGTCAGCCAAGCCTTGTGCGATAGGCGTGGTACCGTAACCCCGAGTTTTTGCGATCAAGATCCGCGGGGGCAGAATGGCGGTTGTGGGATGAAGCGCCGAATAAAAAGATTGCACGAATTTGTCGAGTTGGGGTGCGAGAAAAGTCTCGACCGCAAGAACTGATTCGGATTTGCCAGGCATATCCGTGTGCGAAGTCATGTGCGGAAACGTATCTCGAGCGTGCTTGAGCGTATGTAAAGGCCGTAACGCTTTCCCCCCGAGCATCCGATCATTGCACCGAGACGCATCGCCTTCGCGGTGCGTAATTCGGGATGCGGCGCATGACACCCACCAAGCTTCTCATCGGCCAGATCTTCGTCGTCTTCTCAGTCGTGTTGCTCGGCGTTTGGGCGGCGACACAATGGGCGGCGTCGATGCTCGGCTATCAGGCCGAGCTGGGCAGTCCCTGGTATGTCGTGTTTGGCATGCCGGTCTACCGGCCGTGGCAGCTGTTCGGTTGGTGGTACCATTATGATGCTTATGCGCGCACTGTCTTCGACAAGGCCGGCGCGCTTGCGGCGGCGAGCGGATTCCTCGGCTGCGCGGCTGCCATCGTCGGTTCGCTGTGGCGTGCGCGTCAAAACAGCCAGGTCACCACCTATGGTTCCTCGCGCTGGGCCTCGCGGCGCGAGATCGTCGGTGCCGGATTGTTGGGCGACGCCGGCGTCTTCCTCGGCAAGCTCGGCCGCAACTATCTGCGTCACGACGGCCCCGAGCACGTCATGGCCTTCGCGCCGACCCGTTCGGGCAAAGGTGTCGGTCTGGTGGTACCGACGCTGTTGTCGTGGACAGGCAGCGCCGTGGTGCACGATATCAAGGGTGAGAACTGGACGCTGACGGCAGGTTGGCGGCAGCGCTTCTCGCATTGCCTGCTGTTCAACCCGACGGATCCGCGTTCGGCGCGTTACAACCCGCTGCTCGAAGTCCGCAAAGGACCCGACGAGGTCCGCGATGTGCAGAATATCGCCGACATCCTCGTCGATCCCGAAGGTGCGCTCGAACGCCGTTCGCATTGGGAAAAAACCAGCCACAGCCTGCTCGTCGGCGCGATCCTCCACGTGCTCTATGCCGAAGAGGAAAAGACGCTGGCGCGGGTCGCCACCTTCCTTTCGGATCCCCAACGGAGCTTCGCTCATACGCTGCGGCGAATGATGGAGACCAACCATCTGGGGACGCCGGAGCAGCCGCAGGTCCATCCGGTCATTGCCAGCGCCGCGCGCGAGGTTCTGAACAAGAGCGAAAACGAGCGCTCCGGCGTGCTGTCCACCGCCATGTCCTTCCTCGGCCTCTACCGTGATCCCACGGTGGCGCTCACGACTGCGGCCTGCGACTGGCGGATCGCCGATCTCGTCGACGGACCAGTGCCGGTGTCGCTCTACCTGGTCATCCCGCCGTCCGACATTTCCCGGACGAAGCCGCTGGTCCGCCTTGTGCTGAACCAGATCGGTCGCCGTCTCACCGAACGACTGGAAGGCGATCCAGGCAAGAGCCGCAAGCACCAGCTCCTCATGATGCTCGACGAATTCCCGGCGCTGGGACGGCTCGATTTTTTCGAGACCGCGCTCGCCTTCATGGCCGGCTATGGCATCCGCGCTTTCCTCATCGCCCAGTCACTGAACCAGATCAGCAAGGCTTATGGCGAGAACAACGCCATCCTCGACAATTGCCATGTTCGGGTGGCGTTCTCCTCGAACGACGAGCGAACGGCCAAGCGCATCTCCGATGCGCTCGGTACCGCTACCGAGTTGCGCGCCCAGCGCAATTATGCCGGGCACAGGCTCGCCCCCTGGCTCAGCCATGTCATGGTCAGTCGACAGGAAACCGCGCGGCCGCTGTTGACGCCAGGCGAAGTGATGCAGTTGCCGCCGGCTGACGAGCTGGTCCTCGTCTCGGGGCTGGCGCCAATACGCGCGCGCAAGCTGCGCTATTACGAAGATCGCAATTTCACGTCGCGGGTGCTGCCGCCACCCAGCCTCGACAGTGACGATGGCACTTATGCCGATCGTCCCGACCCGCGGCCCGATGACTGGGGCGGCGAGATGCGGCAACCCAATTTCCAACTCGCCGCGCAAGCTGGTGAAGAACAGGCTGTTACGCCTGAAGACGAGGGCGGTCTTCAGCAGCAGCGTCATCCAGGCCTTGAGGAAGAACAGGCGAAAGCCGCGTCCGAACCGGAACAGGCGGCAACGCCAGACAATGATGATGATGGCGATTCCACCGCCGATCAGCGGGCCATGGACCAAGCACGCGGGCTCGGCGCGATTGCACGGGCTCGGGCGATGAACAGCGGCGTCGAACAGGACCAAGCCGACCCTGACCACGATCCGCTGCCGAGCTTCTGAGGACGATCCGATGAAACCCCGCCATCATGTCTATCTCGACGACGAAATCAGCGGCCAGCTCGACGCGCTGGCGGCGCATCCGGGCACGTCCAAATCGGCGATCGTCGCGGATGCGCTGCGCTCCCATTTCCGTCGCCGCGGCATGCGCGAAGTCGATGACCTGCTTAAGATTCGTCTCGATCGCATCTCAACGGATCAGCGCCGCGCCGCCCGCGACATGGAGGTGCTGCTGGAAAGCCTGTCTCTGTTCATCCGCTACCAGTTCAGTCTGACCGCCCAGATCCCCGAACCCGATGCTGCGGCTCGGGCAATCGGACGGGACCGGTTTGAAAAATTCATCGATCAGGTCGGTCGTCACATAGCGAATGGCGATCGCCGCGCAGCCAACCCGGCCGGGGAGAGCGCGCGATGAGCGGCCCGGAGCATCCCGAATCCCGCAACCGCCGACGCGCCATGTTGCGTACTGCGATGGGACCGGCAATCGGCGCGGCGCTCGCCGACTCCCGCGTGATCGAGATCATGGTCAATCCGGACGGCGCGCTGTGTCTCGACCTGTTCGGCGAGGGGCGGGTGGATACGGGCATCCGGATGGCACCGGCCGAGGTCGAGCGGATCATCCGACTGGTGGCAAGCCATGTCCGCATCGAAGTTCATACCGGGCAGCCGATCGTCTCGGCCGAGCTCCCCGAAAGCGGCGAACGGTTCGAAGGGGTGCTCCCACCCGTTTCCCCTGCACCCTGTTTCGCGATCCGCAAGCCCGCGGCGCGCATCCACACGCTGCTCGACTATGTCGCCGATGGCATCATGACCGCGGATGTCGCGCGGCTGCTATCGATCGCGGTAGTCGAGCGCCGGAACATCGTGGTCGCGGGCGGCACATCGTCGGGCAAGACCACGCTCGCCAACGCGCTGCTCGCCGAGATGGCGCATCTCGGCGAGCGTGTGGTCCTGATCGAGGACACCCGCGAGCTTCAATGCGCGGCGCCCGACACGGTGGCGCTGCGCACCAAAGCCGGCGTTGCCGGCATGGCCGACCTCGTTCGCTCGACGCTGCGGCTGCGGCCCGACCGGATCATCGTCGGCGAGGTGCGGGGCGGCGAGGCGCTCGACATGCTCAAGGCCTGGAACACTGGCCATCCTGGCGGCATCGCCACCGTCCACGCCAATTCCGCCCGCTCCGCGCTCTACCGGATCGAGCAGCTTGTCGCCGAGAGCATCGTCACGGTGCCCCGCCGCCTCATCGCGGATGCGATCGACATGGTGGTGTTCATCACCGGACGTGGCTCCCGAAGACGCGTCGAGACCTTGCTGTCCGTCACCGGCCTCGATGCGGACGGCGACTACGCCGTCGCCGATCTCGAACTTCCCACACCCTCGAATGGAGAATGACCATGCGTGTTGTACCTCATGCCCTTCATCCGGTCCGTGCGCTCGCATTTCTCGCTGGCGGGGCGCTCATGATCCCCACGAGTGCCTTTGCAGCTGGCACCGGCATGCCGTGGGAGCAGCCGCTCCAGCAAATTCTGGACAGCGTGCAGGGGCCGGTCGCCAAAATTGTCGCGGTCCTCATCATTGTCAGCACCGGCCTGGCGCTCGCCTTCGGCGAAACGTCTGGTGGATTCCGCAAGCTGATCCAGATCGTCTTCGGCCTCTCGATCGCCTTCGCCGCGTCGAGCTTCTTTCTGAGCTTCTTCAGCTTCGGTGGCGGGGCGCTGGTCGCATGACGGGCGCCCCTCCCATTGGCGACAATCCTGTCGCAGGCTTCGAGGTGCCGCTGCACCGCGCGTTGACCGAACCGATCCTGCTCGGGGGCGCTCCGCACGGCATCGCGATCATCAACGGCACGCTCGCCGCGGCAATGGGACTTGGCCTCCAGCAATGGATCGCCGGCGTATTGCTCTGGGTCGCCGGCCACAGCTTGGCGGTGTTTGCCGCCAAACGGGATCCTGACTTCGCACCCGTCGTCGTCCGTCACCTCCGGCACAAGGTGTGGCTGTCATGTTGAACCTGACAGAATACCGGCCCAACGCGGACCGGCTTGCCGACCATCTGCCTTGGGCCGCGCTGATCGCGCCCGGCACCGTCCTCAACAAGGACGGCGGCTTTCAGCGCACTCTTCGGTTCCGCGGGTCTGACCTTGAATCCGCGACCGAGGCCGAGCTGGTGTCGGTTTGCGCACGTGCCAACAACGTCCTTCGACGGCTCGGTAGCGGCTGGGCGCTGTTCTTCGATGCCGAGCGGATCGAGGCGCTCGGCTATCCGGACAGCGATTTCCCCGATCCCGCCTCCTGGTTGGTCGATCAGGAAAGGGCTGGCCATTTCGACGGCCGCCGGGGCCGTCACTTCGAGAGCCATTATCATCTGACACTCTTCTATCTCCCGCCCGTCGATCAGGTAGCGCGGGCGGAACGGGCCCTGTGGGACCGTGAAGACGACGGTCAGGCGCGTGACTGGCGACAGGAACTGCGCGCCTTCATCACCGAGACCGACCGGGTGCTGGATCTGCTCTCCGGCCTCTTGCCCGAAGTCCGCGCGCTCGACGATGCCGCCACGCTGACCTACCTGCACGCTATCGTCTCGACACGCCGGCATGATGTTGCCGTGCCCGAAACCCCGATGTATCTCGACGGGCTGCTGGTCGACACTGCGCTGTCCGGCGGTATCGAGCCGATGCTGGGCGACCGGCATCTGCGCACCGTCACGATCCTGGGATTTCCGAACGCGACGCGCCCCGGCATCCTCGACGCGCTCAATCATCAGGATTTCGCCTATCGCTGGTCAACGCGCTTTATCGCACTCGACAAGACGGCGGCGAACAAGGCGCTGACGAAGATCCGGCGCCAATGGTTCAACAAGAGGAAGTCGATCGCGCAGCTGATGCGCGAGGTGATGATGAACGAGGCGGTGCCGCTGACCGACAGCGATGCCGACAACAAGGTCGCCGATGCGGACCTCGCGCTCCAGGCGCTCGGCGGCGACCATGTGGCGTTCGGTTATCTGACCACGACAATCACGGTGTCGGACGAGGACCGGACAGCGGCCGACGAGAAGGTTCGCATCGTCGAGCGCATCGTCAACGGCCTCGGCTTCACCTGCATCCGCGAAAGTGTGAACGCCGTGGAGGCGTGGCTGGGAAGCCTGCCTGGTCATGTCTATGCCAATGTACGCCAGCCGCTGGTACACACGCTCAACCTTGCGCACCTGATACCGCTGTCGAGCGTATGGGCTGGCCCGGCTCGCAACGCCCATCTCGACGGGCCGCCGCTTCTCTACGCGGAAACCTCTGGATCGACGCCGTTCCGGCTATCCATCCATGTCGGCGACGTCGGTCATATGATCGTGGTCGGCCCCACAGGGGCGGGCAAGTCAGTGTTCCTAGCGTTGCTCGCGCTGCAGTTCCGGCGCTATCCCGACAGCCAGATCACCATCTTCGACAAGGGTTTCTCGGCGCGAGCCGGCGTGCTGGCCATGGGCGGTACCCATCATCCGCTTGGGTCGGACGATGGCGAAGCGCTCGCGTTTCAACCGCTGCGCACGATCGATGACGATGTCGAGCGGGCCTGGGCATCGGAATGGATCGCTAGCCTCTTCGCCCACGAAGGCGTGGCTGTCACGCCGGAGGTCAAGGAGGCGTTGTGGTCGGCGCTCACCAGCCTGGCCAGCGCGCCACCACGGGAACGGACGCTAACCGGGCTGTCGATGCTGCTCCAGTCTAATGCGCTCAAGGCGGCGCTGATGCCGTGGACGCTGGAGGGGCCGTTCGGCCGGCTGCTGGACGCCGCCGAAAACCGCCTCGCGCTCGGCGACGTCCAATGTTTCGAAACCGAGGCGCTGATGCGCACACCCGGCGTCGTGCTGCCGGTGCTGACCTACCTCTTCCATAGGCTGGAAGAGCGGTTCGATGGACGCCCGACGCTGCTCATCCTCGACGAGGCCTGGGTGTTCCTCGACCATCCGCTGTTCGCGGCGCGCATTCGCGAATGGCTGAAGGTGCTGCGCAAGAAGAACGTCAGCGTGGTGTTCGCAACGCAGAGCCTCGCGGACATCGCCGATAGTTCGATCGCGCCCGCGATCATCGAGAGCTGTCCGCAGCGTATCTTCCTTCCCAACGAGCGGGCGCTCGAGCCGCAGGGAAGGGTGGCCTATGAGCGGTTCGGCTTGAACGCCCGGCAGATCGAGCTGATCGCGCGCGCGACACCGAAGCGGCATTATTATCTTCAGTCCTTCCGGGGAAACCGGCTGTTTGACTTGGCCATGGGGCCGATCGCGCTTGCGCTGTGCGGCGCCTCCGATCCGGCCAGCCAGAGGCTCATCGATGAGATGCTCGCGGTCGAAGGGCGCGATGGCTTCGCCGCGGCCTTCCTGCGCGCCCGTGGTCTTACGTGGGCCGCCGATCTCCTCCGCGATTTTCCGAACGCCATTCCCGTCCATTCCCTCCAGCAGGAGCTTCCGCTATGAAACCGCGCACCATCATGGCGGCCTTTGCTGCCGTCTCGCTGTTCACTGCCATGCCAGTTCGGGCGCAGTTCGGCGGGATCGTCTTCGATCCGCACAATTATGCGCAGAATGTGCTGACCGCGGCGCGGTCGCTTCAGCAGATCACCAACCAGATCCAGTCGCTCCAGAACCAGGCGACGATGCTGGAGAACATGGCGAAGAATCTCAGCCACCTGAATTTCTCCTCGCTGAGTGCCATCACCAACGATCTTCAGCAGATCAGCAATCTGATGAACCAGGCCCAGCGGATCGGCTTCCAGGTCCAGTCGGCGCAGACGTCATTCCAACAGCATTTCATGCCGACCTATGGTGCTGGCACCACGATCCCGCAGATCGCCACCGACGCGCATACCCGCTGGCAGGATGCGATGAGCGGCTATGGCCAGGCGATGACGGTCCAGTCTCAGATCGTCCAGACCGTGCAGTCCGACAGCACGAAACTCACCGCCCTCGTCAGCGCCTCGCAGGGTGCCACCGGCAGCTTGCAGGTCGCCCAGGCCGCCAACCAGCTCATGGCGCTGTCGATCAAGCAGCAGCTCCAGATCCAGAATCTGGCCGCGGCACAGGGGCGGGCGGACGCGCTGGAGAAGGCGCGCACCGCAGCAGATGAGAATGCCGCCCGGACCGCCTTCACGCAGTTCATCGGCACCGGCAACGCCTACAGCCCCCAATAGAGGGCGCGCCGGTCAACCCCAAGACGGAGTCAGTCGATGCGTATCTTCTTTAGCAGGAGCAACTCCCATGGCTAATGGGGTAGGCGCCGACCTCAACGTCATCGATCAGTTCATGACGACCTTTACCCGCTATATCGACAGCGGGTTCGGGCTGCTTGGGCCGGACGTCGGCTTTCTCACAACGGTGCTGATCGGGATCGACATCACCATTGCCGGCCTGTGGTGGGCGATGGACGGCGACAGCGACATCCTTGCCCGCCTGCTCCGCAAGGTGCTCTATGTCGGCAGCTTCGCGCTGATCCTCAATAATTTCCAGCATCTCAGCGAGATCATCTTCCAGTCCTTCGCGGGGCTTGGGCTTCATGCCAGCGCGAGCAGCCTCACCGCGGCCGACCTCCTCAAGCCCGGCAAACTGGCGGGCGTCGGCTTCACGGCCGCCTGGCCTTTGTTGCAGCAGGCCAATTCTTCCGTGGGTCTGAGCCTTTCCAGCCTCGCCACCGCAGCGATCCTGCTCATCGCGTGGCTGATCGTCGTGCTCGCCTTCTTCATCCTCGCCGTGCAGCTCTTCATCACGATCCTCGAATTCAAGCTGACCAGCCTCGCCGGCTTCACGCTGGTGCCCTTCGCGCTGTGGAACAAGACGTCGTTCCTTGCCGAGCGCGTACTGGGCAATGTCATCTCGTCCGGCATCAAGGTCATGGTGCTTGCCGTCATCGTCGGCATCGGATCGAGCTTCTTCTCCGATTTCACGTCGGCGCTGCAGGGCCAAGCGCCCGATACTGGCCACGCCATGTCGCTGGTATTGGCATCGCTCGCATTGCTCGGGCTCGGCATCTTCGGTCCCGCGATCGCGACCGGCCTCGTGTCCGGCGCGCCGCAGCTCGGTGCCGGCGCCGCAATCGGCACGGCAGCGGGCGCCGCGGTCGCGACGGGCGGCGCCGCATTTCTAGGCGCGCGTGCCGCCATGGTCGCAGCATCGGGCGGCATGGCCGCGATCCGCGCGGGCACTGCGATGGGCTCCGCTGCATCGAGCGCCTACCGGCTCGGGCAGGAGACGTCGGGCAGCACCGGCGTCGGCGCAGGTCTCGGCGGCATCGCGACCGCCGCCCGCGGCGCTACGCGTGAGGCAGCCCGCTCGGCGGCGGAACGCTTCACGGGACCGATCCGAGCGAGTGCCGAGACGGGTCGGGACTCCGCATGGCGCGCGGGTTCTCGGCATGCCCCATCGGCCGCCGATCCGGTGAGCGCTCCAACCGGTGCTGACGCACACACTGCCGCGTCCGGATCAGACGGCGCTCCCGGCTGGGCGCGCAAGCTGCGGACCGAACAGGCGGCGCGGCAGCACCGCCACACAGCGATCCAGACGGTGAAGGAAGGCGACCGTCCCGGTGCCGCTGCCAACCCCGACCTCAGCCACAAGGAGGACTGATCGATGAGTGTCTTCAAACGGAGCCTCCAACGTTACGGACAAACGCCCGAGCCCGAGACCCCCTACAGCCGAGCGGGCCAGCTCTGGGACGAACGCATCGGGTCGGCTCGCGTGCAGGCGCGCAACTGGCGACTGATGGCCTTTGGTTGCCTGGCCATCTCTGGAGGGCTCGCCGTCGGCAACGTTTGGCAGTCACTGCAAAGCCGGGTCACTCCCTATGTCGTCGAAGTGGACAAGCTGGGCGAGGCGAGGGGTGTCGCGCCGGCCCTCCAGAATTATCAGCCGAGCGATGGGGAGATCGCCTGGTATCTCGGCCGCTTCATCACCGACATCCGCTCGGTCTCGACCGACCCGGTGCTGGTCAAGCGCAACTGGCTCGAAGCCTATGACTTCGCGACCGAACGGGCGGGCCTTTTCCTCAACGACTATGCGCGCTCGACCAATCCATTCGCGGCGATCGGCGAGCATAGCGTCTCGGTCCAGATCACCAGTGTCGTGCGTGCGTCCGACACCAGCTTCCAGGTCAAATGGACCGAGAGCGCCTATGATCGCGGCAGCCTTGCCGGCACAACGCACTGGACCGCGATCCTGACGCTGACGGTACGACCTCCGAAAACGGCGGACGCGCTGCGCAGGAACCCACTCGGCATCTTCGTCAATGCGATCGACTGGTCGCGCGAGCTGGATCCGCCATCGGCGGTTTCGGCCAGTCAGTCCGCATCAACCCCCGCGCCGGCGCAATCCTCTTCCCCGTCGGTGACGCCGATAGCGGCCCAGCCTGCACAGATGTTCGCGGATCCCAGTGAGAACCCGGTCCCAGACGAGATGGGTCCGGTCGCAAACGAAGGAGGCAATATCCAATGATACGCCATCTTATCCTGTCGCCGGCCGTGTCCGCGCTGGCGCTCACCGCCTGTGCGGGCAAGTCCCGGCCACCCGTGATCAGCTACGATCCGGCCAGCTTCCATGTCGCCAAGCGGGAAGCCGAGCCGCCCACGCCGGTCCGGATCGTTACGATCCCTCAGCCGCTCCCGCTGCCAGGTCAGCTTCAGCCGCCACCCTCTGTAAGATCCGATGTCAGGCCTCCGACCGTCCGCGTGGAGGCCGCCAACAAAGCGGCTACGCGGGAACCCAGCGCAGCCGGCTATGTCAACGCCGTACAAATCTATCCGTGGAGCGACGGCGCTCTTTACCGGCTCTACACGGCCCCCGAGCGGGTAAGCGACATTGCGCTCCAGCCCGGAGAGCAGTTGGTCGCGGTCTCGGCCGGCGACACCGTGCGGTGGGTGATCGGTGACACCGCGAGCGGGACGGGCGAGGGTAAGCAGTCGCATGTGCTGGTCAAGCCGTTCGCCCCGGACCTCCACACCAACATGGTCATCACCACCGATCGGCGCACCTATCATCTGGCGCTCGACAGCACCGATGCGACCGCAATGGCGGCCGTCTCCTGGACCTATCCACAGGACCAGCTCGTCGCGCTCCAGCGACAGAACGCGCAAGCCGACGCGGCGAAGCCAGCGGCGATCGGCATCGATCTCGACGATCTCCACTTCCGCTACGCGATCACTGGCGACAATCCGGCCTGGCGGCCGGTCCGCGCCTGGGATGATGGCAGCAAGGTCTACATCGAATTTCCTGACCGGCTCGACCAGGGCGAGGCACCCCCCTTGTTCGTCGTTGGGCCGCTCGGTGATAGCGAGCTCGTCAATTACCGGGTGAGTGGTAATCATTATATCGTCGATCGGCTGTTTGCCGCCGCCGAGTTGCGGCTTGGCGAGAAGCCGCAGCAGGTCGTTCGCATTTCGCGTACCGATAGCGAGACCGCCGATCGGAGGCGGCCATGAACGAGGACAAAGCCACCGCCCCGGCTTCCCCGCCATCGCAAGCAGCCGCCAAGCCGCCGCGCAAGGCGCTCCCGGAGACTCTGGCGCTGCGGGGCACACCGCGTCGGGTCGTCCGCTTCAAGCGTAGCGTCATCATCGGCGGGGCCGCGACCGGCGCGATGGTCATCAGTGGCGTCGCCTGGTTGGCGTTCAGCCACCATCCGCTTCATGTTGCCCTGCCCGTCGACCGGCAGGAGAGCGATCGACAAACGCCGGCCGACGCCGTCGCCAATTTGCCAGGCGACTATAGCAAGGTGCCGCAATTGGGGCCGCCGCTACCTGGCGATCTTGGCCGCCCGATCCTGGAACGCCGGCGGGAGATGACCGGGCAGGGTGTATCCTCGGTGCAGACACTCGAGCAGCAACGCGAAGAGGCGGAACGCCAGCGTGTCGCCCAGCAGGCGGCACAGGCGCGGGAAGCCGGCGTGATGGTGCAGTCGTCGGCGCGGCCGGCGACGTTAGGCGCTGGGAGTGCCGATACGGGTGCCGCAGCCGCGACAACGACGCCAACCGATCAAGGTGAAAAGCTCCCGGTCGATCCTGAGCACGACCAGAATGGTCAGCAGCGCAAACTCGATTTCGTGAGCCACAACACCAGCGACAGCATCTATGACGCGCATAGTTTGCAGACGCCGGCGTCACCTTATGAGGTGATGGCCGGCAGCATCATCGCCGCCAGCCTGATCACCGGCCTAGACTCTGACCTGCCCGGTGCCGTCATCGCACAGGTTACCGAGAATGTGTTCGACACGGTGACGGGCCGCATCCTGCTTATCCCGCAAGGATCTCGGTTGATCGGCAATTACGACAGTGTCGTCGCCTTTGGACAGAAGCGGGCCCTGCTAGTCTGGCAGCGGATCATCCTGCCCGACGGGTCTTCGATCCAGATCGACAGCCTGCCTGCAACCGATGTCGGCGGTTATGCAGGGCTTCAGGACAAGGTGGATTTCCACACTTGGCAATTGCTCAAGGGCGTCGCGATGTCGACGCTGCTCGGGATCGGCACGCAGATCAGCATCGGCAGCGATCGCAGCGACCTGATCCGGGCGATCCGAGAGTCCAGCCAGCAGTCCGCGTCGGAAGCCGGCCAGCAGATCGTCAGCAAGCAGCTGAATGTCCAGCCAACCCTCAAGGTTCGGCCCGGATGGCCGCTGCGTGTGATCGTTCACAAGGACCTGGTGCTCCGGGCGTGGAGCGGCGTGGCGAAAGGAGACACCTCATGGCAGAATTGAAACTGGCGCGGCTTCCCGACCGTACCCCGGTCAAGATTTCGATCACGGTGACGCCCGATCTCGATGCCGCGCTTCGCGATTATCTGGCGATCTATCGCAGCACCTACGCGGACAGCGCGACGACGATTGCCGACCTCATCCCGGCGATGCTCGAAGCCTTCCTTGGAAGTGACAAGGCGTTCGCCAAAGCGCGGAAGTCGCATGGCGGGGAGGGGTGAGCCATGTCGTTCGCCGCCGGCTCCTCCGTACTTTTGCCGCCCCGCCAGCGTTTGCTTTTCCGACACGCTGCGGACGAGTGCCCTCAGTTCGACGGGAACCGGCGTAACGGGGCGATCTCGCTTACGTGGCGAGAGATGGCATGAGTTCGCGCGATCATCCCGGAGACAGTGCCGATCCGGCCAACGACAATGGGACCGCGGACAGCGCGCCAGCCGATCCACGCATCCTGCGCATTGCGGCTGCGATCGGGCGACAGATCGCGCGCGAGCAGATCCGGTTGTGCCGCTCGGTGAACGACAATGACAGGTCCACGCCGGAATGACGCCACGGCCGTTTCGATCGACGAGGGCATTATCGGTGCCATAGTTTTACTTGCAGAGCGGCACGGCAGATGCTATTATAGACAATATCACTACAAATGGAATGCTTGCCATGGAACAGGCCATCTCGGCAGCCGACGCCAACCGGAATTTCTCCGCCATCTTGCGCGCGGTGCGCGATGGCAACAGTTATGTCGTCACCAGCCACGGCAAGCCCGTTGCACGGATCCTCCCGACCGGCCGGCATGAAACGATCGGGTCCGCTGCGCGGAGTCTGCTTCTCGACCGGCTTGCCGGACAGTCCGTCGTCGACGTCGGACGCTGGTCTCGCGACGAACTCTATGAGGACGAGCAGGGGTGAAGCTCGCGCTCGATACCAATATCCTCGCCTATGCGGAGGGTGTGAATGGGGCTGAGCGGCACGAGCAGGCGATGGCCTTGATCGCGCGCATTCCCAACGATGCCGGCGTGATACCGGCGCAGGCGCTCGGCGAGCTTTTCAATGTGCTCGTCCGCAAGGCCGGGCGTACCAGGGCGTCGGCACGAGATTCACTTTTGGCATGGCGGGATGCGTTCCCCGCGGTGGAAACATCGGCGGATATCGTGATGCTCGCAGCCGATCTCGCGGCCGATCACAAACTCGGCATCTGGGACTCCGTGATCCTGGCGACCGCCTCGCAGGCGGGATGCCGGCTGCTGCTGTCGGAGGACATGCAGGACGGTTTCACCTGGGGCGGCGTTACCGTCACCAATCCATTCTCGTCCACCCGTTCACCCATGCTCGAGGCTCTGCTGGGAGATTAGTCATGACCGCCGTCGCCCTTTACGCCCGCTATTCGTCGGATCAGCAGAGTGCATCCTCGATCGAGGATCAGTTCAGCATCTGCCGGGATCAGGCGGCGCGTGAGCGGTGGCGCGTGGTCGAGACCTACCAGGATGCCGCCATCTCCGGCGCCAGCGTGACGCTCCGCCCAGGCGTACAAGCGCTGTTACGGGATGCCCAGGCCGGCAAGTTCGGAGTGATCCTCGCCGAGGCGCTCGATCGCGTGTCGCGCGATCAGGCCGACGTCGCGACACTCTACAAACATCTTCAGTTCGCCGGCGTGAAGTTGGTGACGCTGGCCGAAGGCGAGATATCCGAGCTGCATGTCGGTCTGAAGGGCACCATGAATGCGCTCTTCTTAAGGGATCTCGCGAAGAAGACCCATCGCGGCCTGCGTGGCCGCGTCGAGAAGGGAAAGGCGGGGGGCGGCCTCTGCTATGGCTATGATGTCGTAAAGCGGCTCGATAGCGAGGGCGAGCCGGTTCGGGGCGAGCGCCGGGTCAACGAGGCCGAGGCGCTTGTCGTCCGCCGTATCTTCCGCGAGTTCGCGTCGGGCAAGAGCCCCCGCGGGATCGCCGGCGATCTGAACCGCGCGGGCATTCCGGGGCCGTTCGGCAACCAATGGTGCGACACCACGGTGCGCGGCCACGTCTCCCGTGGCACCGGTATCATCAACAATGAATTGTATGCGGGTGTGCTGGTCTGGAATCGCCAGCGCTTCATCAAGAACCCCACCAGCGGAAAGCGCGTCGCCCGGCTGAACCCGGAGGCCGAGTGGATCAGGACCGAAGTGCCCGATCTGCGTATCGTCGATGATGCGCTATGGCAGGCCGTGCGAGTCCGGCAATCGGAGCTGGCGTCAAAATATCAGGCAACGACGCTCGGCGTTCTCGCGGCGCGCGAGAAGATGTTGCACGAGCTTCGGCGCCCCGTCTTCCTCTTCTCCGGTCTGCTCGAATGCGGCTGTTGTGGTGGACAATACGGCATCGTCGTCAACGACCGTTATGGTTGTCGCAGCCATCATCGGCGTGGGACGTGTCGCAATGCCCGGACGATCCGGCGCGAGCAGATCGAGCGCCGTGCGCTCGTCGGGATCGCGGAACGGTTGGTGTCGGCGGAAGCCGTGCGGGAGGCGGTCGCTTCCTATGTCGACACGATCAATCAGCAGAATCGGGATCGCCGCGCCCAGGCCGAACTGGATCGGCGTGCGCTGGACAAGATCGAGCGGGGGATCGGCGGTCTTATGGCCGCGATCGAGGACGGCATGTATCAGCCTGCGATGAAGGCAAGGATGGCTGACCTCGAGCGGCAGAAGGGTGAGATTCTCGTAAGGCTGGGGGAGACGCCGGCCGATCTGCCGGATATCCATCCTAACATAGCGGAGATCTACCGGCGGAAGGTCGCTCGGTTCACGGAGTCAGTGGATGATCCCGATCTGCGCGCCGACATCGCGTCGGACGTTCGCTCGCTGGTCGGCCGGATCATTCTGAAGCCCGGTGAAAAGCGCGGCCACATCGAAGCAACATTATGCGGCGAGCTGATGGGCATCCTGGATTTCGCAAGGGATGGTAAGCCGCCGCCTGGCGGCGGAGTTATACCGAAGGTGGCTGCGGGTCCCCGCAACCACTGAACGCATAACCCCCGGCTCACCAGAGCCGGGGGTTTTCGTTTGTCCGGGCGCCAGCCGGCCAACCCACTCCAGAATCGCGCCGAATTCGCCGTGCAGCATGGCGTTGATCTCGCCGCGCTTCGCGCCGGGGGTGAGGATGACGCGTTCGATAAGCGCCCGGATCGCGTCTGCCGCTTCCGCCCGCTCGGTCGGTTGATTGAGCGCCTCAGCGAGACGCTCGACTTTCTTGCGGTAGACCTCGGCTATGTTGGGCAGGATGTCCGGCGTGTCGAACGGCGCTGCTGCCATCCGTGCGCGGATGGCGTCTTCTTCCGTCTCCAATCTGCGCAGTTCTTCGGCGACGGCGCGCGAGCCGAGCCCTTCGCCGATCATGTCGAGGTTGGACCGGATCGCTTTCAGCACCTTGGCGAGTTCAACTTTGTCGGTCGCGCTCGCCACACGACGTGCGTGGTTGAGGCGGTTGGTTTCCTCGACATAGGCTTTGACGGCTTCGGCTGCCGTATCCGGGGCCATGAGCCGTTCGCGCAGGCCATCGAGCACACGGGCCTCCAGCGTCTCACGGGAGATGCTATGGCCGTTGGCGCAGCTCTTGGTGTCGACATGGTTGGAGCAGGCGAAGCGCCCCTTGAGGCGGAGCGCGTAGGGACCACCGCAGATGCCGCAGGTCACCAGACCCGACAGCAGCGACTTCGGGCGATGCGTGCTGTTGAGGCGGTTGCGGCTCGAGCGCGTGCCCTCCATGGCGTCGGCAAACTGGATGGAGAGCGCCTGTTGACGGGTCTTCACCGCCTCCCACAGCCCCTCATCGACGATGCGGAGGTCCGGCACGTCGGCGATGATCCATTCGGATTCGGGATTGATGCGCGACACGCGCTTGCCGGTGCGCGGGTCCTTCACATAGCGCTGCCGGTTCCAGACCAGTCGGCCGACATAGAGTTCGTTGTTGAGGAAGCCGGTGCCACGCTTGGCATGGCCGCGCAGAGTAGTCGCGGTCCAAAGCTTGCCGTCGATGCCGCGCACGCCGTCTGCATTGAGCCGCTCAATGATGGCCTGCGGGCTCATGCCGTTTGCGAAATCACGGAACACCCGACGCACGATAGCGGCCTCGCCCTCGTTGATGGTCCGCTCGCCGCGGACCGGCTCACCGTTGCCGTCGAGCCGCTTCACCACGTCATAGCCGTAGCAGAGGCCACCGCCGGCCTTGCCCTTCTCGACGCGGCCGCGCAGGCCGCGATGCGTCTTCTTTGCCAGATCCTTCAGGAACAGCGCGTTCATCGTGCCCTTGAGGCCGACATGGAGTTCGCTGATTTCGCCTTCGGCGAGGGTGACGATGCGAACCCCGGCAAACTGAAGATGCTTGTAGAGCGTGGCGACGTCGGCTTGATCGCGTGAGATGCGATCCAATGCCTCCGCCAGCACGACTTCGAACCTGCCGGCGTGAGAATCCTGCAGAAGCGCCTGAATGCCGGGACGCAGCGTCACGCTCGCTCCGGAGAGCGCCGCGTCCTTGTACGAGCCGACCACCTGCCAGCCCTCTCGCGCCGCCTGTTCGCGGCAGATCCGCATCTGGTCGTCGATCGACGACGCGCTCTGCTGGTCCGAGGAGTAACGGGCGTACAAGGCTGCGCGGGTCATCGGGCGTCTCCGTCTAGGTCATACCTTGCGAATGGGGCCGGGATAGTCGCCGACATGCTCGTCGGCCGTGAGCAGGATAATACCCTCGACCATCGCCTGGGCAATAAGGAGACGGTCGAAGGGATCACGGTGGATCGGCGGCAAGCCGTCCACCGAGACGGCATGCTCGCTGGTGATCGGAAGCTCTTCATAGCCATTGTCGAGCAACCCACGGCGCAGGAGTCGGGGATCGACCTTGAAGTCGTCCCGACCGAGCCCGCGCTTGATCGCGATTTCCCAGATGCTCGCCACGCTGAATAGCAGCGTGTTCTCGACGTCCTCGATCAGGTCGCGTGCCGCCGCCGGAAGCTTGTCTGGTGCAGATGCGGCCCAGAGCAACAAGTGGGTATCGACGAGCAGTTTCACGCGTCACCGCCGAAAAGAGCGTCGATCTCCCCATCGCCGATGCGATCGAAATCGTCGGGCACCTGGACCTGGCCGCTCATGAAGCCCAGGCGGCGCACCTGGCTGCCGGTCGGCGCGCCGATCGGCGTCACCTTCACCATCGGCTTGCCGGCCTTGGCGATGATGAAAGACTCGCCCCGCGATGCGCGCTCGATGAGGCGCGACAAATGGGTCTTGGCCTCGTGGATATTGACCGTCTGCATCACCCGCTCCATCGGACTAAGATGAGTTAGTCTATCACGATCTGTCCTCGATCTCAAACGCGATCGAGCCCTATGGGCCATTGTCGTTGTCGGCGCGTCCGGGCTTAAATGACTCACGGGCGATCTGGCGGCCGATCAGTCGGGCGATACGGGCCAGAGCAGCGTCGATCTTCGCGCTGTCGATCGACGCTGGCGGACTGTCGTTCGTGGCGACAAGCCGGCTAGGCGGGGCTGTCTCATCCCTTTCCATGGCGGGCGCCTCCGCCCGACTCCATCGTGTCGTTGGCGACCTCGTAGAAATAGGGATTGGCGAGCCATTCTCCGACCGCGGCTTCTCGCCAACCCACGCAGCGCGTGCTGATGGTAATCTGGCGGGGGAAGGTTCCCGCCTCCAACTTTCGATAGAGCGTCGATCGGGTAAGTCCTGTTCGGTCGAGGACTGTCGGAAGGCGAAGGATACGATGCGGCTGATCTGACATAAGCACTCCTGCGGGCAAGAGGGTGGTCAACTAGCAATGGGGATTTTGATTCGAGCCGCAAGAGTACCGAAAACAGTGCCAAATCGCGGTGTCGTCCGCAGAAGTGTCTAGGCGTCCACCTGCGTGTCATTGATGGCGGAAATATTTTTCGTGCTGCTAAAACTCTCCGCTAGGGCGGCTTCGCGCCAAGTCCGGTCGTAGACTTGGGTTGAGAGCATTCGTTTTTTCTGAAAGTCCGCTTTTCGGTCTCCCATGTCGGAAGAGCCGTCGCGGCTCCTCCGACGAGATCATACGGGGGCGGGCCCCTCATTGTCCGAGGAAAGCACGCAGCGCGCCATGCAGCCAAGGATAGAAATCTTCGGCGCGGCCGCTCAGCCTAGATTTCAGGTCGCGTGTCTGCTCGTCCGCAAGCACCTCAAGCGCGCCGGATGCAATGCCGTCATAGGCTTGGGCGACGACGATGGCCGGACTAGTCTTGGGCACATCGAAATGGGCCGCCATCGGCGTGTCGATCATGCCGACCAATAGACCCATCACATGGGTGCCCTGGGCTTCCAGCGCGAAGCGTAGTCCGTTCGTCGCGGACCAGGCCGCAGCCTTCGACGCGGCATAGACCGTCGGGAGGCTGACCCAGACGGAGGACGAAAGGATATTGACCAATGTGCCGCCGCCATTGGCTGCCAGGATCGGCGCGAAAGCGTTGGCAACGCGCAGTGTCCCGAAGAAATTGGTCTCGAAAATGCGATGGGCCTCGTCTTCCGGCCCAAAGAGGGTGTCACCCGTCGGCGCGATCGCGGCGTTGTTGATGAGCAGATCGACGTCGGGCGCCGCTACGGCGGCCTGTGCGACCGCGTCCGCATCGATGATGTCCAACGATAGCGGTTCGACGCGCGCGTCGGACCAGTCCCGCGGTTTGCGCGCCGCCGCATAAACCTTTGACGCACCGCGTTCGAGCGCTTGCAGCACGAATTGCTCACCCAGCCCGCCATTGGCGCCCGTGACCAAGACGGTACGACCGCCGAGCGAGAGGGGCGGCTTGCTATCGGGTGCGTTCATGATCTACTCCGAATCAAAGTGGGGGGTGGCCCCGTATTTATCCGGGGAGAATCCCCACATCGTCAAGGTTGAATCCATGGGTGTCGATCTTAGTGCCCCGCCTTCACGTCCCATGCGGGCGGATGCTCGCCGCAACCGCGAGGCCATTTTGGCTGCGGCGCGTGGTGCCTTTGCCTCGGAGGGAGTTCTCGCCTCGCTTGATGGGATCGCGATCAAGGCTGGCGTAGGAAACGCGACGCTCTACCGTAACTTCCCGACGCGCGAGGATTTGCTGGCGGCAGTGATGGAAGCCGATCTTGCCGACGCGCAGGCTCATGCGGCGACCTTGCTGCGCGACCATCCGCCGCGCGAGGCACTGGCCGAATGGCTGATCTGGCTCACTTGGCACCTGCGTATTTGGCACGATCTGCCGCAGTGCGTAGCCGAAGCTCAGACAGCGACCGGCGCATCCAAGAATCCTGCGGTATCCCTTCTTGTCGAGGAAACCGCCAATCTGGTTGAGCGCGCGCGCGCCGCAGGCATGGCGCTCAATGCAGTTTCCGCTAATGAGGTGTTCGAACTGATCACGGCGCTGTCATGGGCTGTGGACCGTTTCGGTGATGACGAGACCGCAGCGCGTCGGCGGGTTGAGCTGGCGACAGTAGGAATTTTCACCTGACGGCGCTGGCGGTTGGTTTTCTGCCTTTCGGGAGTGCGTCCAATGCCGGCCGTTCCGAAAGCTATCAGGCGGCTTCTATAGCTGCCCTTAGTTCATTCGCTTGCGATCGTCATTCGGCGCGCAGATGAGGGCGATAAGCGCTGCGTGATCGATGTCACGCCGGACCGCTCCGAGCCGCGACGTCCCCGCCTGCCCCGCTAGCAGCGTCGCCCGCGGCCTGCGCCGGAGCGGTCCTTCGACCATTCCGACGATTGACTCTCTCGCAGGCAGCAAGCGATTGATGCCATGCGTCGGTGGGGACCGACCAACCTATGGGGGTTTCATGAAGACGATGTTGGCGCTGGTCGCCGCTGCGACGCTAGCGAACCAGGCCGCCGCGGCCGATTTGATCCTGTATCCGGTGCAAACCGGATCGGAGACCATCCGCTATCGCACGGGCATTCCGACGCTGAACATCGAGACATCGAGCGGATCGGTGACCGTCACGCCGCTGCCGCTCGATCATAATCACGCAACGTTTGGGGTCGCGGTCTACAACAAGGGCGACAACTCGGTGAACTTCGGCATCGAGAATGTCACCGCGTCCATCGGAACCCAGACTCTGCCGGTGCTGAGCCGTGAGGAACTGCAAAAGCGCGCGAAGAGCCGGGCTGCCTGGTCAATGGTTGGCCTCGCCGTGCTCTCAGGCGTGGCCGCGGCTGCTGTGTCGACCGCGCACACCACCGATCACTCCTACGGCAACGTGCGGACGCCGCATGGCACCTACTCATGGTCAGCAAGCTATCGCGACAACTCGATCGGCGCGGCGGCGGCCGGTGCCACCATCGCTGCGGGGACGGCGGGGATCATCGGTATTCAGAACCGACTCGACTACACCCTCGGAACGCTGGCGACCGACATTGTCCAAACGACGACTATCGACCCCGATAACACCTATGGCGGCATCGTTGTGGTCGAGAAGCCGTCGGGCATGGGACTACCCTACGACGTCACGCTCACGATGCACTTCAACGGGACGGATTATCCGTTCACGTTCCGCATGACTGAGCAGGGCAAGAACAAGCCGCCTGCGTTCACCGATGCCGCGCTCGGCAACCGTCCGCGGCTACAGCAAGCGACGGCAGCGCCCGCGGGACCAATCGCAGCGCCCGCAAGCAAGCCCGCGTCGTAGCCTCAGTCGGTCGCGGTTTCCGGCAGTCGACCACCGCCGGCTGCGTCGAGTTCGTAGGGAAAGCACTTGCGTCCAACCATGCGCGTCCACTTTGCCGCAGCCTTCTTGTTCATGGGATGCCGGTAGTGAATTCCAATATTCCGATTGCCGTCGACATCCGTGATGTCAAAATAGAGCGTCGGATGTCCCATAAAGATCGAGTTGGGATACTTGATAGTTTCGATGGAAAGTCCGCCCGTGCCGATCGGCTCCGTTTTAACGACCATCGACCCCATCTTCTTCTCAATACACGAAATGAGCACATCGCCTGACTGAGCCGACGGGATGTTGAGCCCCGTTTCGTGCGGCGGCGGCGCGTCGGCTGACAGGACCGCTCCAGCAACGATTGCAAATGCTACGATTTTCTTCATGACCCCTCCCTGCGCCGGATCCCCATCCGGCCTCCCTGTTCTGGCTGATAGCATTATCAGCCGTCAATCGCCGGAATCTTGCTGGCAGCTTAGGCTCATGCCAGCACTGTCCGGGGCAGAGGGATCGCAGGTGGCACCATGAAGGAACCAGCCGGATTGATGGATCGCCTGCGCGATGGTCGTCCAAGCGCCGCCGACCTTGCGTTCGTCGAACATCGGCTCAGCACAGCCACTAGTCACAGCGAGATCAAGGTGCTTGATCGATTGAAGGCGCGGATCCGCGAAACGATGCAGAGAAGCACGGACGGCGGACGACCGCGGTGAAACACCGGCTGATGAAGCGATGGATCCAATTCGCGTCGGTTGCTTTAGCCTTTATCGCCTTCTGGACGGCATGGCTCTCGCTCACAGGTTTGGTGGCGATCATTCATGGCGATTGCTGGGTAGGGCAGTCCGGTCATCCAAACATTATCCGCGCGTGCATTAAGCAGAAGCAGGCGCTGATAGGCATGACATTGCTCATCGACGTAGCCGTCTATGCCGGAGGTCTAAGGTTAACCCGGAGAAGCCGTCCCTAGCTGCGGGCTTGCTATCGTCGCTCTCTCTGCCACGCCTTCAAAGCCAGCTCGATACGCCACCGTGGTGCGAACAGGTCCCCTGATGGTGCTCGCTGAAGCTCCACGATCCATCACCACATCGGGCGCTAGCGCCAGTCGGCCGGTTTGACGAACGCACGGGGCGGTGCACCCGGTGGCCGCTTACATTGGTGTAATAGGCGTCGCCGTAGCCATAAGACGCGACGCTATGACTCCGCCGCGCCATCGAGCCGGTGGCCGGGACGAGCGCCACAACGAGCGCAACCGCGGTCAGCAATTTCTTCATTATGCCCCCCTATCTGACGAAGCCTAAGCTCTCGGCGGCTTCAGCGTCAAACCCGCCGCAATCTTACGTTCCGGCCGAGCCAGTCGCCCCCACCACCACTGCCACGGTTGCCGCTGGCGCGACCGATGAGCAGAAGGCGCGCGAGCGGACGTCCGAGAGCCTTTCGAATAATGACCTGAACTGGTCGAGTGTCGCCGATATGAGCCAGCGGGGGCAAGGGCAGCAGTGCGCCCATTGCCGTCGTTGCCGCGCCCCGTGGTGCGTCCTAACTGCTGACCGTCTGCTTCACACCCATTGGCCGCACGACAACGGCTTCGGCATGATCAAACTTGGTGGATACCGGACTGACAGTTTTGGAACGCCCGCCTAGAATAAGCGGTCGTTCGTTCGGACGCATACGGCCCGAGTCGGCCATCTGCGCCGAGGTGTTGCGCTGGCTCAACCCATCGAAGAAGAATAGTTGAAGCGGCGCTGAAGTCGTAAGTTCTGACGGTTCAAGCGGCGATCACGCTCTCGGCGGACGCCTGCGCCGCCTCGACTGTGCGCATGACCGGGCCTTCGCGGCTCCAGCTTTCGAAGACTATGGTCATCATGCGCTCATCTGGTCGCACCGGCCGCAGCTTGCGCTGGAGCAGGCCGACGAGCCGCTCCTCGTGCGTGGAGACGATGATCTGCCGGTGGGCGCGGAAGCGCCGCATTACGTCGACAAGCCCCAGCAGGTTGATCGAGTCCAGGCTCTGCAGGGGGTCGTCGAGGATTGTCACGCCTAACCGGAGACTGGGGAGGGCGAGGTTCATGGCGAGGAAGAGAGACACTGCGAACGAGTTCATCTGCGAGCTGGACAGCAGCGGACCGGCGTCATGAGAGGGCGCGCCGGCGTCGGGATCTGCGATGCCCACGTCCAGCTTGCCGTGACCACGCTCCATTCCGGCGACGATCTGCGTCACGCGGAAGGTGGGATGCGGGTCGATGCGGCTGTAGATCCTCTGGAACAGCGGAGCGATCTGGGTGATCTGCCTGGCCGTTACCGCCAGCGAAGCGTCCCGCAGGCCATCGATGATCTTGCCGGAAAGGACCTTTGTGGCCTCCTCGCCGGCGATCCGGCTGTTCGCCGCATCCAGCCGTCCAGTGACCTGCACGCGTTCCGCGGCGAGTTCTTCCCGCTGGCGCTGCTCGCCCAGCCGCAGAACCTGCAGGGAGAGGCGCTCGCCATCGGCGATCAGCCCGGCCATGATCTCAAGCGTCTCTGCGATCGCGCCTGCGCGCTCGCGCAGGGCAGCGGCGGCGTCACTGGTGCCGTCTATCCCGAGATCCGAAAGTCTGGCCGTCATTATCGAGCGCCGAGCCTCTCGCTCGCGTACATCGTTTTCCAGGCGCCTTAGATCTTCCCGAACGAGGTTCAGCAGGACCTGGACCGCGCCGCGCTCTTCGGTCAGTGGGGCCAGCCGGTCGGTAACGCCGGTCTGGGCGACGTCCGATACGGCTTCGATGAGCGCGTGCAGATGCGCGATCGTATGTCCGACGTCGTGGGTCTGTTGGCACACGGGGCAGTGGTCGCCGAGGTCCTGAAGGGCAAGCCTCGCCATTGTCGCTGCGCGTTGCGCGCGATCGGCTGCCTCGACCTGCGCCTGACGTTCCACGGCAAGCCGGGCGTTTTCCGTTCGGATGGCCTTCTCAGCGGCGTCCAGCTGCCCGATGAGATCGGCCTCATCTCGACGCAGCTTCTCGACGCCCAAGTCGGATGTCTCGACGACAGAGAGTTCGGGAAGCTGCTCGACGAGGCTGCGGGTCGTGCCGAGATCGCGTTCGAGCCTGTTGCGCTCGGCCTCCAGCGTCTTGATGAAGCGATCCAGCCGGGCAGGTGTCGTCGGCGCGCCGTCGGGACCGAACCTGGCCTCGCCCAGTAGCGCGACTGCCCTCTGGAAGAGTGCACTCGAGGCCTGGCGCGCATCGTCGCTTGCGACGGTGCCCCCGTCGGACAGGCGGGTGATGTGTTCATCGATCTGCGCGACCCGCAACGCCAACGGTTCCACCTCGTCCCGTCGGAACGTGGTGGTACTTGCCGACCAGGACCGCCGGCTCTTCTCGAGGGCAGCTTGGAGTTCGATCACCGCACCCGCGCCGATCACCTCGCTGACGAGGGCGAAACGCTCCGCCGCGCTGTCGTCGTCGATGAACTGGCGGACGAGATCCTGTTGGAGGTAGACCCCGCGCGTGAGCACGCGATTCAGTGCGTCCCGGGCGCCGACCCGATCCTTCAGGTGAGGGAGGAGCAGGTTGCAGAGCTGCTGTACGGCAGCCGCCTGCTCGTAATCCCCATCGCCGATCCGAAGCCGCACGAAGTCGTCCGACCCGCCGTCCGTCGCACGCGTCAGAACGACGTCGCCATCCTCGCCGGACATGGTCAGTTCGACGCGCGCACGTCCTTCGCGTGCATACATCGAGACGGGCGTGCCACGGTTTGAGAAACGCGCGATCGTGCCGGCCAGCGCCCAGAGGATGGCGTCCAGGAGCGAGGTCTTGCCGACGCCGTTGGGCCCCTGGAGGAGGATGACGTCGGCGTCGAGATCGATCGTCGCCTGACGGCCGAACGCCCTGAACCCCTCGATCGTGATCGACTTGAGTCTCATCGTCCGCCGCCGCTTTCGTGAAGCCGCTCCAGCGGCGGTTCGCCATCGCGGTACGCATCGACGACGATCTTCAGCTTGGCTCGATCGACCGTCTTGGCCATGAGTTCCGGCAACGCGTCGAGGACGTCCTCCAGGGCCGCCAGGTCGCCCGGCAGCTCGAGCGGGAGCAGAAGGTCCAACACGCGCGCGACGTCGGCGCTGGTCCGGAGCCTTCCGCCCGTCGCGACGATCTTGCGCACCCTGGAGGTATCGCGCTCGATCCGGTCCGCGTCGAGGCGGTCTGCGGGCTCCCCGGCGCACAGGAGGACAAGGTAGCCGTCCCAGGCCTTTGGGGCGGAGCGGGAGAGGCGGCGCGCCAGCAGGTCGACGAGGTCGGCCTGAGCTTCGGCCCAGTCCCTTTCGACCTGTTGCCAGGTCTCGAATGCCACGACGGAGACCACGCTGTAGGCGTCCTCGGCCAACAGGGCCTGGTCCCCGAGCCTCTTCATGTCCGTCATGTCGCGCACGACGCGGTAGCCGTTGAGCGAAAGGGTCTCGCTGGCCAATGCGATCATCGACGAGGCGGACAGCGAGGAGCCGTCAAGCGACATTCAACAGCCCTCCGATTCGATCGATGTAGTGAGGATCGTTGGCCGAAACCAGCAGCGGGCCGACGAGGCCGCCGATGATGTCGTCTGGCTCTTCGTCCGCAATGAGATCGATGTGATCGAAGGCCGGGGCGGCGTCGATCAGGCCCCCGATCAGCACGATGTCGACCGGCATGGGTGAATTGTCGGCAATGGCGGCGCAGATCGTCTTTGCGCGGGTCTCGACGGCGGCCATGCGCCGAACGCCACGACCAGAGGCGAGCACGAGCTGTGCGACCGGCTGGCCGTCTCGCCGCAGCGTCCAGGTCCCGGCGGGTGTCGGTTCCGCATCGAGGCCGAAGTTTTCGGCGGCGCGAACCAGCCGGAGCATTGGCTCAGAGATGAATTCGTCGTCGTGATCGGAGTGTGGCCGGTAGAGCTTGTCGCAGTCCAGATCGGCGAACGCGCGCATCTTGCCGAGCGTTAGCAGCGAATGGCCACCGAGCTTGGCGGCCATGCCGGCGAACCGCTGGAGGTCATCCTCGTTGTGATCGTTCTCCGACAGGAGGGCGTGGCCGTTATACGAAAGCGCGTCGACCTGGCGGGCGGCGATGCGCTCCGCAAGCCTCGTGACCACGGCGTCCCAGGATCCCTGGATGTAGCGCTGTGCGGCTATGCCGAGTTGAGCCGCGAAGCCGCTCTGGGCGAAGGGGACGACGTCTGCTTGGTAGAGAGCCTTGTTACCTCCGAGAGCGCCTTGGATCATCGCCATCGTCGCCGTGAGGACGGGAGCCGCCGATCCGAGGCCGGCGAAGAGGACGGTCGGCGCCGCCAGGACTTGCTGGGCTACGACTTGATGCCATTGACCGATCCACTCGCCGTCCATGACCTCCGTCCGGAGGACGAGCTGGTCGGGGGCGCTGTTCGCGTTCCCGTGAAGTTGAACCAGCGCCGCACGGATGGGCACCGGCTCGTTCACAGTTGCCACTGTTGCGATCGCCACACCGAGTTCGGCAGCGGCGTTCTGGACTGCGAGATCGAAGTTCAGTGACAGGACGTGGCTGATGGCGCCTTCGGCCATCAGTGCCACCAGCAGCTTGTAACCGGGATTGGGCTTGGCAAGCCGCATTCGGGTAATCGGGAAGCATTGGACCAGTTCGGCTTGGCTGTTGCCGCACAGCTGGAAGACGAGCGTGGCCAATGCAGCCAAATCACTGGGATCTTGGCATTGGTTCGCCTGAAGGCGGCCGTTCAGCACCAGTTGGTGCTCGACATCCCGCGACAGCTCTCCGGCGAGCGGGATACTTGTCGGGGCGCCCCTCGAACAGCCGGCACCGATCACGAGCGCGACCTGTCCGCCGCCGGGGGCGGACAGACTTTGCAGCAGTTCTGCCGGTACTGTGGCCAAGGAAAATCCGGAAAGATGGGGACGACGACTTCGTAGCGTTGTCCGGCGCGGTGTGCATCCTGAATTTTGCCCGAACTCCTTCCGACTGTTTGCCGCTCCGATCCTCGTCTCCTCCAATCAGATCGATGCCCGGAAACATTACCGCTCAGCAAAAGACGGTCGATCCGGAGCCCCGCGTCCCGCACGTACGACGGGGTGGAGCATCAAGCCACCAGGCGGTCGCGTTGCAAAAAGCTGGCTCCGTTCATGAATGAATGGTCGAAGTCGAGGAACCGCAATTGGCCGGCGAGCGGCAGGAAGTGGGTCATCACGTCAGCGGCAGGCATCATTGGCACTGTCGCGAAGCACATCGCCAGCGAAGGCGCGAACGGCCGCTATCCTGAATCGCCCTGGCAAGAGCAGTCAGCCAGCAATCGGCCAGGTCCGGTCATCGGAACCCGCGCTAAGGCCGGTCGCTATTCGTCTTTCAGTGCGCCATCCAGCAGGCGCCGGACGGCCTCTGCGCGAGACGGTAAATCCGCCTGCTTCCGACGCCAATTGTCCACCCGCGCGAGCAAGCTAGGCTCGGCAGAGAAAATGAAGCGGACGGATTTCAATTCCACTGACATAACTGATGTCAGCCATATCAGACCGGCATTGACGAACAATAGATAGCACTGATATCAGTGATGCGACCAAGGGGAAGGGTTAGGCTCCTTCCCCCCGGTCTGACCGCAACCACCTTCTGAGAGGTGACTCGGCTATGAAAACTCTATTGGCCGGCGAGCGCCGGGCCAACCCCATGCGCGCGGCTACTGGTGGGGTGCTTTGGAGTCTTGGCGCTACGCGAACCAGACCTGAGTCTGAAATGCTCAGCCGGACGCGCTCTTTCGAGAGGGGGCGGCGATGATCGAGCCGCAGATCCTTTACGACGAGATCTACAGTTCCGGACTGGTGATGGCGCGCGTCGGTCATCTGGATCGGAGCAAGCGAGAGGATATCGAGCGGATCACGCGGATCATTCGGGAAGGCTTCGACGGTGCGGGTGTGCTGCACCCGAAACCCCGAATTACCCGGATCATGCTGGTCGGTCCCTACGCCCGTCGACTGTGGAGTGGGGAGGGGGAGGCCATCGCTGTTCCGGCCTATGATTTTTGGATCATCATCAGCGATCGGCTTTTGACCCACAAGCGACTGTGGCAGGCGACCGAAGTACGCATCGCGCGTGAACTGGGCGGCCGTTGCACGGTAAGCCTGTCGCTCAACTCGGACGCAGGCTTCAAGGCAGGGAAGCGAAAAGGCGACGAGTATGTCTGTGGCAGGCTGAATTGCTCGATCACGCTATACCATGCCAAGCGCGATGACCCGCTGACAGGACGCGGAACAGGGAAAGCCGTCTGGACCGAAGCGCTGATGCGGTTCGATGCTGCCGAAGCGGCATTCCTGCCGGCCTCCATGGCCTTTCGAGATGCGGAACGGGCCTATTATGCGATCCGCGCCGAGCGCGGCAGCGGTCTGTCTAACGAGGACGACGAGGCACTCCATCGATCGACCGGTCTCGATATCGCGATCATCGACGAGCAGCGTCTCGGAGCCGCGCGGCACGAAGCGGTGATGGAACTGCTGCACACGCCGGCACCGGACCTTGCCGCCATCATCCGCAAGCTCGAACTGGTCCGCGACGAAGGAGACGGCGACGACCATGTCATCGTCTCGATCCTCGCCGACGTGCGGTGGATCGCCCGGCGCATTGCTCGCTGTGGTAGGCCGTCATGAGCGAAGCGGCGGCACCGACGCTCGCAGCGTTGACCGAGCGGCACCGGACCATGGCGCGCATCGGCCATCTTGTCCGACGCAAGCAGGTCGAGATCGAGCGAGCCGTGCGCTTGCTCCGTGCCCATTTCATCGACCGCCGACCACGCGCGCCGAAATGCGGCACCCTGCACCGGATCATGCTGGTCGGCCCGTTTGCGCAACCGGGAAGCAAGCCGGACCGCGAGACCGGCGAGATCAACGCTTATGATCTGTGGGCCTTCGTCGACCATCCCGAGTACAGAGGCCGAAACCGCCATTGGGGCCTTGCCCGCCGCGTGGTTGCGTCGAGCCTGCGTGGTCGAGCTACCGTCGTGCTTTCCGTGTTCACGCTCGACGAAATCGATCGCTTGCGTGCTGCGGGCAATCGCTTCCTCACCGATCAATATGACGATGGCGTCGTCCTCTACGATCGCGCGGACGCTGGGTCGGAGGAGGCAAGGAAATGACAGTCTCCGATGAGCGAAATTCGCATGATGTGGAGCCTCCTCCCGTCGAGCCGGAGACGCTCGCTCGGATCGTCGCGGCACTTGATACCTTGCCGCGGCTCACCCGCGCCGTCTTCCTGATCCATCGGCTCGACGATCTTCCGTACGAGGACGTTGGCTGGCGATGCGGGATCGGCGTCGACGAGGTGACGCTACGGATGGCGGATGCCATTTACGCTGTGCATTGGGCGGTCGACGGCCGTATCTCGCGGATCGGAGATTTTCGCCGCCATCTCATTCCTTGGCGCTCGGCTTGGATGCGATGGCGAATGCGGCGGTTCGATCGGCGTCTTGGTCTATGATCGCTTTGGCGCATCTGCTTCGAACGCCCGGCCGCCTCGCCGCCGCCACAGCAGCATCGCTGCATCTCGATCCTTGCTACGCAGGCGCGCCGCGATATCGAGCAATGCGCCATAGAGCAGCGCGCGATCGTCGCCCGTCAGTTCGACCAGTTCAGCCTTGGCGACGAGCCCGCCCAGTTCGATCAGCTGCCGGGTGCGGGCGCGACGCTGCATCACCCATTCCCGCCTGTCGTCGCACGCACGCTGCCCCTCAATTCTGCGGCGCGCTGCCGTCGAGCGCGCGCATGCCGTCTGGCACGCGATCATCGTTGTCAGCTGGCTGGCGGGACGCGCGCTGAAAATGGGCCGCGCCCCGCTGGCGCCAGACCTCCGCCGTCTTCGCGTCCGCATCTTTCAGGCCGAGTAGCGCACCGGCGAGTTGTTCGGGCGACAAGGCACCCGCGCCACAGGCGATCACCAGCTCGCCGAGTTGGATGATCCGACGATGTTTGAGTCGCCGGGCTTTGTCGTCGAGTGCCTTCAGCTCGGAGTCGTAGTCGCGAATTTTTCGCATCGATCATCCTCCATAGCGGCCGAGAGGATAGTCTATTTATTGAGTGCCTCGATCAGCGTAAATGGAGTGGGACAGTATAGGACGAACCGGTCCCGAAATTGATGAAATCATTTGAGGGCGCGCTTATACGTCGTGCCGACGTCGCTTCTGAGGTGTAGGTGGATTGCCGTCATGGCGATCTACCACTTCAGCGTCAAAGTCATCAGCCGTGCAGCCGGCCGCAGCGCTGTCGCGGCGGCCGCCTATCGCTCCGCCTCGCGGCTGCACGACCAGCGCCTCGACCGCAACCATGACTTCTCGAACAAGGCCGGCGTCGTCCACTCGGAGGTGCTGCTGCCGGACGGCGCGCCCGAGCACTATGCCGACCGCGAAAAGCTGTGGAACGACGTCGAGGCGTTCGAGAAGCGCAAGGATGCCCAGCTGTCGCGCGAGGTCGAGTTCGCCATCCCGCGCGAGATGAACCAGACCGACGGCATCGCGCTCGCCCGCGACTTCGTCCGCTCCGAATTCGTCGACCGCGGCATGATCGCCGACCTCAACGTGCATTGGGATGTCGGTGCCGACGGCAATCCCAAACCACACGCCCATGTCATGCTGACGATGCGCGAGGTGGGCGAGGATGGCTTCGGGCAGAAGGTCCGCGACTGGAACCGTACCGAAAATGTCGAGCTGTGGCGCGAACGCTGGGCCGATCATGTCAACACGCGACTGGCCGAGCTCGATATCGACGCGCGGGTCGATCATCGCTCTCTGGAAGCGCAAGGCATCGAGCTCGAGCCTCAGCACAAAATTGGTCCCGCCGCGTCACGCAAGGCCGAACGTGGCCTCGAATCCGAACGGATCGAGGAGCATGCCGAGATCGCCCGCCGCAATGGCGAGCGCATCATCGACAATCCGCGTGTCGCACTCGACGCGATCACGCATGGCCAGGCCACCTTCACCACCCGCGACATCGCCGTGTTCGTCCACAGGCATAGTGACGGCAAGGAGCAGTATGACGCGGCGATGAGCGCGGTGCGCCGCTCTCCCGAACTGGTTGAGCTCGGCCGGGACGGAAAGGGCGAGGACCGCTGCACGTCGCGTGAGATGATCGAAGCCGAGCAGCGGCTTCAGCGCGCCGCCGCGTTGATGGCGGAGCACAAGCGGCATCGTGTGTCGGATGCCGACCGCTCCGCCGCGCTGGCCCGTGCGGCGGAGCGTGATCTGCTGCTTTCGGGCGAGCAGCGTGCGGCGTTCGAGCATGTCATTGATGCCGACGGTCTGGGTGTCGTCGTCGGTTATGCCGGCACTGGCAAGAGCGCGATGCTCGGCGTCGCTCGCGACGCCTGGGAGCATGCCGGCTTCGAGGTGCGCGGCGCCGCCTTGTCCGGCATTGCAGCCGAGAATCTGGAGAACGGCTCCGGCATCGTATCACGTACCATTGCCAGCCTCGAACATGGCTGGGCGCAGGGCAGAGGCCTGCTGACCGCGCATGACGTGCTGGTGATCGACGAAGCCGGCATGGTCGGCACGCGCCAGATGGAGCGCGTGCTGTCCCATGCCGCCGATGTCGGTGCCAAGGTCGTGCTCGTCGGCGATCCGCAACAGTTGCAGTCGATCGAGGCGGGTGCGGCCTTCCGCGCAATCCATGAGCGACACGGCGGTGTCGAGATCACCGATGTTCGACGCCAACGTGTCGATTGGCAGCGTGATGCCACCCGTCATCTCGCCACCGGTCGTACGGGCGAAGCGATCGGCGCCTATGCCGAGCGTGGCGCCGTCCACGCCGCCGAGACGCGCGAGCAGGCGCGCGATGATCTGGTCGAGCGCTGGGATCGCGAACGGCAGGCGCATCCGGGCGACAGCCGCATCATTCTCACCCACACCAATGCCGAGGTCCGCGACCTCAACGAGGCGGTGCGGAGCCGGCTTCGCGATGCCGGAGAGCTGGGCGACGAGGTCGCGGTCAAGGTCGAGCGCGGCGAGCGGCATTTTGCCTCCGGCGACCGGATCATGTTCCTGCGCAACGAGCGCAGCCTGGAGGTGAAGAACGGCACGCTCGGCACGATCGAAAAGGTCAGTGAGGGGCACATGGCTGTGCGAACCGATGATGGCCGCTCCGTGTCGTTCGACATCAAGGATTATGCCGAGATCGATCATGGCTATGCCGCCACCATCCACAAGGCGCAGGGCATGACTGTCGATCGGGTGCACGTGCTGGCGACGCCGGGTTTGGATAGCCATGGCGCCTACGTCGCGCTGTCTCGCCATCGCGACGGGGTCGAGCTTCATTATGGCCGTGACGACTTCGCCGATCAGGGGCGGCTGGCCCGTACGCTGTCACGCGATCGCGCCAAGGACATGGCGAGCGACTATGATCGCGCCGGTCCAGCCGAGCAATTTGCCGAACGGCGCGGGATCACGATCCGCGAGCGTGTGGCCGAGATCGTGCGTAATGCGCCTGAGAAGGTCCGTGGCTTGTTCGACGGCTTGCGCCTGCCCAATATCGATCAGTCTCGCCCTGCGGACATCGAGCGGAGCAACCAGCCGCCCGAGCAGACGCGCGGGATCTTCGCCAACTTCCGGCCGGCCGTTCCCGCCATCGATCCGGTGCGGGCGGCGGAAGCAGAGGCGGAGAGGGGGCGGCGGGTCGTTATCGAGCGTCATGCCCGTGCTGTCTCCGCCATGTGGAAGATGGAAGACCAGGGGCTCCCGGTGCTTCCACACCAGCAGGTCGAATTCGGCAAAGCCCGCGAAGCGCTGGGCGTCGTAGGCAAGCATGCTGTCCGGGACATCGAGCAGGCCTACGTCCGCGATCCGGCGCTGGTCCAGGAGGCGGCTACTGGCCGCGTGCAGCGCGCGCTTCAGGCGATGCGCCTGGAAGCCGAGATCCGCGCCGATCCCGAACGCCGCGCCGACCGCTTTGTCGAGACCTGGCGCAAGCTCGATCGGCAGCGCCACGCCGATTACACCAGGGGTGACAACGATGCGATGCGCCACACCCGCGACCGCATGGGCGCGATGGCCAGGAGCCTCGAGCGCGACCCGCAGGTGGAGTCGATCCTGCGCAATCGCCGGCAGGCACTCGGGATCGAGATCGAGACCGGTCGCCGGCTGTCGCACGATCTCGCGAGCAGCGTGGGTATCGGACTGGGCCGGGGGCGCGGGATAGGTTTGTAGGAGGAAGGACCATGGAGAACGCACGGCATCAGGACAGTCAGGTCGATCCGGCGACGGCGGCTTTCTCGCGCCTGGAAAGCGAGGTGGGCGAGGTCCACAAGCTGGTCGCCGCAAACGATCAGAGCACGACGCTCGGCGAGATCAGCGTCAGTCTCGAAAAGATGCGCAAAGCCGTCGAGGACATAACTCGCCACCCCGCGCTGGGGCTCTCGCCCGAAGCTATGTCGTCGCGGATTGTCGCTGCCGGTGAGACGGCGCGGAAGGCCGATAGCGCGAAGATCGCACAGGCGAGAGATCGGATCGATCGGGCCGCGCGAAACATGGAGGCGCTCGTCGGCACGGCGGCGACGATCCGGGAACAACGACGGCGGCTGGTCTGGGGCTGTGGCGGCAGCCTGGTCGCCGGGATGTTGCTTTGGTCCGTGCTGCCCGGCGTGATCTCGCGGAGCATGCCCGAAAGCTGGCATCTTCCCGAGCGCATGGCAGCGCGGGCGATGAGCGCGCCTTCCATGTGGCAGGCGGGAACGCAGCTTATGGAGGTCGGCAGTCCGCCCGCATGGGCCGGGTTGGAAAATGCCGCCACGATCTTGAGGGACAACCGGAAGGCGATCGAACAATGTCGGATCGATGCGCGGCAGAAGCAGAAGCGGATCTCATGCCGCATCCGGATCAACGCCGCGGCGTAACGTCTTCCGGAACGAGGAAATGCACAAAGTCGCCATTCGCGGCCACAGAGGCAATGACCTCTCCTTTCAGTTGAGAGCGTTTCTTACGCGATCGTTCGGTAGGACACGTGCTTATTAGATTGGTGGTCCGCGATCGGCCGGCTTTCGAAAAGGGGGCCTGGGTTAACCGCGGCTGGCGAAAGTTTCGAAAACGATAGCTATGTCGGCCACCATGTGAGGGGAGAGATTATCCGATCATTACGCCTTTCCAGCTCCGGGGCTTCCGGGTCGGTGTCGCCGTTACCTTCGGCGCTCGGTAAGGTCGTGCATTGGGATCGTCGATCAGCTTTCGGAGCTTCTCACGCCCCCTGGCAACACGACTTTTGAATGTCCCTTCCGGGATCGCGAGCTCCGTCGCGGCTTCATCGATCGACACACCCTTGGCGGCGAGTATCACCGCATCACGTTGATCGGGGCTTAACTGGTCGAGAGCCCACTGAACGTCGCGCAGCTCAAGCGCGAAATCCTGAACGCCGTCGGCGCCTGGCATTCGATCGAAGGCCTCATCCGGCAGATCGGCGTGGAACCGGTCCCGCCGATGGCTCGACAGGAAGCTGTTGCGCATGATTACCCGGCTCCAGGCACCGAAGTTGCTGTCGGTTTGAAAACGGAGCCGAGCCGACCAGCATCGCAACATCGTCTCCTGGACAAGGTCATCTGCATCAGCGGCGTTTCCAGCCAAACGCCGTGCATAGGACCTGAGCGAACCCCCATGCCGCTCGAGGTTCTCAGCGAAGCCGGTGTCGGCGTCAGCAGCTATGCCGAGGCGTTCGTGATACATGGTTCAGTTATTACCTCTTACAGGGGGCGCCTCATACGCCCGCTTCCTTGCAGGGGGATGAATTTACAATCCGGATGAGAGGAAGCATTGAGGCAGATAGGTGATGACGCTTGCTCGGCGCTGCGACCGCCCTCAGGCCGGCGCTTACCGCCCCATCCCTCCGCTGCGATCGTCCAGTTTAGCTGGAAGTCGAACGCCCACACCTTGGCGAGCTTAACAAATCAAAAATTAGTCGGGGCGTACGAATTTCGGTCCGGTTGCTGCGCTGCGGCCAGCCAGTGCTGCGCTGGCACAAAAGGTTGGGCCGGAAACTCGTCTCTCACCCATTCGACGATAGCGCGGCATCTATTTTGGTGATGGGCTGTATCAGCACCTTGTAGGCTTCTGCCGCGATGATGGCGGATGCCGAGATGCCAGCCACAGCGATGAAGGCGAACTGGATCGCGGACGACAGCTGTCGGCTGCGTTCCAGTTGTCGCGCGACATCCCGGTCCGTGTCGGCGCGAGATTTGCTCCTGCGTTCGGGATTCGCGGTGGTTTCCGGTTTGGCCGCCGGTCGGGCAAGCCTCGGTTCGTTGAGCAGCGCGTCGATCTCGATGCGATCCTGAGCCCGGACTCCGAACAGGCGATCCTTTCGCCACACCACGCGTCCGATAACGATCTGCGATCCGCGCCGTAGATCCACGTAGGTGCCTGGTGCCGGTGGGTTTTCGGATTCGAGGAGAAGACCGCGCGACGAGACGTTGCGGATACACGCGTCCATCCATTCGGCGCCAGACCGCATCCGCGATGGGATGTGCACCGGTCTTCGCGTTTCGCGCGGTCGGAACTTCGTTTGAAAGATCTCCAGCACGGTCCGAACCCCCTTATCGGCGGCACATCCAGACCGCGACGGTTCGAGTAGCCCCTCGGTGACCTGTCATTCATTTCGCAGCATCAATGCACGAACGGGAAAAGCGTACTGCCGACTGGCGGGCGGGCAGGGCGGCGAGAAGGCAAATCCCGCCGCCCCACATCAGCGTCAGAACTGGTAGCCGACGCCAGCCGCGCCACCGGCGCGGCCCTGGGTGTCGTAGGTGGCGCTGAGTTTCACCACCGTGTGGCTGTCGTTCATTGCTTTCGACAGGCCGAGTGCGAAAGCGGACTGGCCCTGATACGTGCCGCCCGCCATCGCGACCATGCCTTTGCCCGCCTCATAGGCCTGCGGCAGGCCTGCCGCCGCAAGCGCGCCTGCGGTGCCGGCATAGCTGTCGCGGCGCACCTTTCGCAGATCGTAGTTGATCGCTGCGAAGCGTTGGTCGGTGTAGCTATTGGCCTGTGTCACCGCGCTGTTGATCCCGCTGTTGAGCTGGGCGAGGTTGACCGCATCGGTCGGCGAGGTGCCGGCAGCGACATTGTGCACCGCGACGGGAGCGCTCGGCGTATCATCACCACCCGTACTGCCGAGCGTCACATCGGTATGGCTGGCATTGTCGTACTGGACGGAATTCTGGCCAAGCGCGAGCGCGGTGTTCGCCGTCGTCTGGGCCGTCGTTACCGCCTGGTTCGTAGTGTAAAGCTGTCCGCCGTTCACCGCCTCGGTCGATCCAGCTGCAACCGTACCGTCGGCGACGTTGGCAATGGTTACGGGCGCTGCCAGATTGCCGCCGGCAAGGGTGACCGTATTGGTACGATTGCCATTGGCGTCCGTGTCGTAGGAGACCGCATTCACCGCGGTCAGCGCAAGGGCATAAACCTGGCCGCCGTTGACCGCATCGGTCGACCCCGCCGAGATCGAGCCGTTGCCGACATTGTGGAGACCGACGGAGCCTGCGGCAGCACCAACCAGTGTCAGATCGTTGGTACGCGTGCCACCATTCGGCGTCGTCGGATCGTCTGGGTTCGAATATTGGACCGGACCGGCGCTGCCGTTGGCGACGCTGTTGGAGAGGTTGGTGATCGCCGTCGTATTGTTGGCGACGTTGACGTTCGTCGCATAGAGCTGCGATCCGTTGACCGCGTCGGTCGAGGTGGCCGAGACCGTTCCCGCCTTGACGTTGGTGACGGTCGTACCGCCGGCGCCTCCCAGCGTGACCGTCGACTTGTCGGTGCCGTCGTACTGGACGGCCGTCGATCCAAGCGCTGCCACCTGATCGGCGACACCGGTCAGCTGGGCGACGTTCACCGCATCCGTCGGTGCGGACCCGGCGGCGACGTTGGTGATCTGGCGTTCCTCGCCCGCGGCTCCGACCGAGAGCTCGCCCGCCGACGTCTGCGGGGCGGCAAGACCAACGGCGGTATAACCGACATTCGCACCGCGCGCTGCCGTGGAGCCGGTACCGAGTGCCACGCTGTTGGCGGCAGATGCGTTGGCTTCCGGTCCGATCGCCATGCTGTTGTCTGCCGAGACCACCGAGTCGCCGAGCGTCGACTGAACATGGAAGTAGCGGATACCGGCACCGCCGTTGACCGCGCCATCGACCGCATTGAAGGCGGCCTGGACGCTGCCGTAGGTTGCACCGCCATAGGTCAGACTGGTCGTCAGGCTGTTGGTGGTCGGATCATAGGCGGTGCCACCACCGATTGCACCTGCGACGCCGTTACCGAGCGCGACCAGCTGTCCGCCATTGACCGCGTCCGTCGAGCCGGCTGCTAGCGTTCCCGCTGCCACGTTACCCAACGCGACCGGTGCTGCGCCTGCTCCGCCAAGCGTCACCCGGGTGCGGGTCGCGTCGTCATACTGGACGGCAAGGCCACCGAGCGTGCCGACCTGGCTGCTCAGCGTATAGAGCTGGCCACCGTTGACCGCGTCGGTCGAGCCTGCAGCCACGGTCCCGTCGCGGACGTCGTGGAGACCGACCGGAGCTGCGGTCGCGCCAACGAGCGTGAGGTCGTTGGTGGGCGTGCCACCATTGGGCACCGTCGGCGTTGCGGAGTTCGAATAGCGGACAGTGCCGACCGAGCCGTTCTGGATATTGCTGGTCAGGTTGGTGATCGCGTTCATGTTGTTGGTGACGTTGCCATTGGTCGCGAACAACTGGCTTCCGTTCACGGCATCCGTAGAGGTGGCGGCGAGGGCGCCGGGCGCGACATTGGTGATCGTCGTTCCGCCGGCACCGGCCAATGTCACGTTGTTCTTTGCCGCGCTGTCATAAAAGACGGCAGTATCCGCTACGTCGCCTACCTGTGCGGCTACGCCGTCGAGTTGCGCGACGTTCACGGCATCCGTCGGCGCCGAACCTGCCGCGACGTTGGTGATCTGGCGCTCCGCACCAGCCGCGCCGACCGAGACCTCTCCGAACGACGTCTGCGGCGTGGCGAGGCCGGTTGCCGTGTAGGTCGGAGATGCCCCGCGATTAGCGACGCTGTTGGAACCCAGCGCAACGCTGTTAGCGGCTGTCACCTGTGCGCCTGTACCCAATGCCGTTGCGTCGGCCGCATTCTCACCGACGCTTGCGCCTGAACCGAATGCAATCGAATTGGCCGAGGTGGCAGCTGTTGCGGCCGCATTGCCGAAGGCAATCGAGTTGGCCTCGCCAGCGCTCGCCTGCTGCCCATTGGTGCCGAGGCCGGTGATGCGGTTGCCGCCGATGGCAATGCCGCCCTCCGTATTAAGGCCCAGGCTGTCGGCTTGGAGGTCGCAGCGGTCGTCCGGACCGACGACCGTGCCGTTGGCATTGAGGACCTGAAGCGTGATTGGATCCCCGGCAGCCGCGCCATCCAGTAATGTCGTCGTGTTGATGTTGAGACCGAGAACACCGAGGAGTGGATTCACCGCGGTCTGGATCGGATCGACAATGCCATTGATCACGGGCGTAATGATGCCCGTTACCGCCGATCTCGGCAGGCTTACGCCCGAGCAGGCGCTAACCAGATTGGGCGTTGTCGCCGCCTGGGCATGGGCCTGGGAGGCGAGACAGGCCGTGGCCATCAGGATGGCGATGGCGGATATGCTGCGCTTGGTAGCATGCGCTCTGTTGGCGGCACTCCCTGCGCAAGATTCGGCGATGAAGTCAGTGCTGTGCCCTTGAGTGACCAAAACCATATCAACTCTCCCGTTGAGAGTGGATACTTCGCTGCCTTGGCGAACGTCTTGTGGGCCGCGAAGCAATATCACCCTGTTGAGCCTCTTTGACTCGTAGGAAAGCTGCGCCGGAATGGTTTACGGAATGTTACCAGAAGGAATTAAAATGGCGTTACTAGCTGAAATGCAACCGAAAAATCCAACCTACTTGGCGTTTTAAACATCAATGCGACTAAACTCTAATAGCGGTGCGACAAGTGCTGCTCTGTGTTGCATTGCAATAATCCCGTATTCGTTCCGCTCAGGCTGCTGTCCTCCGCCAGGAAATGTTTGCCAAACCAGGAAGCCTCCTGACCCGCAGGCTCTCGCAAACGCAAACAGCGGATGAGGGGCCGGGATGACGTGTCCGCCAGGATCGCCGCGCTTTTTAGATCTATCTTCGCAAACAAGCCGCAAGCGGGAGATCTAAGTTGGCGAGTGTCGATCCGAGGAAGAGCGACGTCCATATGCAAGCGAAGGAAATCGAGATTCTCATCCGAGAAGAATATCAACGGATGGAGAGGGGCGTCTGAAACACGATCAGCGCCTCTTTCGAACTGCAGTGATGCCTTCGAGAAGTCCGTTGTAAAAAATCGTGGCCAGAACAAGATATGTTTGTTGCGCCAAGTGTGCTGTCGAATGGGCGAGTCGCCGGTTCAGATCGCTATTACCCAAGAGCTTGGCAGAAACGCAGTCGCGTGCGTAGTCATGACGTTTTATTAATCGATTGCACGCCAATCTTCGTCGATTCGGGCGTCAGACCCAGCGGCAGGCAGGAGGCAACGTTGGCATGGACATGTCACTTGATACCGAAGGCCGGGATCCCACCGACCCCCGCCCGGCGGTGGGGATCCGACAGGATTGTCTGCCATTCCCGCCGTCCTCGGCCGAGGCGAGCGGGATTGAGACGGCCGGGATGCCGATCCGCGATCCCTTGCCCTGCTGGCGCAGAATGAAGAGCGCTACCGCTATACCATTGCGCTCAGCCCGCTCATTGCCTGGACGGCCGATGCGATCGGCGGCCTCCTCGAAGTCGATGAACGTGGTCTGGAGCTTACCGGCCTGAGCTTCGATCGGCTCCGGGGTGGCAGCTTCCTGGCGGTGGTGCACCCCGACGACCGGGGTGTCCAATCGGGCCGCATTCTACATGGGATTGGGAGAGGCCATAGCATCGGCCGCGCAACGGCAATCGGAGGTAGCGCTACTGCTGTTCGATCTCGATAACTTCAAGCAGATCAACGACCAGTTCGGTCACGATGTTGGCGACGCGGTGCGGATCTGGCTCTTTACCGCGCGAAGGCTGCGGGAAGGGGGCGGGTCGAGTTCTTCACGCCCACGTTCCGTGAAGTGGCGGTCGCGCGCCGCGCTTTCGAGCAGCAGTTGCGTCTCGCATTCGAGCGCGATGAGTTCGAGCTCTATTACCAGCCCCAGGTCGCGACGGGGACCAATGCGCTGACCGGTGCCGAGGCGCTCATCCGCTGGAACCATCCTGACAGGGGTCTGCTGACACCGGCATCGTTCATCGATGTATTGAGCGAGAAGCCTTCCGCAATTGCCGTCGGCGAGTGGGTGCTGCGGACCGCCTGCCGGCAGGCCGCCGAATGGCGCAAGTGGGTCCCGGGTTTCCGGATCGGCGTGAACCTGTTCGAAGCGCAGTTCAGCACGGGGCGCCTCCTGTCTGCGGTGCGCCAGACCCTTGCGGAGTGCGGCCTGCCGCCGGAAGCACTCGAGCTCGAGATCGTCGAGAATATTCTCCTGCGTAACGACAAGAAGACCCTCCGGCTGCTTCAGGAACTGCGCAAGCTCGGGGTCGGGCTGGCGTTCGACGACTATGGGACCGGCTTTGCCTCGCTCAGTCTTCTCAAGCGCTATTCTGTCTCGCGTCTCAAGATCGATCGCTCCTTCATCCGCGACGTCACCACCGATCCCGAGGACGCCGCCGTGGTGAAAGCCATTCTCTATCTGGGCAAGGCCTTCGGCGTCGATGTGATCGCCGAAGGTGTCGAGACGCTGACGCCGTGGGAGTTCCTCAATCGCAATAAATGCGCTGAGGCACAGGGCCATCTCTTCGGAGCCGCGATGAGTGCCGCGGACTTCACGTTGAACCCGCGAGTCGCGATCCGGCCGTTGCGAGATCCGTCGGCGGCGGACGAAAGCCCCGCCCTCCCGTCGGAAGATCATATCGCCGGAGGGCAGGGGACAGACCGAAGGCGAGCCCGGCGAGCGACTCGTCTGGGCTGACCATATCGCAACTCGGCTGCAAGGGCCGGCAGTCTGCCTTGCTGATCATCGTCTCCGTTTAAAGGCGCGGCCTCAATGGGCGGCTCGCGCGTTGGTTGAAGATGACCCACGTCTGCGTAGCCTCGTGAACCCGCCGGCTTTCCTCGCGCCGAGGCGGAGAAGGCTTGTCCGTTTTGGGATCGGGTTGGTCGGAACGATCCTTGTAGCCCTGCCGATATGCTTCCTTCTGCTTTTATGGATGATCGATCGCGGTTGGCTCGATCGTCCGATCGCCGGCTGGGCGTCGCACAAACTCGGGCACGTCGTTCAATTCGACTCGCTGGACGCCCACCTCCTGTCTGCTGACCCCTGGTTCGCCGTGCGCCACCTCACAATCTATGGGCCGAAATGGGCGTTGGGCAGCAGGCTTGCGCAGGTCGACGCGCTCGAAGCCCATCTCGAGTTACGTCCACTGCTTTGGGGCGAGGTGCGGATTCCCACCCTGATCCTGGAGCACCCTCGACTTCGTCTGATCCGCCTTCGCGATGGGCGCAATAACTGGACCATGCGCGGAACCTCGCCGAGCCGGCCTCCCTTCGCGGTGCTCGCTGGCACCCGTACGTTCAGGATCAAGGACGGCGAACTGTCTTTCGCCGATAATAACCGGGATGTTCGTTTTACCGGTACCTTCTCTCAAGACGGCCGCCCGTCACTACCGTTCGCACTTCGGGGAAGAGGCCAGGTGCGAGAAGGCGAGTTCGAACTTGCAGCGCGTGGTGGCCCCCTTCACGGCGCCTCCGTGAGGCGACCCTACCCATTCGTCGCGCATCTGGCCGACGGCCGGCTCAGTCTCGATGCAAAGGGCACGAGCGGCCAGCCCTTCGATCTTGTCCGCTATGATCTCGCAATCGCGTCCCGGGGCCCGAACCTTGCCGACCTTGCCTATCTGTTCGACCTGAAAACGCCCAACTCGGCACCGTTCTCGCTGACCACGCATGCGAAGGCGAACGGCCCGCTGGTGAGCTTCGGCGATCTGACTGGACGGACGGGCAAGAGCGATTTCACCGGCTGGATCCGTTCCGATCAGACTACGCCACGCCATAAGGTGACGGCGCACTTACGATCGAGCCACTGGAGCCGGGAAGACGTGGAGGCATGGCTGTCTCCGGTGCCCCCGAGGGCCATCGCACGCAGCACGTCCGGGCGATTGCTCGTGAAGCCGCGAGGGCCCTGGATCCTGTCGGACGAACCCTTTCCGGTCGATCAGCTTCGGGCAGTGGATTCTGTGTCGCGCATCCAAATCGGTTCGGTCGATGGCTACGCCGTTCCGCTGAAAGCAGTGAAGGCGGAAATAGCGCTCGATCACGGCAGGCTGGCTATCACGAAGCTGAGCGCCAACGTGCAGGGTGGCACGCTCTCCGGCAACGTCCGACTGGATGCCAGCCGAGCCAACCCGATCCTTCAGGTCAAGGCAGACGTTCATGCCATCGATCTGAGCCGGATTTCGACGCCGGCATCATTGCGCATGGGCGGTCTGCTGGATCTGCGGATTCACATGCGAGGCGCCGGCCGCTCCGTCCATTCCGCCGCCGCCGCGGCGTCAGGGGGCGGCGCGATACGAGTAACCGGCGGGCGGCTGCCTCGACCGGCGGCCTTCCTGCTCGGCGGCGATGCTCTTCGCGCGGTTGGAACCTTCGGGCGGAAGAACGATCCCCTGTCGCTGGATTGTGCGCGCGCGACGTTCGCGGGTTCCGGGAGCAAAATGAACGTCGAGGATTTCGCGATTGTCACGCCCGAGGGTTTCACTGCGGGACAGGGCTGGCTAGATTTGGCGACGGAACGCTTCTCGCTCACGCTGAGGGGGCAGCCTGCCCATCGACGCCTTTTCCAGGTTGCAATGCCGGTGTCGCTGCATGGATCGCTCGCCCGGCCATCCGCCAGTCTCTTGCCTGCGCGCAATGCCGAGAAACTCGGCTTGAAAGGCAAACTCGGCGTAGCTCTCTCCCCGCTCGCAGCGATACTTCCGTTGGGCAAAGCCCCACCAGCCAGCATAGGCTGTCGATGAGCGTGGCGACAGATCCTGTCCTGCCGACCGTAGTTGGCGCCGCCCACGATGGAGGGCGGTAACCTCATGAAGTGCCGCCGAGACGAAGGCGCGGACAGACTGCGGTCCGCGTCAATGGTTGGCGGCGTGGGCAAGGCGATAGCGGGCGCTCTGCCGCACTCGTCTCGTGGCGTTCGAGCGTCCTGCCGCTTTCGGGAAGGTCTGAGAGAACGCCGCTATCATCGAGGCATCAAGCGGTTTGCTGAACAGGAAGCCCTGAAAATGGGTGCATCCGAGACGGACGAGTTCTTCCATCTGCTCGTGTGTCTCGACGCCTTCGGCGACAATGCCCATCCCGAGATCACGCCCCAGGCCGATCACGGCTTTGATGATCGCTTTGGACGATTGGGAAGAGGCGATGTTGGACACGAAGGACCTGTCGATCTTGACCTTGTCGAACCTGAAGCGCTCGAAATAGCTCAGGGACGAGTAGCCAACGCCAAAGTCATCCATGAGGATCTGGATTCCGAGGGACCGCAGCCGCTCGAGCTCGATAAATGTTCGCTCGACGTCGCGTATAACGAGGCCTTCCGTCACTTCGAGCTGAAGGCGCTCGGCCGCCAGACCTGTCTGATCCAGAATCTCTCCTATCGTCGCGGAGAGCCTGCCCGCCTGTATCTGGAGAGGCGACAGGTTCACAGCAACACGGATGTGGGCGGGCCAGGTCAGTGCATCCGTGCATGCCCGGCGAAGCAGATGTTCACCCAGTTGCCCGATGAAGCCGCATTCCTCTGCAAGAGGGATGAACACGTCAGGCCCGATTTGACCTCGCGTTGGATGTGCCCAGCGTGCGAGCGCCTCCACGCTGGAGATCTGGCCGTTCTCGGCGGCGAGGATGGGCTGATAGACGAGGTTGATCTCGTTGGCGGACATCGCCGCGCGCAGGTCGGCTTCGAGTGCCTGTCGGTCACGTGCCTGCGCGTCCATGTCGCGGCTGAAGGTGCACACCGTGCCACGGCCCTCCGCCTTGGCGCGATACAGCGCCAGATCAACGCAATGGCGAAGCTCGCGCAACGTGGTGGCGTCGTCGGGGGCCGCCGCCATTCCGACGCTACCACCGATATAAGCCGTGGCGCGGTCGGTGACGAAGGGGTGGGCGAGGCTGGCAACGACGGCCTGTGCTACCGATCCGGCCCGAAGTTCGGGGTTTTTGGTCATGAGGATGACGGCGAATTCGTCTCCTCCGACCCGTGCCACGATGTCGCTCGGCTCCACCAGGGCTCGCAGGCGATCACCGACCTGGGCAAGCACCTCGTCTCCCAGCAGATGCCCGAACTGGTCATTGACCGCCTTGAAGCGGTCGAGGTCGATGCCGAGGAGGACGATCGGCACGCCAGCTTCGATCAACCGCTTGAGCCGGTCCATGAAGTTGCCGCGGTTGAGCAGGCCGGTGACCGTGTCAAAATGCGCCAACCGCATGATCTCGGCTTCGGCCTTGCGGACGTGCGTCATGTCTTCCGACATGCCGAGGATGTACTGCCGGCTGCGGGTAGGGCCATCCACGACGATCCTGCGGGTGCGGAGATGAACCGCTGTCCCGTCATCGCGAACGAATATGCTTTCGAAGCTGCGTGGGATCGCGGCGATGAACGCTTCGGTGTCGCGACGTTCGTAGGCATCGCCATATTCGGGGAAGAGCTCCTTGTCGGTATGCCCGACGAGCTCGTCTGCCGTCAGTCCGATGAGATCTTCCCCGGCCCGGTTGACCAGAAGATATTTGCGGGTGATCGCATCCTTGACGAAGAGCATGGCAGGCAGGTTGGCGATAATCGCATCGAGGAACTCTCGTTCGTGCCTTCGTTCGTGCTCCAACTGCCGGCGTTGGCTGACATCGCGGACGATGGCGGCAAAGTCGCCGGCCGTTTTCCCGTCTCTCCACCGGGTAAGCGACAGTTCGACGGGAAATTCCTCTCCGTCTGCACCGACCGCACCGAGCTCGACGGTACTGCCGGCCAACGCCTCGAACAAGGAAAGAACGGAGGTTCCTGATCTATCGTCGCCTGGCGGCTGCGGCACGATCTTCCTGAAGGAGCGGCCGAGCATGACGTCGGCACCATAGCCGAACATCGTTTCCGCGCCGCGCGACCAGAAGGTGATACGACCTTCGTCGTTGACGCACAGCACGGCATCGGCGGTCGTCTGCACCACCCGGGCTGCAATCTGTCCCATGCGCCGTTCCGCGTGGCTCTCCAGCAGACGTGTGGCGATCTTCGCGAGATCGATCAGAAGAGCGCGCTGCGCCTCGGTGAGACCAAAACGGGGCGCGGGGTCGAATGCGCATAGGGTTCCAGCGCAATGTCCGGATGCGAGAACAAGGGGAAAGCCTGCGTAGAAGCGGATCCCCCCGACGCATGTCACGAGCGGATTGGCGCTGAACCGCTCGTCGTTCAATGCATCAGGTACGATGAGCACCTCAGATGCAGCCGCTGCGTGAATGCAGAATGATATCTCGCGCGGAGTTTTGGCAAAGGGAATGCCGTGTCGCGCCTTGAACCACTGCCGACTGTCGTCGATCAATGTGACCGCGGCACTTTCGACGCCAAGCACCATGGCCGCCAGGCGCGCGATGTCGTCGAACTCAGCGTCCGGCGGCGTGTCGAATATGCCGAGCTTCGCGAGCGCGACACTTCGCTCGCGTTCGGCAGCGGCATCGAAAGGCGAAGCGGGATCGAACATCGGCCGAGCGTAAGGGAGGACCATTGCGAAAGGGTTGACGCCGCGTCGCCTGGTCCGAAGCATTTGTGCTGCGGAAGAAACCGGTCGGTAAGGCGGCCGCGTCGTAGAGACGTTTCGTCCTGCACCTGGGTGCGGCGGATCCGGAACTTGAACCGTCATTCCGATCGCGCTCGATCACCCGATCGTGTCGGGTATCCACCGCCACCTCTCACTGCGCCGTACAGCTTCGCCCTCGATTCTTCGAATGTCGTCGTTTTTTCGCTATCGAGTGCGCCTTTCACCTCAACGGAACTCAAGTCGAAGCAGATGCGATTTCGTCAACTTGCCTACCGGCGAGGTGCATCCGCCGAGAAGGGTACTACTCGATTCGGGTCCATGTCTGGCTTCGGCAGCCGACGCGGCCGATGAGGCAGCCCGTTCCGGTCAATGTATTGTCGTCTATGACCTTGATCGTTCCCGAAAATGTCCTGTCGATGTCGGGCACATAGACCTCGCCGCGCCACTCACCTCGACTGTTCTTGTGAAAATTCCGGAAGAGCTGAAGGCCGATAATGTCGGCGGTTCCGCCCTTGCGTGCGTCCATTCTGGCCTTGTCGTTAGCCCATATGACAGTCCCGCACATGCTCGCGCCGCAGTGATCCGAGCGAACATGGACGCTATCCTGCGGGTTGCGCCAGATCCCCATCGAGCGGTCCACGGGGGTGCCGGTGATCGCGGGCGATGCGAGCGCCTGCGCGGTTCCGATGAGGATGGCGAAGATCGGCAGCTGCTTTCTCATGGGCGGTCTCCGGATTGCGTCGATGGCCGTACCCGGCCTCGCCTGGGTAAGCGAAAGGACAGATAACCGGAAACGAGACGGCGGCACAGGCGAGGCGGAATGCGTGGCGACAAGCCTCCGCCCCCTTGCCGGCGCGCAGAACGACCGTATGAGCCGGTCGTTACCGCTTACCGTAAACCACGGGCGGAGCAGATCCCTGCACGAAGAATCTAATTGCCGAGCATATTGCGAATCCGCGTTGCGAGCGCCTCCATTGCGAACGGCTTGGTGATCATCTCCATACCCGGTTCGAGGAAGCCCGAGGCGAGTGCTGCGTTTTCGGCGTAGCCGGTCATGAACAGTATCTTGAGACCTGGCCTGACCGCGCGCGCGCCATCCGCAACCTGACGTCCATTCAGCCCCGGCAAACCAATGTCGGTGATGAGCAGGTCGATGCGGCGTTTGGAGCGCAGGATGTCCAACCCCTTGGGACCATCGACCGCCTCGATCGCGGCGTACCCAAGTTCGCGCAACTCCTCGACGATCAGGCCTCGGACGACGGTGTCGTCCTCCACGACGAGGACCACTTCGCCGGCGTCGGCCTGGTGGGCATCGGTGAGCTCGGGCGGCGCTTCCTCCTCTTCGGACTTGCCCTGGAAGCGCGGCAGGTACAGCTTGAACGTCGTGCCGCTCCCGACCTCCGAATAGATTTTCGCATAGCCTTCGGATTGCTGGGCAAAGCCGTAGATCATGGAAAGACCGAGTCCCGTGCCCTGGCCGATCGGCTTGGTCGTGAAGAAGGGCTCGAAGGCCTTGGCGATGGTGTCCTTGTCCATGCCGGTTCCCGTGTCCGTTACGCAGACGCAGACATATTGGCCGGGCTTCACGCCCCGCTGCCGTGCTGCGTAAGCGCTGTCGAGATGGGCGTTGCATGTCTCGATCGTCAGCTTTCCGCCGTCTGGCATAGCGTCGCGGGCATTGATGACCAGATTGAGGATTGCGCTTTCGAGCTGGTTCGGATCGCAGCGGGTCACCCATAGACCGCCAGCGAGTACGAGCTCGAGCTCGATCCGCTCGCCGATCGTCCGCCGCAGCAAATCCTCCATCGACGCAACGAGCTGATTCGCGCGCACCGGCTTGGGATCGAGCGGCTGACGGCGGGAGAAAGCGAGCAGACGATGGGTCAGCGCCGCAGCGCGATTGGCTGCGGTCGACGCGCCGGCGATGAATCGATCGAGGTCATCGAGCTTCCCCTGCGCGACGCGTCGCTGAACAATCTCGAGGCTGCCGGTGATGCCCTGCAGCAGATTGTTGAAATCATGCGCGATGCCGCCGGTGAGCTGGCCTACCGCTTCCATCTTTTGCGATTGGCGCAGCGCCGCTTCCGCCTCGGCGAGCGCGACTGCCGCCTCGGCTTCGGCTGTCACATCGCGTCCAAAACCGTAGAACGTGCCGTTCTCGGGGACGATGGTCCACTGCACCTGGCGTTGCTGACCATTCTTTGAAAGCAGCGTCGTACGGTGTTCGACGTGGGGCGCGCTTTCCGAGAGGGTACGTAGGCGCTCGGTCCAATCCTCCTGATCCTCCACCAGGAAGTCGGTGCTACGTTTGCCGATCGTCTCCGATCGGCTCCAACCGAGTACCCTGGTCCAAGTCGGATTGATGTCGGTGATACGCCCGTCACTGTCCGCCACTATCTTCAAGACCGGCGACAGGTTCCAGACCCGCTCGCGGTCTTTGGCGAGTTCGCGCTGTTCGGTGATATCCCGGCCGACGGCATGGATACGCGCCGCATCGGGAACGGCGTTCCAGGCGAGCAGGCGATATTCGCCGGCCCTGGTGCGAAAGCGATTTTCGAACGCCAGCGTCGTCCCACCATTCTCGAGGCTGGCAACCTCCTGTCCCGTCCTGTCGATGTCGTCCGGGTGGATGAACTCCGAGAGCTTTCGGCCTATCATCTCTGCCTCGTCCCATCCGAGCAGCCGCTTGGCGGTCGGATTGACTGCCGTGATCTCGGCATCGAACGTGCATACCAACATCAGGTCGCGTGAGATCGTCCATAGCCGATCCCGGTCGGTCGTACTTTCATCCTGGCTCACTTTTCGCTCGTGGATGTCGGTGTTGGTGCCAACCCAGCGCAGGATGTTGCCGTCGTCGTCGCGAATGGGGAGCGCGCGCACGAGATGCCAGCGATACGCGCCGTCCTCGCGTCGAATGCGGAATTCCGTCTCATAGCCATTGCCGCTTGCCAGCGCCGTCGCCCATTGCCCGGTTGCCAGTTCCGCGTCGTCCGGATGGACGAGCGTGGCCCAGCCATGGCCACGCAGATCGTCCTGCTGCGCACCGCTGTACGCAAGTGCCTCGTCGTTGAACCAGTCGAGCTGTCCGTCCGGCGGTGCCGTCCAGATATGATTGGGCAGCAACTGCGCGAAGGTGCGAAACTGCTCGGCGTTTGCAGCTATCGCCGCCTGTGCTCGGGTTTCCTCGGTCACATCGACTCCTGACGCAAAGATGCCGGTGACTGTGCCGTCGTCATCGGTAAGCGGCTGGTAGACGAAGTCGACATAGCGGTCGACCGCCTCGCCGCCGGACTCCGGCTGGACCCGGAACAGCGCACCATCGGCGCGAAACGCGTCGCCGTTTTCGCGTACGCGATCGAGGAGCTTGAGAAAACCCTGCTCCGCTGATCCTGGCGGTGCTTCGGCAACGGTGCGCCCGATATGCCGTGCTTACCGACCACCTCCAGGAATGCCGGGTTGACCGTCGTGATCCGGTGCTCGGGCGTTTCGAGCGATGCAATGAAGCTCGGACTGTTTTCTACCATTTGCAGCAGCCGGCGACGCTCGTCCCGCATGCGGCGATCTGCCAGGACTGCGGTCGTCGTCTCAGCGGCGACGGAAACCACGCCCAGGACCATATCCGCGTCATCGACGACAGGAGGATATCCGAGGTCAGCCGACGCCTGCGCGGCATGCTGCGGCGTACGTGCGTCAGCTCCTGGTCCTTGAACGAGAGCATACCATGCTCATGGTAGACCTTCTGCAAGACGTTTGCGTTGAAGTAGCGACTTCGGACCGATCCTCGAGAACGCCGGTGCCCAAGGATCGAAGGATGTCGATCGCTCGCAAACGGCCCGATAGTGTCGTGCGAGAGCATGACGCCTTCCTCGCCGACAATGTCACGATAGGGGTCGGCGAACGAAGGACCGCCCACGTCGCGTCCGGCCATCGTTCGCTCGGGCCGAGGTTCGTCGCTGCCCAATCGAAGCGCGCGATACGCTCACCCAGCTCCCCGCCGCCAGCGAGGAACCATCTACGCTCGCATACGGCGTGCCTGTCATCCGAACCATCCCTTGTTCTGTTTCGTAATCCGGATTGCTATTTGCGCGATTGAGCGGCCTTTTGAAGCGCATGGGCGAGCCCGTCCGCTGTGTAGGGCTTTTGCAGCAGGTCGAAGCCATGCGTTCCTTCAGCCGCCAGCACGTGGCTGTATCCGCTGGTCAGCACCACCGGCAACTTCGGATATTTCTCTCGCAGCGCTTCCGCAAGCTCGATGCCGGACATGCCCGGCATCACCACATCGGTGAACACGATGTCGAATTTGCCAGGATTTGCTTCGACGAGCGCGAGCGCCTCCTGCGCGCTGGACACCCATAGGGCGGTGTAGCCGAGATCGCCGATCAGCTGTGCCGCGAATTCGCCCACGAGCTGATTGTCTTCAACCAGCAACACATCCTGGCCGGATCCTGTAGCCGTTACGGCTGTCGGTGTCGTCTCGGCCGGCGCAGCGGACGCTTTTTGCTTGTCCTCCGCATGCGGCAGGTAGAGCGTGAAAACGGCGCCCCGTCCTGGCGCGCTGTCGATCGCGATCTCGCCGCCCGATTGTTTGGCGAAGCCGAACACCTGGCTCAGCCCGAGCCCGGTGCCGCGCCCGACTTCCTTGGTGGTGAAGAAGGGTTCGAAGATTCGCGGAAGGTCGTCGTGGGCTATGCCGGCACCTGTATCGCGCACCGACACTGCCACGAACCGCCCGGCAACTGCACCATGGCCGCGGGTCGGCGGGACGCAAGCGCGCTCCTCGACGGTGATCGTCAACGTGCCCTCACCATCCATCGCATCGCGGGCATTCACTGCCATGTTCAGCATGGCCGTATCGAACTGGACCGGGTCGGCTTCGATCAGGCAGGACTCGCAGCGTACATCCAGGTCGATGGTGACCCGCGCCCCGGACACCGTCTGCAGCACGTTCCCGGTCTCCCCCAGGCGTTTGACGACGTCGAATGCCTCGGCCTTCAGGGGCTGGCGACGTGCGAAGGCGAGCAGCTGGTTGGTGAGTTTGGCCGCTCGTTCGGCAGTCTCGGCGATCGAACTCATGTAGCGCTCGCGCTTTTCGTCACTCAGGTTGGGGCGACGCAGCAAATCGACGCTGCCGAGGATCACCGTCAGCAAATTGTTGAAGTCGTGCGCCACGCCGCCGGTCAGCTGACCGATCGCTTCCATTTTCTGGCTCTGCCGCAGCGCCTCTTCGATGCGCTCACGTTCCTCTACTTCGGACTGGAGTGCGCGATGGGATTCCTCGAGCGCGGCCGATCGGTTGGTCACTGCATGTTCGAGCGACAGGTTAAGCCCTTCCAGCATGGCGCGCGCCTTCGCCTCGTTCTCGACGTCTATGCAGGTGCCAATCCAGCGCAGGACGCGTCCGTCATCGCCCGCTTCGGGAATGCCGCGGCACGCAAAGCAGCGATACGATCCGTCGTGTGCTGCAACCAGGAATGTCTGCTCGAAAGACCTGCCGGTCCGGATCGATTCCTTCCAGGCGTCGTGGGTCCGGCTGCGATGATCGGGATGCACCACCTCGAGCCAACCATCGCCGAGCAGATCTGAATGGGCTCGGCCGGTGTAATCCTGATATCGCGCATTGGTCTGGACGTAATGGCCATCGGTATCAGCCTCGAAGACGAAACCTGGCAGCGCGTCCATCAAACTCGCCAGCCTCCGTTCGGCCTCGCGCTCGTGCGTGCGGTCTCGAACGATCTTGACGAAACCGGGTGAGCCCTTGCGCCGCATCAACAAGCCCGAGCCCCAGAAGCGGCTGCCATCGGCGCGCATGTGTGTTCGCTCGTTCAGCGCGCGGCCTTCGCGTCGCGCCCGCTGGATCTCGTGCTCGGGCGAGCCCGCCGCCTGATCTTCCTTTGTAAAGAAGAGGCGGCCATGCTGACCGATCGCCTCCTCTGCCGACCAGCCGAGGACATGTTCCGCGCCGCTATTCCAACTCGTGATGAGGCCTTCGGGATCGAGCGTTATGATCGCGAAATCCGTCGAGCTGTCGATGATGTCTTGCGCCAGGCTGGGGTCGGTCATGAAAACGGAGCGCCTCGAAAAATCGTCATGAAAGCCTAATCCGGGAAGGCGGCGGGTGTTCCGAATTTCTCCGTCAGCGGCAGCAGGTCAGGTTTAGCCTCGCTGGCAACGCACAGCCGTACCGTCCCGCAAAATGGACCGGATGATGCGGGGCTAACTCACTTCGGCACTTCGATGTCGTCGCGAGGCGGTGCATCGACAAGGCCACCGAGGGCACAAGGTTTATCTCGGACGACCGCAGGTGCATCATCGTTCGCCGAGCTCGCGACGGATTTGCTCTTCCTCGAGGTCGAGTTCCGTCGTGAGGCCAAGGGCTGCGTCTTCGTCGAAATCGTTTTGGCTGCCTGCGATCCTGGCGCGTGACGCCTCTACGGCGGAAAGGCGCAACTGAAGCTCCCGCGTCCGGCGCTCTGCCTCGGTCGGGGAGCCATCTTCCAGCTGTGCCGCCTGGTCGGTCCGGTCCTGGTATTCCGCGATAAGATCCTTCGCGATTTCGCCGCGCTCGGGATCATCGAGATGATCTTGCATGGAGGCAAGCGCCGCTTCCGAGACGTGACGTCGCATCGCCATTCGCGACTGGTCGACGCCGTCCGTGTCTGGCTCGGTGACGCCCAGAAGGCGGGTCAGTGGGCCGAGTGTCGTACCCTGAAGCACCAACGTTGCCAGAATGGCGCAAAATGCGAGGAAGATGATGATGTCGCGGCCGGGGAAGCGCACGGGCAATGCGAGCGCTGCTGCGAGACTGACGACACCGCGCATGCCAGCCCAGGAGATCGCGATCAAATGGTTCGCCGGCGGCGCGGGATCGCGGGCCTTCAGGGCAGGGGAGAGAAGCCGCGGTATCCACGTAACGGGCATGATCCAGAGGAAACGCCCGAGGATCAGCGTGAGCGAGACCGACGCCGCCAGGATCGTGAGGTGCCACGGGTGATAATGGCCCAGGCGTCCGACGATGCCGCGGAGCTGCATGCCGATCAGCATGAACACCAGGCTCGTCAGCACGAATTCGAGAAACGCCCAGACCGACTCCGACGCAAGGCGCGTCTGCGCGGTAAAGACGTGATGCTGGCCGCGCAGGACGAATCCGCAGGCCACGACGCCGAGGACTCCCGAAGCATGCACCGCCTCCGCTGCAAAATAGGCGGCGTAACTGGCCAGCACGCTCAACGCGATGTCGTGCACCGTCTCGTCGAGCCTGGCAAAGATCAGCATGGCCAATCGTCCCACGACATAGCCGGTCATCCCGCCGCCGAGCGCTGAAAGCACGAAAGTCAGGGCGCTCTGTCCGAGGTCGAAGCTGCCCGCCAGCGTTGCACCCACGGCGAACCGGTATAGGACCAGTGCCGCGGCATCGTTCAGGAGGCTTTCGCCCTCGAGTACGGTCGTTATCCATTTCGGCGGACGGAGACTGCGAAGCACCGCGGTCGCAGCGACGGCGTCGGGCGGCGCGACGATGGCCCCCAAGGCGATGACCGCGCCCCACGGCAGATCGGGGATCAGCAACTTCGCGATCAAAGCAACCGCGATTGCCGTGAACAGCACGGCACCAAGGGCCAGCAGCAGGATCGGCCGCAGGTTTGTCCGGAACGCCGGCCAGTCGGTGCGATATGCACTGAGCTGCAGGAGAGGCGGCAGGAATAGCGCGAGGGCCAGCTCGGGCTCGAATTCGATTCGCCGCAGGCCGGGAACGAACGCGACCGTCATTCCGCCGAGGACGAGCGCGACCGCGAATGGCAAATGGAGCCGCTTGGCCAGGAGCGCCAGCGCCAGGCAGAGAGCGAGCAAGCCGATTATGAGTGTGAATGTAGCCATTCGGGGCGGCCAATCCGGAAAGCAGGGCGGGGGCAGGCAGATCCGCCGACCCCGCCCTGCGGTCCTTCCGGATACCGGTCAGCCCTTCAGGTTGTCCGGGACCTTCCCGCCATTCTCGGCGAGCTTCTGCATGACCGCCTTGTGGAGGGCAATGTTCTCTTCCGCTGTCCCGTCCGCACCGACATGCACGTTGAGCTCGCCGGCCAGTTCCTTTCGGGCGCCAAGGCTCGAGTCCATGTCGAGCAGCTTGAGCAGATCGACGATGGAGTTCTGCCAGTCGAGGCTCTCTCCCTTCGTGGACGCGATCTGCGTGAGTACGGCCTCCACATCGACGGGAGCGGCCGCCGGAGCCGGAGCCGGCGCAACAGCAGCTGAGGCTGCAGCGAGCGCGGCGGGTGCGGCAGCCGGCGTCGCAGCCGGCGAGACGGGCGCAGCCGCTGCCGCCGGCGCTGCCTGGCCGTGATGAAAGATCTTGTTCATGATCGTGCCGAAGATGCTCATGTTCGTTCCTTCGATGTGAAGCGCGCAAACGCGGTGGTCTTATCGTCATCGTCGTTGTGTCGCCAACGACGGGTGGGTTTTGTCAGGGGAGTCCGAAGCCCTTTTCGACGCTCGCGAACAATCCGCCGAGCCCGCCGCCGCCCTCGGCGGATGCGCGGTGCGTGAGGAAGGCGATCGCGGCGATCGACGCGAGCTGGGGAAGCACGGCCTTGACCTTGTCCACGCCGATTCCGGTCTGCGCGCTGGCGTCGCCAGCGACCGATCGGCTGACGTCCTTCGAACCGAAAATGGATGCGAGCACGCTATTGCCGTGCTCTGCGGCTTCCTCCGTTCCCGGGGGCGGGGGAGCGGATGCGGTCGGCGTGCCGTCCAGGCCGCCATTGTCGGCATGCTCGGCGAGTTTCGGCGCAAGGGCGGGTGCCACGCTTGCGATCACGCTTTGAAGCTGTTCGGGTGACAGACCGACGCGGGCCCCGATCTGCTGAAGTGCGCCCGGCGTCGCCGATGTTTCGATCATATCCAGTAGTGACATGTGAGGTCCCTGCATATGCGGCCGTAGAGCCGCGACTGAACACCGAGCGCGTCGCGCAGCGTCTTGTTCCAGCGGGATAAGGTCAGTCGGCCCTTCCTCACGTCAAATGTTGGGCTCTCCAAACACCCGTCCTGTCGATCCGGAAACTTCCGGACACCCGCAAGGCAGCTATTTTGGAATCCGCGAAGACGATGCGCCGCCGCGTGTAACGATTGGCCGCGTCGGCGACTTCTGACAGGCGCTCGCCGTCACAGTCCAGCAAGGCCTGCGGCCAGCGCTCGTCGACGGTTGCGGTGGGACTGGGCGGTCATGGCCCGGCGAAGAAGAGGAGCTGCTGACCTAGTGCCAGACGGGCCTTCAGCGGTCGCGTGTCGGCGGCCTCGACGTCGACCACGCCTCGCAGCAATCGGACCGCGACCGATCGATTGGCCTCGAGATCGACGTCGAAGCGCGCCCGCCCGGCGAGAAGCCGGAGCGACCTTCGGGTCTCCGTGATGTGGACCGCGACGCGGCTGCCGATGTGAGCGTTGCCGCCGATCCGTCGGACAGTCGCCAGCTACGGATTTGCCCGGTCCGGGTTAGGAGGGTCGTTTCCTGCGGCGCGGGTGGCATCGCAGTAGTTGAGGCCGTGACCGGCGTCCTCGCCTCCTTGCCGCCCTGAAGCCACGCAGACATCGGCAGCGCCGGCGCGATCGCCATAGCGAGCACGGCGCTGATGATGGTGACGCGGTTTGGGGTGGACGTCGAACTGCTGTGCTAACTCGGCCAGCGTCTTCTCGCCCTTTACCGCGGCCAACGCCACTTTCGCTTTGGATGACGGACTATGAGTCCGCGCGGTCGCTTGCTCATCATGCCTCCTGTGCGCAGCCATTCTGGCCGCCTTCAGGCCGATAATCCACTCACCCCCGCTGTGCAGTTTCTCCAGGCCACCTCTCAATCGCGGTGCTGACCGTCATCGGCCGATCGCTCCGTGCGATTCGCGCCGCACCGGCCGGGCGATGAGGGCATGGATGAGCTGCGGCCGTCCGAGTGAACGGCGGCCGCAGCTCCTCAAAAGCAGGCCGTCGGCAATTGGGAAGTCTCGGGGATGCGACCCGCGTTGGCGCCCCGCCGCCTGGCTATTATCTAATTCGAGAATGATCCGTTCCGGCCAGCTCTCGTCATAGAGCATCGATCGATCGATGCGGTGGTTACGGTTTGGAGATCAAATAACCGCGACCAACGAATGTCGGTTTCGGCCAAATCCAGTCCCCGCAACCACCTACGGTATAACTCGCTCGTTATACCGATCTAAAATCCGAGGGCCTCAGATAACGTCCTGCGGCTCTTGGACTTTTTGGCGATTTTCCAAATCGCGGAGGGGGCTCGCCGTATTCTCCGGCTCAGTCCGGCCGGGACCGTCCCGCTGGCTCCGCCGCCGAGCCCTATAGCATCCCGTAGAGAGCTGATCTAGCAACACGCCATGTTGCCGGAGATCACCGATGCCGTCCTGACGCGCGCCATCGCAACACCACGGATGGTGAGCGCAGGTCTGGACTATTGGAGACGCGGACTCGTTGTCGGGTCGAGCGTCGATCTCGAGAGCGGAATCATACGGGCATCGGTCAAAGGCAGCGAGCCGAAGCCCTATTGAACCGCGCCGGGTTTGCCGGAGGCTCCAACTCCTGAGAAGGTGGAGCCTGTATGAGCAAGACGACGAACAAATTTGCGCCTGAGGTCCGCGAGCGGGCGGTGCGGATGGTTGTCGATCACGAGCGCGATTATCCCTCTCGCTGGGCGGCGGTGGTTTCGATCGCGGGAAAGATCGGCTGCGTTCCGCAGACGCTTCATGAGTGGGTGAAGAAGGCCGAGGTCGACAGCGGCAAGCGGGCGGGCGTCCCGACAGAGGTTGCCGACAAGGTGAAGGCGTTGGAGCGCGAGGTCCGCGAACTGCGACAGGCCAACGAGATCCTGCGCAAGGCGTCAGCGTATTTTGCTCAGGCGGAGCTCGACCGCCCGTTCCGGCGATGATCGCCTTCATTGACGATCACCGCGATGCCTATGGGGTCGAGCCGATCTGCCGCGTTCTGCCGATCGCCCCATCCACCTATCACGAGCGCGTCGCGCAGCGACAGGATCCAACACGCCTATCGGCGCGGGCGCAGCGGGATGTCGCCCTGAAGCCGGAGATCGCGCGCGTGTTCGCCGAGAACTTCGCGGTCTACGGCGTGCGCAAGGTCTGGCGGCAGATGATGCGGGAAGGCTTTCCGGTCGCCCGCTGTACTGTCGCGCGGTTGATGCGAGAGATGGGCTTGGCAGGAGTGATCCGGGGCAAGCCGGTGCGCACGACCATCAGCGACAAAGCGGCGCCGTGCCCACTCGATCACGTCAACCGCCGGTTCTACGCGCCGGCGCCGAACATGCTGTGGGTGTCGGACTTCACCTATGTCGCGACCTGGGCGGGGTTCGTCTACGTCGCCTTCGTCATCGACACCTATGCCAGGCGGATCGTCGGCTGGCGGGCCAGCAGGACGGCGCATGCCAGCTTCGTTCTCGATGCCTTGGAGCAGGCGCTTCATGATCGCCGGCCGGCTCATCGGGGCGGCCTCATCCATCATAGCGACCGCGGGTCGCAATACGTGTCCATCAAGTACACCGAGCGCCTTGCCGAAGCCGGGATCGAGCCGTCGGTCGGCAGTGTCGGAGACAGCTACGACAACGCTTTGGCCGAGACGATCAACGGCCTCTACAAGGCCGAAGTGATCCATAGGCGTGGGCCGTGGCGCAGTTTCGAAGCCGTCGAATACGCCACGCTCGAATGGGTCGACTGGTTCAACCATCGTCGGCTGCTGGAGCCTATCGGCAACATCCCGCCTGCCGAAGCCGAAGATCAATATTATGCTGCCGCAGACACCATCGATATGGCAGCGTGACTCACAACCCAACGCCTCCGGTAAACCCGGGGCGGTTCACTATCAGGTAGAAGTGCGCTTCGGCGCGAGAGGTGCGGTCGCGACGATGCAGCTGTCCGGTCGGCGCGAGATGCAAGCATGCGGCCGCCGCATTATTCGCTGTGCGGCTGAGCGAGGCGAGCGGCACCTATGCTCACAAGCCTCCTACCTCCATGTCTCTGAGATCTGCTGGAACTCTTCCACCACCATTATCAGTGGAGCCTCTCCCGCCGATCCTGTCGCAATGGGCGACAGCGATGCGCCCGCCAGCCGAGCGCGCGAGCAGAGATGGTGACCTATGGCGGGCATTATCGCTATGGGAGCAAGAGCCGTGTGGATTGCGCAGTCGCGTGCCTCCTGTTCGATTATGCCGGCACGACGATCGATGCGACAATGGCCGAGCAAACGATGCTGGTCCGCGATGACGAAGGGCTCGTCCGTTTCACGCGGGATCCCGATGGCGAGCTGGAAGCGATGGGGCGACTGCTCCATACTGGGCTGATTCCGCTGATCGAGTTCGAGGATGTCGAGCCCACGCCGCGCCAGGATTGGGACCATGCGCCGGACATGCCTGCCACTGCAGCGGACTTCACGTCCTTTCTGCTCCATGATGCGGAAGAGTAGCGAGGTGAAGGATGGCGCATTGATGTCGCACCGGACTTCCCGCTTCGGGTCGTCGCGGCCGATGCGGACAGCCTGTCGGTAGACGTCGAGCCGTCCGGCATCGACTGGTTCGATATCGCTTTGGGCGCGACGATCGACGGGGAACGGGTCGATCTCGTGCCCGCGCTCCGCCGGTTGCTCGCGACCATCGACCTGGCGGAGCTCGACATTCTGGAGCATGAGCTTACCGAAGCTGGCGACATTCTGCCGATCGCGCTCGGCGATGGCAGAGTGGTAACGGTCGAAGCGACTCGTGTCCTGCCGATGCTGCGTGGCCTGCTGCTGCTGGCCGCGAACGACCCGGCATCGGCGACGTCGAGGGGGAGGCCAGGCTTCTCCCGGCTCGATCTCGGATTGCTGGCCGAGATCGAATCGTCGACCGGCGGCCTGCCCTGGAGCGGTATCGAGCCGCTACGCCGCCTTGCGCGCAACCTGAGCCAGCTTCGCTTCGATCCAACTCGGCTTCCCGCAAGTTTCGGCGCCACCTTGCGGCCCTATCAGCAGACCGGGCTCGACTGGCTCCAGGCGCTGGCACCCGCTGGCCTGGGCGGCCTGCTCGCAGACGACATGGGCTTGGGCAAGACGGTTCAAGCGCTGGCGCATATCGCGGTGCAAAAGGCGGGGGGCAACCTCGAAAAACCGATCCTGATCGTCGCACCGACGTCGGTGCTGCCCAACTGGCAGGCAGAGATATCGCGGTTTATGCCGACGCTGTCCGCTTTGGTGCTTCATGGTCCCGATCGCCATGGGCGCCATGAAGACATCACGGCCCACAATATCGTCCTGACGAGTTATCCGCTGCTTGTGCGCGATCAGGCAGCGCTCGCAAACGAGCAGTTGGGCTCGTCCTGTTCGACGAAGCCCATATGCTCAAGAACCCGCAGACCGCCGGGCACGCCGCCGCCAGGGCGCTCGTTTCCGATCGCAAGGTGGCGCTGACTGGCACGCCGGTGGAGAACAGGCTCACCGACGCGTGGGCGCTCTTCGATCTGGTCCTGCCGGGATTGCTTGGCAATCAGCGTGCCTTCGTTCGTGACTATCGCAATCCGATCGAGAAGCATGGGGATGCTGAAGCGAAGGCGCGCCTCGCGCGCAAGCTCAAACCCTTCCTGCTGCGTCGGACCAAGGATGCGGTCGCCGTCGATCTGCCGGCCAAATCCATCGTTCCGCTCACCATCACACTCGGTGCGGCGCAGATGGAGCTGCACGAAAGCCAGCGTGGACTGGTCGGACGCCCCCCCCAGCTCCCGCCAGCCTTCCTTGTCGCTTGTGAGCTACCACATTGCTATTTTCGCGGGCTAAACATCCTGGCAGGATTGAAGACTATTGCCGAATCTGCATGGTCCACATCCTCAGCCAAATCCGGAAGAATTCGACGATGATGATTGAACGATCGGCAGTGGGGCCAGTTCGCCTTCCGACAGACGCCTATTGTCGAGAGGCGTGGAACGCAGTCTGTCGGTCCCAAGCCGTGGTAGAATTCGATCCGCACGGCGAGATCACCTGGGCCAACGATGTGTTCCTTGGCTTGGTTGGATATGAACTCGCAAAGCTTCGCGGCCAGCATCACCGCATTCTATGCGACTCTCGCTATTGTCAGTCGGAGGAATATGACGACTTCTGGCGGCGTTTGCGTTCCGGGGCCTTTGATCAAGGGATTTATCCGCGAGCGCGGCGGGATACGACCGAGATCTGGTTGCAAGCAACCTATAGTCCGATGTTCAAGGATGGGGCTGTCTATCGCATTCTCAAAATCGCAACTGACGTAACCCAGAAGGTCGCGCTTGAGAGAGCTGTCGAGCGGCGGGAGGGCGACCTGCGATCTACTCTTGCCGACCTCGGGGCGGTAGTCGCGACCATCTCGACCATTGCATTACAAACAGATCTTCTGGCTCTGAACGCCACCATCGAAGCAGCGCGCGCTGGCGATGCTGGCCGTGGATTCGCCGTCGTAGCGGCGGAAATCAAGAAGCTCGCCAGCGACACGCAGGCGGCCACGAAAAGCGCCTTGCGTATGGCGGACGGCCATCGCCGGGATGTTGGCCTCGCTTACTCCTCACCCTCGCCATAAAATCTGGCTCTGCCCCCCGCCTTGGCACGATAAAGAGCTTTGTCCGCCGAAAGCATGAGATCCTGAACATTATCAATGCCGGCGATGCGGCCTGAGACGCCGATGCTCACGCTTATGATGCCGGCCGGAGCCTGTCGATGTTCCAGCTGCTCATCCTGAAGCAGGCCAAGCAGACGCGTCGCGCAAGACGTGGCACCTGACATGTCGGTATCAGGCAGAAGGAGCGCGAATTCCTCGCCGCCAAGCCGCGCTGCCTGATCGGCGTCGCGACGCGCGGCCGCAGCGATCAGATCAGCGATCTGGCGCAGCGCCTTGTCGCCGGCAACATGCCCATAATAATCGTTATAGGCCTTGAAGTGATCGACATCGATCATGAGCACCGACAGCGGGCTCCCTGTGCGGCTTGCCCGCCGCCATTCCCGTTCGAGCGCGGCGTCGAACGACCGGCGATTGGAAAGCCCGGTCAATGCATCCGTGGCTGCCAGCCCCGCCAATTCCGCTTCGACGTGTTCCCGGCGTAGCAATTCTCGCTGGAACAGCATGGCCAGTGCGATGACACCCGCACACAAAGCCAGAGTCGCAAAAATGGGTGGCAATGCGCGGTGCCACCATGGCTTCAAAATGGCATCGGTTGAGACGGCGACGTCGACGATCAGGGGAAAGCTTCCTGCCCGGTCGAACGTATAAAGCCTCTGCTCTCCGTCAACGGCTGACCGCCCTACGAAGGATCCGCGGACATCGCGCTTGATGCGCTCGAACGTTGGGGTTCCGGCGATATTATGGTCCGCGCCAGCCCGGATCGCGGGATTCCGCGCAAGGACGGTACCGTCGAGGGCAAAGATGTTAATGGCGCCTTTTGCGCCTGGGCTGACCATCTCGACCGTGGGCTGCAATGCCTTCAGCGGCATAGTGACGGCCACGATGCCCGCGAATAGACCGTCATGATCGACCCGCCTGCTCAATACGACGGTCTCGCTACCGTTAAGAAACCGGCTCAGCAGCGGCGCGCTCAGATACGGCGTGTCGTCGTCGTGCAATCGCCAATATCGGAAATAGCTCCGGTCGGAGAAGTCGGCTCCAGGCGAGATCGTGCCGCTCGACTCCGCGGCGAGGTGCCCGTGCACGTCCAGCACGAAGACGCGGTCGACGTAAGGCGATGCGCGCCCTTTGCCGAACAGAATGAACTGGCGGACATCGCGCGGGTAGGCAGCAAGATCCGTAAGCGCCAAGCCCGCCCGCGCGTTCTGGATTGCCCGATCTGCCAATCCCACGTTGGTGGCGACGGAACGCGCAAGCGCTGCTACCAGATTGCGCGATGATGCGCCTGCTTCATACCACGCGTCCTCGAGCGCCTGCCACAGTCCGAACCCAACCAGCAGCAGCATCGCCAACGCGATGACGAGCGAGAGGATGTTCAGCCGGTGGATCAGGCTCGGAGCGGTAAGAGGTGGCACGTTGATCTTTCGGTAACCAGTGCTGGTCGATGAAAGGCCTCACTGAGCGTGTCAAATGGTTAACGCACAAGCATGTGCTCTCAACGCAAAGAGGTGGCATCCCTGATGACCCTGCGATGTCGTCGAACAGGCTTGTCGATCCTGAGCTTGCTTGCAGCCAGTGGCTGCGGTCACGCTGCGCGAGACGAAACCTATTTTATGGAGCATCCGAACGAAGCCCGATCGGTGCGAGCGGACTGTGATCGGCACCGGATCAGCGGTGCCGCGTGCGAAGCCGCCTCTGCCGCCTTGCTATCGATTGCCGACAATCAAGTCCGCCCCGACCCCGATCCGCCTCGGTAGCCCTACTGATATAGGAGACGCCCGATGAACGGCTCAGCATTCGAGCAGGTTCCGAAAGCGGGCGGTGCGCGAGCGATCGGAAAGCATTAGACTTTGGTCTAGCCGGGATTATTCGCCCGGCGCTCAATCCGTGGTGGCGATCGTGGCCTAAGTCGCTGATCTAGAATAGAGAAAGGGTGCTGAAGCCATCCCTCTGCTCCGGACAGAAAGTGCCACGACCGCCATGGCCGACGATAGTGGGTTCACCTTCAACTTCCCAGCCATTCGTGGGCGGAAAATCACCGCCGCGTTCGACGGCGGCCGCCTGACGTCGGACGGCGGCGTTCTGCTGCTCGCGCAGGCCGAGCGGCGGCTGGGGATCGCGGATCGGCTCGCCGCCTGTATCGCCGACCCCCGCGATCAGAACCGCGTCATCCACCGCGTCACCGACATCCTGCGTGCCCGCATCTTGGCGATCTCCTGCGGCTATGAGGATGTCGACGATCTCGACACGTTGCGCCACGACCCCGGCTTCAAACTTGCGCTCGGCAAGCTGCCAGGTGACCCGCTCGGACTGGCAAGCCAGCCGACTATGAGCCGGTGGGAGAACGCTCCGACCACCCGCGAGTTGGTCCGGCTGACCGGCGCACCGGTCGATCTCTACTGCGCGAGCTATCCCGTGCCGCCGGCGGTGGTGACGCTCGACATCGATGATACCGTCGACGTCGTGCACGGCGCGCAGCAGCTCTCATTCTGGAATGGGCATTACGGCGAGCGTTGTTTCCTGCCGATCCATGTCTACGATACCGCGACCGGGCGCCCGGTCGCGATGTTGCTGCGGACCGGCAAGACCCCGTCGGGCAAGGAAGTCGCGCGCCACATCCGCCGGCTCGTGCGGCGCATCCGTCGCCATTGGCCCGATACGCGGATCACGCTACGCGGCGACGGCCATTACGGCCGGCCGGAGCCGATGGCTTGGTGCGAAGCAAACGGCATCGACTATATCTTCGGCCTGCCCGGCAACCGTACGCTCCACGCCGATCCGGTCGTCCGCGAGGGCGATGCCTGCGCCACCGACCGGGCGCTGCAAGGGCTGGTCGAACTGCGCCGCTATGCCGAGACGCGCTATGCCGCCAAGACCTGGGGCGCGACCAAGCGCCGTGTGATCGCGCGCATCGAGGCGAGCAGCCTCGGCCTCGACATCCGCCTCGTCGTCACCTCGCTCGCCGAGGGCAGCGCCGAACGGATCTACGATACGCTCTACTGCGCCCGCGGGCAGGCCGAGAATTTGATCAAGCTCCACAAAACTCAGCTGAAGAGCGATCGCACCTCCTGCCGCTCGGCCAACGCCAACCAGATGCGCATCATCCTCCACACTGCCGCCTACTGGCTGATGTGGACCGTGCGCCGTGCCATGCCGGCGACCGCTGCGCTGCGCACCGCCGAGTTCGCCACCATCCGCCTACGGTTGCTCAAGGTCGCCGCGCGCGTCATCGAAACCGCCAGCCGCATCCGCATCGCCTTCGCCAGCGCCTGCCCCGATGCCGCGATCTTCCGCTCGGTCGCGCTCAGCCTGCGAGCCACTGGCCCCTGAACAACGCGGCAGTGGGCCGCCAAACGAACCCCGCGCTTCAACCCTACCAAGCCTCGATAACCCGCGATGAAACAGGCGCTCGGCATCCCCGCGCCCCGTCGGCACCAGCTATCATGTCGCCCCGGTCACCATCTCGCGGTGACGTGCTGGTGAATAGGTCGGGCTAAGAGCGGGGTTCTGTCAGCAGCAAGCTTTGGTCACGCGAACGCGGTAAGCAGACCGCCCTTCTGCGGGAGGCCAACCTGTCGCGCTGTCACCGTCCCATCGTTAGCCTGAGCGGATGATGGGACGCCCCTGAAAAACCTCCGTCCGCAGCGCGGGCATGCGAACCTCGGATCGACCGGCCAAAGCATTTCCGGCCCGCTGCCGCGGCGACCGCCACGTGTCTTCTCCGGCCTTGAGCCGTCGGCAGCAGCGCAGCGCCGAGCAGGTACAGGGCGTGAGTGTTCCGCGTGACGTGCGGCTGGGGACCAGCCACGCCCCTACCAAATATCCGGAGTTCTACTGATAGGACGCATTTCGTCATGTGTTAGTTCAGCCGCGTGCTGGATTCGGCCTCGCGGGCGGCTTCGGCATCCTCAACGGCATACGACGCGAATTCCATTTCGCCTGCTGGGGAGCCGGACCGGGAATCGAGGCAGCCGCATCAATTTAAGAACGAAGCCGTCGCGGGAGACTTTGGTGGCTTCGTTTCGTGTGGGGAATGTAACGATGGAATGTGCGCGAGTGTGTGAAATGTGCGCGGTGCAGGAAGAGGCTCTGTGCGGCAGTTTGGAGAGGCGGGGTCTGTCTGATCTCAATCGGATCGGCCGTCTGCGCCGAGTCGAACGGGGCGAGACCATCGCCTGGGCGGGCGAGGAGAGCCGCAATTGCGCCAACATCCTCTCTGGTCTTTTCAAGCTCTCCGCCTCTACCGCCGATGGACGCGAGCAGACCGTCGGCTTGCTCTATCCGGCCGATTTCGTCGGCCGCCCCTATGCCCCACGCACCGATTACAACGTTACGGCGCTGAGCGAGGCTGAGATCTGCGTCTTCCCGCGACCCGCGTTCGAGGAGACGCTGGAGAGCGACAGTGCCCTAGAGCGCGAGTTTCTGCGTCGCACGTTGACAGCACTTGACGAAGCGCGGAGCCGTCAGCTGATGCTAGCCCGTCAGACCGCGGAGCAACGGATCGCGCGCTTCCTGCTCGACATGGCGAAAAAGATGGGCGGCGCCCGGCCCACGCCCGGCGGCCCGCGGACGTTCGACCTGCCGCTGTCACGCGGCGCTATCGCCGACGTGCTCGGCCTTACCATCGAGACAGTGAGCCGGCAGATGACGAAGCTGAAGGCTGCCCGCATCATTGCCCTGCCGGGCGGCCGGGCCGTCACGATCATTCGCGAGGCGGAACTGAGGGGATTAACGGCTGAGTGATAGGCGTCAGTCGCTGCAACGACGGCCGAAGCTCTCTCCACCGGAAGGGCGAGCCCATCCGCAGTGAGACGCTCACCCGCGAACCGGAGGACGGCGAGTTCTTTCAAGGGGTCCCCATGGCGGCAAGACTGGAAGAGGCAGCGCGGCATGCAGCCGGGGGTCTTGAGTGGTCGCCGGCATGGCGCCGGGCACCAGAGCATCCGCAACGTCCCGGCCTTGGACGAAGCCGTAGGCGGGCCGGACCCGTCTCTTCCGGAGCATGGCACGTTCGAGATGCATCGGACCGTTCCCAGATGTCATGCGCGGATAGGCACCGAAACGGAACGTGCCGGTTCCGATCGTCACCGTTTCCTCTCGGCCCGGATCAGCAAACTCTTCGCGTGGTCGTGCCGCTCGGAGGCGGAGCGCAGGTCGGCGTGGCCGAGCGGCGGCAGCGGCCCAATACGGACGCACCTACGGAGCTTTCCCGATTGCCCGGTGTGGCTGCTGGCGCGTATGCCCGCCCCTGAAGGAACGCCAATGATCCAAAATGACACAGACGCTGTTTCCCTCAAAAATCTGGAAGCACGGATGCGGGAAGTCGACAATTCCGATGAACCGGCCAAGGAAACCCTCTTCATCTCGGAAATCATAGCGAAGTCTCGGGCGCCTCATGATGACAAGAGCGTCTTACCTTCGGCAAGCGAACAAAAGCGAAATGCACCCGCCGCGCTGTCAGTGGGGAACGATCGATATCGCGCCCTGTTGGAGGCCCTGGACGACGGCTTCTGCATTATCGAGTTCATAGACGGTCCGCATGGTCCGCTCAGCGACTATGTGCATGTCGAAGCGAATTCCGGCTATGAGCGGCATACCGGCATATCCGGCATCGTCGGCAAGCGGCTGCGCGAGATTGTAGGAGCCGAGGCCGAAGGGTGGCTTGCGATCTACAGTAGCGTCCTCAGGACAGGTGAGCCCGTACGTTTCGAAAGGGAATTCATCGCGGCGGGCCGGCCAATCGAGGTGTCCGCAGTGCGCCTCGGTTCTGCCGAAGCACGTCAGGTCGCAGTGTTGTTTCGCGACATCGGTTCTCGAGTGCGCGCAGAGGAAGCCCTGCGCGTCAGCGAAGCTATCGCAGTGGAGAACATGCAGCGGGTCCAGCTCGCCCTGTCCGCAGGTGCGATCATCGGGACTTGGTTCTGGGATCTTCCAACCGACAGGTTCAGGGTCGACGAAGCCTTCGCACGTACGTTTGGTCTTGATCCAGCGCTCGGGCGCGACGGCCTGAGCCTCGAGCAAGTCATATCAACCGTGCATCCCGACGATAAAGCGGGAGTTGTCCGCGCGATCGACGAGGCTATCACTCGCGGGGGCGCATATGCGCACCAATATCGCGTTCGCCGCTCAGATGGCTGGTATTACTGGATAGAGGCCAATGGCAAGGTCGAGCTCGGTCCGGACGGGAACGGCCTCAACTTCCCCGGTGTCCTTCTGAACATTCAGGAACGTCGAGAAGTGGAAGCGGAGCGTGACAGGGCGCTGATCGAACTGAGAGCGTTTAACGAAACGCTGGAAGATCGCGTCGCCGAGCGGACGGCCCAGCTCTTGGAAACGGAAGAGCAATTGCGTCAATCGCAGAAAATGGAGGCTGTCGGTCAGCTTACCGGAGGCGTAGCGCACGATTTCAACAACTTCCTGACCGTGATCCGAGGCTCGGTCGATCTGCTCCGTCGGCCGGATATTCCGGAAAGCCGGCGCAACCGCTACATTGAAGCAATCGCCGATACAGCGGATCGTGCCGCAAAACTCACGAGCCAATTGCTGTCTTTCGCACGTCGTCAGACGCTGAAGCCCGTAAAATTCAGCGTGGGAGCCAACCTCGGCGCCATTCGCGACATGATGGCAACGTTAGCAGGTCCGATGATCGATATAGTCATCGAACCGCCGCTGGAGAGTTGTTTCACCGAGGCCGACGCAAACCAGTTCGATACCGCAATCTTCAACATCGTTGCCAATGCCCGCGATGCGATGGCCGGTGCCGGCCAGCTAACAGTGCGCGTTACTGGTACCGACGGGATTCCGGCGGTCCGATCCCATCCGGCCAGACACGGTCATTTCGTGTGTATATCGCTATCAGACACGGGTTGCGGCATCTCTCCCCGCCAGTTGGAGCGCGTCTTCGAGCCGTTTTATACGACCAAGCCAGTGGGGCATGGAACGGGGTTGGGATTGAGTCATGTGTTCGGCTTCGTCAAGCAATCCGGAGGCGACATTCTCGTGGACAGCATAGTGGGGGAAGGTACTACCTTCCGACTCTTCCTACCTCGCTGCGCTGCTCCGTTAGAGCAGGACGTTACGGATGTCGAGAAACAACACGGCCTAAATACTTCGCCATCCGGCAGAATCCTAGTTGTTGAAGACAATGAGGACGTCGGTCGGTTCGTCACAGCCGCCCTGACAGAGCTTGGTTACGCCCCCACTTACGTTCGGGGCTCCGATCAAGCCCTTGAGGTTCTGGAGTCCGAAGGCGGCGCCTTCAATATGTTGTTATCAGATGTGCTAATGCCGGGAATGAGCGGTATAGAGCTCGCTCACATCGTCCGTAAGAGATTTCCCGAAATTCCCATTCTCCTGGCTAGCGGATATAGCGAAGTTCTGGCTGCGGATGGGCTGCAAAGTTACGCATTTATTCAAAAGCCATACTCATTGGACAAACTCACCGAAATCCTGTCTGAAAATATAAAGAAAATAGCTATTTGATATATTGGGTATATCGAATGAGTGCGGGCACAGCGGGTACCATTAACCCGCATTTCAGGCCGCAAGATAATCCCCGATATGAGCTGTCCGGCCGGATCAATCGTCATCTCATGCGGAGGTCATCACGGAATCGATCCAGCCATCGGGTCAGGCGCCCGAACGTCTCTGAACCTCGGCCCAAAAACTGTGCGAGGTCGCTTTCTGCATGTTCGCGCCTCGCGGACCTGGCCTCCGGTAGCGGCGGGAGGACGTGCGCGAAATATGTCTTGTCGAGCAGGCGGTGCAGGAGCCGCTCGCCCGGAAATGGCTCGCTGTTGTTCAGCGCGCGTGCGGCTTTCAGCAGCGTGCTGATATCATACTGCGTCGGACTGATGTCGGCCACCTGCTTGCGCAGGCCGAGGAGGGGATACACCGCCACGCGCGCCGTACGGATCGAACTTTCCATGGTGAAAATGATGTCGTTGCTGGTCTCGACAAACTGGCCGAGCAGGCCGAGGTTGGTACAGCCTTCGGGAACGACGTGCGGTCGATCGCCTGCCGCGCGCGGCATGAACTGTGCGGTGATGTAGGGCATCAGCGCCAGGCGCACTTTCGTGTTCGCTGCCACGGCCTCCAGTTGCCCGACGATCCCCAGATGATAGCAGAGTTCCGCCAGTATTTCCCTGCCGGTGCAGGCTGGCATCGGCTTCTTCACATGATTGCCTTCCCTGTCCATCAGGAGCGCATAGGCCCAGATCACCAGCACGTCCTCGGGCTGGGTCGGAAAATGCGGCTGGCGGTTGCAGGTGAAGCTCAGCACCCAGTTCGAGTCGGTGAAGGTAATGACGCCGCCCGTCACCGTCCGGCCGGAATAGGGATCGTTGACCGAAAGCGCCTTGAGCTTCTCAACCAGGGGGGAGGGCCTGCAGGTCAGCGTAACCGATTCCCACATCGAGCCATCGACGTTGCCGTAGAATTTTTCCGGTTTGCCGAAGATCGGGGATTTCCGCGCCAGATTGCGCCACAGCGTCCAGTCGCTCTCTTCGCCTGGCTCGTGACGGCCACGCCTGAGCACCGGGGCGGTATCGAGATCGCCGTAAGCGGTGCCTTCCGTCATCGAGCCTGTCAGAGCGAAAACCACATCGTCGGGACCGAGCGCGACGACTGTCTCCTTGCCATCGACGCTGGCACGCATGGCTGTGACGGTCCGTGCCCCGGCATCCGTCGCCATGTCCAGATCGTGGACCCGGGTGTTGAACTGCAACCTGACGCCCTTGTCGCGGAGCAGACGCATCAGCGGTACGACGAAACTGTCGAACTGGTTGTATTTCGGAAAGACCAGCGCCGACATGTCGGCCAGCCCGTCGATGGCATCGAGAAAACGATGCATGTAGAGCTTCATCTCGAGCAGGCTCTGCCAGTTCTCGAAGGCGAACATCGATCGCCAGAGATACCAGAAATTGGTCTCGAAAAAGCTTTTGCTGAAATATTCCTCGATGGTGACGTCGTCGAGGTCCTCCTTGCGCTTGAGCAGCAGTCGGATCAGCTCCCATTGGTGCGATTTCCGCAGACCGAGTGTCGAGAAGTCGCGGATCTGGCCCTGCTTGTGCAGGAGCCTGGATTTCGAAAAATTGGGATCGTTGTCGTTGATCAGCCGGTATTCGTCGAGAACGCTGTAGCCTGCCGGCAGTTCGAGGGCCGGCACGTCCTGAAACAGGTCCCAGAAGTTGTCGTAGTTCCAGTTCATCTCCCGACCGCCGCGGATGATATACCCCTCGTCCGCATCTCCAGCGCCGTCGAGGGAGCCGCCCTCGAGGTCCAGCGCATCGAGCATGGTGATGTCTTCGCCCTTTATGCCGCCATCGCGGATCATGTAGAAGGCGGCCGCGAGCCCGGCGATACCACTGCGACGATCCACGCCTTGCGACCAGCGACCGGCTGGACGGGCACGGGGCGGTTACGCATATAGGGGCCGGTCATGTCCGGCGGTGGGAGCGTGTCACCCGCGCCTTTGTGCCAATAGGCGGCCGTGGCGTCAGCCTCGACCTTAAAGCTTGTTCGCGCAGTCTTCGGGTCGCGAGGTACGGTGTCGTTCATGACGATCTATCCTGCTGCAGAGCCGATCCACAGCCCTTTATCTATACCTGCCGTGATATCCAAGAAGCCCGGCATACGTGATGGCCGTGAACACCGCCTGCTGTGGACCCGCCGGCAATGCACGCGCCGCACGCGGATATACGGTTAGCCATCGCCGACCTCCGTAGCGTTCGGATGCGTACCTGCTTCTATCGGGGTGCCCGCATCGGAGCCTGAACGGCCGGCCGCATCCTGGATGTCGGTGAATCAAACTTGTCGGTTCGAGAATCCGGTTGTAATGCACGCTATCACGAAGCCGCTTGCTCGGAGTCGCTTTCAGTCTGAGCCCAAGCGAGCGGATATTCGATCGGGTATGCGGTCCATAGAGGCCCGCCGGCTCGAAACCGGAGCGGCTTAGTGTGGATCGGCACCGAAAGCGGGCTTTGTCTCCGAACGATGAACTACTCACGAAACTTTCGAAAGGGCGGGTTGTGACGGCGTCTCGATCGGCGCCGATTAAACCCGTATCAGCTTCGGCGCAGATTCAAAGGCTTGGCAGGAATCTGCCGTAACCGGGGCAGATTTCCGGGCGTCAGCCAGCGGCTTGTGCGATGAGACCCGCGAGGCTGGGAACGGGTAGGACGCCCGGGACATGGAAGCGGTTACCGAGGAAGCGGTAATAAGAGACGCCGAGCTTGGCGCATGTTTTCATGAGGTCGAGCATGGTGTCGCGGGCAATCTTTCCCGCTTCGCCGACGGTGCCGCCGGAAATTTTTCGCTTAGTGACAAGTGCGCGGATGTCATTCTGCGAGCCGTTCGTATGGAGGGGGTCTCGGGCCTTTCGAGGACGCTTAACGGTGTGGATTTCCGGTGGCGGAGCCGCCTGAGCAGGCGGTCGAGCATCGATAGCCGGTCGACCTGGTGAAAATCCTGTCGAAGCGAGCATGCAACGCTCTTGCGCGTTTGGGATCGGGTTCTCGTTGGTAAGCCTTGAGATCGGCGTAGAGCCACCAGATCAGGCTTCGCTTGAGATCGACCGCACGGCGATCCCGCTGGCGCCTCGACCTTGAGTTTCACCTCCGAGGTGACAGCCAGCTTCTCCTTGACCGAACCGCGTCGCTCCTTGCCGGCTTTCGCGCGCTTCAACCGAGACGTCGCCTTCTCCATACCTGACGGCTTGGTCTTGAACTCCGGACGCGGCGGATGCCCCTTCAGCCGCGCAATCTCGTCCTCCAGATCCTGATTTTCGGCTCTCAATTCCGCATTCTCAGCGGTCAGACGATCAACCGTTCCTCGAGCCGATCGCACCGCTCAAACCAGCGCCTAAACAACACGACGCAGATCTAATCCGATGGATCGTCCGGTTCATGAACGCCAAGAGTCATCCATAGGATGAATCGCGTCGCCCCGCGTTTGAAAACCCCTCCGCCCGGAAATCTGCTTCGGTTACGAATCTGCTGGGTTCCGTTTTCGAGGCCGACTCAGCGTGAGATGCCAATACCGATTCGGCCCGACGCCTCGCGCGCGCGTCCTATTGTATCAGGCAAGACGGTGATTTCTTGGGACTGACGCGGTAGGTGAGCGCCGAGACTGCCCAACTCAGAACGAACAGCGTGACAATCGCCAACCCCATCGTGCCAATCCGTTGGGAAACGCCATCGATCCAGTTCCGGCCTTCTCCGGAAAAACCAAAGCGATCTGCAAGAAGCCCCGCTGCCTCGGTCCCGCCGACCACGATTGCGATCACCACCGAAAGGAAGGTCATCGTCAGGTTGTAATAGAGCTTGCGGACCGGCTTGACGAAAGCCCAGCCATAGGCACCCACCATAAGGACGCTGTCGGTGGCGTCGACAAGCGACATCCCTGCGGTGAATAGCGCTGGAAAAATCAGGATCGTCCAGAAGGGCGCCCCGTGGGAGGCCTGGGCAGCGGAAATGCCGAGCAGACCGATTTCAGACGCGGTGTCGAAGCCCAGTCCGAACAGGAAGCCGAGAGGGTACATGTGCCAGCTCGCGCCGATCAGCCGGTAGAGCGGATTGAGGACCCGCGACAGCAACCCCCGGCCTGACAGGAGGGCGTCCAGACTGTCATCCAGATGCTCCTCGCCCGCGCGAACGCGTTGGATGGTGCGCCAGATCGCGACGAGGATCGTAAGGTTGATCGCGGCGACGGCGAGCAGGAATGTCGCTGAAATCGCGGTGCCGAAGGTTGCCCCGATTGCTTGCAGCCCGGCGAGCCGATGATGAAGCAGGTTCCCGACCATTGCCAGTCCCACGCAGGCGAGAACCACGACCGTCGAGTGGCCGAGGGAGAAGAAGAGGCCCGTACTCAGCGCGCTCTTGCGCTCCTGCATGAGCTTGCGGGTGACGTTGTCGATGGCGGCGATATGGTCCGCATCGACCGCATGCCGAAGGCCCAAGCTGTACGCCAGCGTGGCGGTACCGATAAGTACCGGCTGATGCCGGAACGTCGCCAGCGCCCAAATCCAGACCAGCAGATTGGCAGCGATCAGGCCACAATACATTGCCACGATGCGGGGGAAGAGAGAGCTTTTCCGATTACCGGAATCCGCATTCTCCCGGGTAGCGTCGCCCTTGTTCGCCATCGCCGTCACCTGAACTCCTTGCTCCCGCAACCCGCAGAACCAGAACAGGGCGTCAAGGCGATATGCCGGTCTGCCTGGCGGTGCTGTCTGTCGATATGCGCCTGATGCAATGGCCGACCCGTTTGTCCTATCCGGGATTCCCCTAAGAGACGCGAGACATCGGATGTGGGATCGCCCGGGCTCATGGCTCGCGCTTTTGACCATTCCCGCCCGAAGCGGACCTGCGTTCTGGGCGTGGGCTGTCCTTGCGGCGGGTGTGGAACGTCGATCGCGGGGCAGTGCACGTTAGGGTATTCTGCGTGACCAATATGTCGGCGCTTGCATGGCTGGGCCTGATTCTGGTGATCGCAGGCGAGAGCCTGGCGTTGCTGACTTGCCGCGACATCAGGAGGATGCTGGCTTTCTCGACGGTATCCGAGTTCGGTTACGTCCTGATGGGATGGGGTACGGGCACCGCCATCGGCGAGAGCGGGGCGATCATGCACCTGTTCTATCAACTGGTCATGCGAGGGCTGGTGTTTCTCAGCGCGGCGCGGCTGGTGCGGCGCGCCGGCTCGTCGCGGACGGCGGACTTGATCGGGAGCTATCAGGCGGCGCCGCTCACATCCTTGCTGTTTGCGTTCGGCATGTTCTCGGTCATGGGCCTTTCGCCCTTCAAAGGCTCCTTCTCCAAGTTCGTCGTGCTTTATGCCGGTATCGAGAGCGGCAGCTGGATCATCGCGGTGGCTGGGACCATCGGCAGCATCATCGCCGCAATCTATTTCCTGTTCGCCGTGCAGACCGTGTGCCTAGCGCGGCCGAAAGCCGGCGATGCCGTTTCGGCCGCGCCGCTGCGTTTTGGTATCGATGGCGTAGCGATGGTCGCGCTGGCGGCCGTCACGATCGTCATGAGCCTCGATCCGGCGCCGTTCCTGGCCGTTTCGGCGCATCTCGCCGGGGTTGCCGACATTTCCCGTTTCCCGGAGTTCGAGTCGGCGTGGAGCCGCGTCATCATCCTGCCGAGCGCGGGGGCCTTCATCGTCTTCGCTGCCGGACGGCTCTCAGCGCGATTGCAGGAGGGCGCAGCGGTGCTTCTGGCGGTGGCGACCCTCGCGCTTGTCGCGATCGGATACCATGCTGGCGATCTCGGTGACTTTTTCGCCCTGCTGTTCGCGGTTGGCGGGCTGGCCGTCGTCGTTTATTCGACGGCTGCGATGCGCGGCTCGGCCGCTCCCGGGCGCTATTATTTCTTCGTGTTCCAGATGCTGGGTGCGCTGATCGGCGTCGCCACTTCGCACCATCTCGGCAATTTCTATCTGTTCTGGGAGCTGATGACCTGGGCGTCCTATCTGCTGGTGGTCCAGGACCAGACCGAGGACGCGCTGAAGGCGGGCGCGCGCTACTTCCTCATCTGTACGTCGGGCGCCTATGTGATGCATTTTGGCATCCTGCTGCTGCACGCCTACGCCGGCACTTTCGATATGGGCCGGATTGCCGCGATGGCCGGGAGCCTCCCGCCGGCCGCCCTGCTGCTAATTGTCATGACCTTCATGGTCGCATTCATCGCCAAGACCGGCCTGTTCCCGCTCCATTTCTGGGTGCCACCGGCCGAGCGCGAGGCGCCATCGGCCATTTCCGCGCCGATGTCTGCGCTGTTGGCTGCGGCCGGCCTATTCGGCGTCATGCGGGTTCTGTTTACGCTTTTCGGCGGCGTGTTGCCGCCGGCCGGCTGGGGGCTGGCCGGTCTCGGAATGCCCGAGTTGACGCTGGTCGTCCTGGGCGGCGTCACCCTGCTGGTCGGCGAAATCGGTGCTTACCGGCAGAGCGATATCAAGCGGATGCTGGCCTATTCGACGATCGCGCAGATGGGCGAGGTCGCAATGATGCTAGGCATCGGCACCTCGCTGGCGCTGGCGGGCGCACTGATGCATGTCGTCAACCACGCGCTGATGAAGTCGGTGCTGTTCTTTTGCGTCGGCGCTCTTGCGCTCCGCACCTGCGCCCGGACGCTCGACGATCTGCGCGGCCTCGGTAAGGCGATGCCGCTGACGGCCTTCCCGATGGCGATCGCGATCCTCGCGATCATGGCCCTGCCGCCCTTTGGCGGCTTCGTCGGCAAGTTCCTGATGATCTATGCGGCCGTGCAGGCGGGCCAGATCCTCGTCGCCGTGGTGATGCTCACCGGCGGCGTGATTGCCGCGATGTATTATGCGCGTATCCTGCGCACCCTCTTTTTCGAGCGCTACCAAGGCCCTCCCGTCGCCGAGGCTCCCGCGGCCATGCAGGCGGTGAGCGCTATCCTTGCCCTGCTGGTGACGATGAACGGTCTCTATCCGGCAGGCGTGCTCGGATTCGTGTCCCCCGTCGCCGACGCCTTGGCAGCTCAGCGCGGCCTCGCGCTGATCGCTCTGCCTCCGCTCGCGATGCACTGGTCGCTGGCGGCGCTGATCGCAGCGATGGGGTCGATCGCGGTGTTCGCGATCGGCCGGCGCTCGGCGATGCGGGCCGGAATGACTGCGGTGGTGACTATGGCGCTCGCGCTGGCCGGCGTGCTATTCGAGGCCGGGCGCTATGATCTCCTATCCTTCTGGTTCGCCGCGCTGATCGCGGGCGTCGGCTTGCTTAATATGGCCTATTCCTCTGGCTATATGGCGCATGAGCATGCGCCGAACCGCTACTTTTTCTTCTTCACGATGATGATCGGCGGGCTGCTCGGCCTAACCGCCGCACGCAATCTGTTCGATTTCTTTGCCTTCTGGGAACTGATGAGCAGCTGGACCCTGTATCTCGTCACAATCCACGAAGAGAGCGACGAGGCGCTGCGCGAAGGCTATAAATATTTTATCTTCAATTTCGTTGGCGCGAGCTTCCTGTTCCTGGGGCTGACGCTGCTGGCGGCGGAGGCGCACAGCTTCGCGCTGGCCGATCTGGCCCATGCCGCCGCATCGATCCCGGCGGCGGCCCTGTGGTCGACGTTGGCGCTGATCTTTCTAGGCCTCCTGATGAAGGCGGCGCAGCTACCGATCCGCATCGACGTCCAGATGCATCCCGTGCCCGCGCCGACCCCGGTGAGCGGCTACATCTCCGCCGTGCTGCTCAAGGCGGGCCCGTGGGGCGTGCTCAAGGTCTTCGTCCTGCTCGGCGCGGCGGCCACCTTCGCGCGGCTGCGCCACGATCTGCCATGGGCGCCGGACCTGATGCGCGTCACATCGATCGTCGCCGCGATCACGATCCTCTACGCCGGCGCCAAGGCGATGGTGGAGACGGGCGTCAAGCGGCTGCTGATATACAGCACGGTCAGCCAGCTCGGCTATGTCCTGCTCGGCCTCTCGCTCGGGACGCCGCTCGGCATCGCGGGCGGCCTGATGCATGCCGTCAACCACATGCTGCTGAAGAACACGCTTTTCCTGGTGGCGGGCAGCATCCTTTGTCAGGCGCCTGTCCGCACGCTGGACGAACTGGGCGGTCTTGGCAGGCGCATGCCGATCACGTTCGGCATCTTCTTCTTCGCCGGCCTGTCCGTATCCGGCATTCCTCCGTTCAACGGCTTTTCGTCGAAGTGGATGATCTATCAGGCCTGCTTCGAGAGCGGCCATTATCTGCTGGGGCTTGCCGCGATGCTCTCCAGCCTGTTTACGCTCGCGGCCATCCTGAAGTTCGCGCACAGTGCCTTCATGGGGCCGCCGACCACGGCGGCGCTGAGGATCGACGAGCCGCCGAAGGTGATGCTCGTCCCAATGTTGCTTCTCGTCGGCGCCAGCGCCGCGATCAGTGCTTTTCCCGGTATCCTGCTCGTGCCCGTATCGCAGGTGCAGGCCGCGCTGGGGCTGGAGGCGGTGCCGGCGACCTGGCTCGGCGGCGTGCCCGGACCGCTGCCATGGCATCCCCTGGCGCTGGCTTTGGCGCTCGGCGGCTCGACGCTGATCGGTTGGGGCTATCGTCGGCTCTCCTCGCCCCGGCGCTCGATCAGCCCGATCTACACGGGCGGCGTGATCGCGCGACCCGGCGAGCGCATGGAGGTGCCGGCCTCCTCGCTCTACGAGACGCCCGCACGCCTGATCCGCGCCGCCCTCCCGGGGCCGAGGCTGGAAGAGGTCCGCGCCGATGACTGAGATTGTCCTGCGCATCCTGTCTGCTGTGCTGATCTTTCCCGGCGGGGTGTTCGCCATCGCGCTCGGGCTTCTGCTCAAGGGTGTGGAGAGACGCCTGGTCGCGCGTCTCCAGCGCCGAATCGGGCCGCCGCTGCTCCAGCCCTTCTACGATCTTGCCAAGCTCATGCAGAAGGAAACGTTCGTTCCGGATCTGGCCGATGCGGGCCTGTTTCTCCTGACCCCGATGATCGGCGTCGCGAGCATGAGCGTGGCGATGGCCCTGCTGCCGATGGCGGGCGTCTACACCCCGTCGGCGGCGCTGGGCGACCTGATCATCCTCTTCTATCTCATCTCGCTTCCGGCGCTGGCGCTGATGCTGTCCGGCTCCGCATCCGGATCGCCGTTCGGCGCGCTGGGCTTCTCGCGCGAGATGGCGATGATGCTCGCCTATGAAGGCCCGATCCTGCTCGTGATCGTTAGCGTGGCGCTGTATGTCGGCCAGGCGACCGGCGGCGGAGTTACCTTCGATCTGGTCACGATCGTCCGCTACCAGATCAATCATGGCCCGCTCCTGCTCGAATGGCGGCTGGCGCCGGCGCTGCTCGCCTATCTGGCCTTCATCCCCGCGAACCTTGGTATGCCGCCGTTCGACATCCCCGAGGCGGAGACCGAACTCGCCGAGGGGCCTCTGCTTGAATATAGCGGTTCGTCGCTTGGCCTGCTCAAGCTCGGCGCCGCGATCAAGGCGGTGGTCGTGACCGCGCTCGGCATCACGCTGTTCTGGCCGAACGGCCCCGCGGGGGTGGCAGGCGTGCTTGTCTTTATCGCCAAACATATGCTGGTTGTCGGCGGATTGGCGCTGCTCAAGGCCGGGGTCGGGCGCATGCGTATCGATCAGGCCGTGCTTTTCTACCTGAAATGGCCGATGCTGCTTGGCGGTGTCGCGCTTGTCGCAGTTCGTGCATAGGAGAACGGCGATGCGTTTTCTCGCCAAGGCCGCGCGGAAGTCGCCGTGGATCTACCGGATCAATGCCGGCTCCTGTAACGGATGCGACGTCGAACTTGCCACCACGGCTTGCATTCCGCGCTACGATATCGAACGACTCGGCTGCCAATATTGCGGCAGCCCCAAACACGCCGACATCATCCTCATCACCGGCCCGGTCACGGTGGGCGTCAAGGACAAGCTGCTGCGCGTCTATGCGCAAGTTCCGGAGCCGAAGGTCACGGTCGCGGTCGGCATCTGCCCGATTTCGGGGGGCGTTTTTCGGGAAAGCTATTCCATCGCCGGGCCGCTCGATCAGTTCGTTCCCGTCGACGTCAACGTTCCCGGCTGCCCGCCGCGCCCGCAAGCGATCATCGAGGGCCTCGCGCTCGCGATTGAGATCTGGGGCGAGCGAGCAGAGGCCGCGGCATGAACGCGCTCAAGCTTCTAATCCAGAACCTGATGAAGGGGCCGGCGACCGATCCCTATCCATTCGGCGAACCGACGACGCCGCCGAGGTTGCGCGGGCGGGTCGCCATTGATGGCGAAGCGTGCGTCGCCTGCAAGATGTGCGAGCATGTTTGTGCGGGCGGCGCGATCAAGTTCGTCGAGGACGAGGAAAACGTCCACTTCGTCGTCTGGCACAATAGCTGCGTCACGTGTGGGCTCTGTGCTTTTTATTGCCCGACCAAGGCGATCACCGTTACCGACAATTGGCACGGCGCCCACCGTCAGGAAGACAAGTACAAGCAGGTCGATCATGCGACGATACCCTATTCCCATTGCACGTCGTGCGGCGCGCGTTTCCTCAAGGCTCGGGATTCATTGATGCAGCTCGCCTACAAGAGTGTCGGCGCACGCGAGGAACAATTGCGCGATCTCTGCCCCGATTGTCGCCGGGCCGAGAGCGTGCGGAAGGCGATTCCATGAGCACGTCATCATCCATCGGCGACGAGGCGGCGTTTCTGCCCAGACTGCGAAGCCTTCTGGGCGAGGTCACGACGACGCCCAGCCGCAACGGCCGGATGGTGGCCTGGGTCAGCCTGGCCGATCCGAAGGCGCTGGTACCGGCGGCCAGCGCGCTCAAGCAGATCGGCGCGCGGCTGAGCGTGATCACCGCCTTCGCACGCGACCCCGCAGGCGCCAGCCCGCTTGCCTACACGTTCGACGTGGCGGGCGACACCGTCACGCTCAGGCTTCGCGTGGAGGCGGATGCGGGCGTTGAGACTATTGTGCCGATCTTCCGCAATGCCGACTGGCTCGAGCGCGAGGTGATGGAATTGTTCGATGTTCGCATCACCGGCCGGCCACACAACCGCCGCTTGTTCCTCGACGAGAGCGTGGATGGGCAGGCGCTGGAACGGCTGCTCCCGCTCTCGATCGTCTCCAATGCGGCGAGCACGGAACTGCTGTTCGACCGCATTGCCGAAGCGGCCAAAGCCGGGCGCGACGATGGAGGCGAGGCATGAGCGAGAGCTTCGACATCCCGATCGGGCCGCTGCACGTCGCACTCGAGGAGCCGATGTATTTCCAGGTGAGCGTTCAAGGTGAGACGCTGACCGGCATGGAGCTGTACGCCGGCCACGTCCATCGCGGGATCGAGTATCTCACGGCGAAGCGCAACATCTACCAGAATCTCGTGCTGCTGGAGCATGTCTGCTCATTGTGCTCGAACAGCCATCCCGAGACGTTCAGCATGACTTTGGAGACGATAGCCGGGATCGAGGTGCCGCCCCGCGCGCACTATCTCCGGATGATCGCCGACGAGATCAAGCGCACCGCATCGCATCTCTTCAACGTCGCGATCATGTCGCACGTCATCGGCTTTGATTCGATGTTCATGCACGTCATGCAGGCGCGCGAGATCATGCAGGACGTCAAGGAGACGATCTTCGGCAACCGCATGAGTATGGCCGCTAACATCATCGGCGGGGTACGCTACGATCTGACTGGGGAACTCACCGCCTTCCTTCTTGCCCAGCTCGACAAGCTGGAGCCGATCCTGCGCGACGAGATTATCCCGGCCTATGCGACCAACCGCACCATCCTCTCGCGAACGAGGGGCATCGGTGTGATCACCCGTGAGGAATGCGTGGATCATGGTCTGGTCGGTCCGGTCGCGCGCGGATCGGGCATCGCCTTCGATGTGCGCGAGGCCGCGCCTTACGCGGCTTATGCCGAACTTGACTTCGCCACACAGACGATGACGGACGGCGATGTCTGGTCGCGGGCGATGGTGCGGCTGCACGAGGCGCTCGTCTCGATAGGCTTGCTGCGCCAGTGCGTAGCCCGGCTGCCGTCCGGGCCGACCAATGCCGGACCGCTGCCGCATATTCCCGCGGGCGAAGCGATCGCAAGGACCGAGGCACCGCGCGGCGAACTGCTCTATTACGTGAAGACCGTCGGCACCGATGTTCCCGAGCGGGTGCGATGCAGGGTCCCAAGCTACATGAACTGGGAAGCGCTCAAGGTGATGATGCGACATGGGCGCGTTGCCGACATTCCCTTGATCATCAACAGTATCGACCCGTGCGTCTCCTGCACCGAGCGTTGACCGGCGGCCTGCGGGGGCCGTCCTGCCATGCATGAACTGTCGATCGCGTCCGCCCTGTTCGATATCGTGAGCGAGCAAGCGAAGCGCTTTCCCGGCGAGCGCGTGATCGGCGTAACCATGAGTATTGGCGGCGTACAGGCATTGGAGCCCGATGCGGTGAGGACATGCTTCACGTTGCTGTCGGAAGGATCGGCCATTGCCGGAGCGGAACTGACGATTGAGCGGCGACCCATCGTCGTCTTCTGTCGGCGCTGCGAGGCGGAACGGGAGGCCGATACCAATTTTGCCTGCGTGACGTGTGGAAACTACGGAGTTCGACTCGTGGGTTCGCAGGCTATGTCGGTCGAGAAGATGACATTGCGTAGCAGGGAAAACACGATGGACGAGAGCCATGGCCGCTGAATCCCAGGCAAGGCGTGAGAATGTCATCATCTATGCCGATCCCGATCGGTGCATGGGGTGTCATTCCTGTGAGATCGCCTGTGCGGTGTCGCACGCGGAAGGGCATGACCTGTTCAGTGCCGTTGCGGCCAGGCTGCCGCTCCAGCCGCGCAACCACGTCGTCAGCGTCGACGGCGTGACCATGCCGTTGCAGTGCCGCCAGTGCGAGGATGCGCCTTGCACGGCGGTCTGTCCTACGGGCGCCTGCCGCCAGACGGACGGGATGGTCGAGATCATCGGTCAGCACTGCATTGGCTGCAAGCTCTGCGCGATGGTCTGCCCGTTTGGTGTCATCACGGTGAAGGCAGAGGTTGCGGCCGATGGAACGGCGCTGACCAACCATGGCATCGCGAAGAAGTGCGATCTTTGCACTGACTGGCGCGCAGAGACCGGGGCCGAGGAGACGGCCTGCGTGCAGTCCTGCCCGACCAAGGCGATCCAACTGGTCGATCTCGATGAGTATCGAAAGGCGCTGCGTGAGGCGCGCGCCCGCGAGCTCGTCGAAGCAACCCGCCACATCCGTCTTTAGAAAACGCGTCCGGAGCATCGATCATGGCCTGCAACAACTGTTCTGATCCGTCCGCAGATGCCTGTGCGAACCACATGCTCGGCGTGACGAAGGCCGCCGGCATCGCGACCGCTTGGGACCGTTATAAGGCGCAGCAGCCGCAATGTGGGTTCGGTAGCACCGGTCTGTGCTGCCGTATCTGTCTTCAGGGCCCATGCCGGATCGATCCGTTCGGCAATGGCCCGCAATATGGTGTCTGCGGTGCCGATCGCGACACGATCGTGGCGCGGCACCTGGTGCGGATGATGGCCGCGGGTACGGCCGCGCACTCGGAGCATGGGCGCCACATCGCACTCGCGCTCTTGCATGTCGGAGAGCACAAGCTGCACGACTATGCGGTCCATGACGACGAGAAGCTGCATGCGGTAGCGGCGCGACTTGGCGTCGCGACCGAGGGGCGCGAGCAGTCTGATATCATCCACGAGCTGGCCGAGGTGACCCTGGGCGACTACCAGAACCAGGATTACGACAAGCCCTGCCACTGGATATCCTCCTCGCTGCCGGCGCCGCGCCTGAAGAAGTTAAGCGACCTCGGTCTGTTGCCACACAATATCGATGCCATGGTTGCCCAGTCCATGTCGCGCACGCACATGGGATGTGACGCGGAACCGGAGAATCTGATCCTTGGCGGACTGCGCGTGGCGCTGGCCGACCTCAACGGCGAAATGCTCGCGACCGAGTTGTCCGACGTGCTGTTCGGTACGCCCAAGCCGGTCGCAAGCGTCGCCAATCTCGGCGTACTCAAACGCAACGCTGTGAACGTCGCGGTCAATGGGCATAATCCGCTGCTCAGCGAGATCATCTGCAACGTCGCGGCCGATCTGCATGACGAGGCAGTGGCGGCGGGCGCGCCCGAAGGCATCAACATCGTCGGCGTCTGCTGCACCGGCAACGAATTGATGATGCGCCACGGCGTACCGCTGGCCACGAATTATCTGTCCCAGGAACTTCCGATCGCGACGGGCGCGCTCGAGGCGATGATCGTGGACGTTCAGTGTGTCATGCCATCGCTGCCGCGGATTGCCGCCTGCTTTCATACCAAGATCATCACCACCGACAATCAGAACAAGATCACCGGCGCGACGCATATCGAGTTCGAGGAGGAGAGAGCGAGCGAGATCGCGCGTCAGATTCTCCGCGTCGCAATCGACAACTTCAAGCGCCGCGATCCCAAGCGCATCGACATCCCGGACGAAAAGCAGGAGGCGATCGTCGGCTTCAGCACGGAAGGGATCGTCGCCGCGCTGGCAACGGTGGATGCCGCGGACCCGCTGAAGCCGATGGTCGACAATATTGTCAGCGGCGCGATCCAGGGCGTCGTGCTCTTCGCGGGCTGCAACAACGCCAAGATCCAGCAGGATCATAATTATCTGACGATGGCGAAATCGTTAGCTAAGCGGAACGTTCTCGTGGTCGCCACCGGCTGCGCATCGGGCGCCTTCGCCAAGGGCGGCATGATGACGAGCGCGGCGACAGACCAATATTGCGGCGAGGGTCTGCGTGGCGTGTTGACGGCGATCGGAGAGGCGGCGGGGCTGGGCGGCCCACTGCCGCCGGTGCTGCACATGGGGGCCTGTGTCGACAACAGCCGTGCCGTCGCGCTGGTAACGGCGCTCGCCAACAAGCTTGGCGTCGACATCTCGGACCTACCGGTTGTCGCCAGCGCGCCCGAAGCGATGTCCGAAAAGGCGATGGCGATCGGCACCTGGTCGGTAGCGATCGGCCTGCCGACCCATCTTGGCACGGTGCCGCCCGTCGTCGGCTCCGACGTGGTGACCGGCCTCATCACCGATGCGGCCAAGGCGCAGCTCGGTGGCTATTTCATCGTCGAGCCCGATCCGGAAAAAGCGGCGGACAGTCTGTTCGATGCCATTCAGGAACGGCGCGCGGGCCTTGGGCTCTCGACTGCGCCGCGCCGCCCGGCATTGTCGCCGACGTACCGCTTCGCCCCGTCGCGGCCCGCACCCGCCCTGCTGCCGTCATGAAGGTCGCGGTCTCCGGCAAGGGTGGAGTGGGCAAGTCGACGATCGTCGGCATGCTGGCCCGCGCCCTGAACGACGATGGCTGGAAGGTGATGGCCATCGATGCGGATCCGGACGCGAACCTGGCCTCGGCGATCGGCATACCCGCTGATCGGATGACGGAGCTGAAGCCGATCTCGGCGATGACGGAACTCGCGCTGGAGCGTACGGGCGCGACGCCCGGTTCGGGCAGTTTCTTCATTCTCAATCCAAAGGTGGATGACATTCCCGATCGCTTCTCGGTCGAGCACGAAGGCATCAAGCTGCTGGCGATGGGAACGGTCGATCATGCCGGAGCGGGCTGTGTGTGTCCGGAGCATGCCCTGGTCCGGACGCTGATGCGGCACATCCTCACCCGTCGCCGCGAGGCTGTACTGCTCGACATGGAAGCCGGTATCGAGCATTTCGGGCGCGGCACGGTCGAGGCCGTTGATCTTCTCGTCATCGTCGTGGAGCCCGGTATGCGCAGTTTCCAGACCGGCGCGCAGATCGAGCGCCTGGCCGCGGAACTGGGCATCAAGCGGGTCTGCTACGTTGCCAACAAGGTGGCGTCTGCCGAAGACGAGGCGTTCGTTCGCACACAGGCGGGCGACAAGGATCTACTGCTGGTGGCGCCATTCGATCAGGACATCCAGGCTGCGGATCAAGCAGGCGAGTCCTGCTACGATCGAAGCGAGGCTTTCCGCGTGCGTGCGCACGGCTTTGCCAAGGAAGTGGTGCGCAGGGTTGTTGGACAAAAGGAAGTGAACGATGTGCTTGGGTAAAATCGTGCTGACGGGCGCAGGAACGGATCGCCAGGAAATCGGTGATGTCGTCGACATCCGCATGGACGACAACGGCGTCAGCGTATCGACGCTGTTCGGCGAGGAGCATCGCTTCGAGGACGTCGCGATCGAGCATATCGCGATGCGGTCCGGGGTGACCGTGTCGCTCGTCGCGCGGGTGGCGGCATGACGATTGGCGAGGACGAACGCGCACTACAGCGCTTCACGGTGATGGTAGAGCATCTGCTCGATCACACCAGGAGCCACGCAATGGAGCTGGAGGGCGGACGGGCGCTATTCGGCCCTGACTCGCCGGCACTGCCCTTGCTCGACAAGGCCCTTGCCGAACTCGGCACCGCTCACGCCTCGCTGGAGGCGCTACTGGGTCATGTCGATGGCGGCCGGACAGCAGGCGATGGTCACCGACTCGCGCATGGCCATGCACATGATCATAGTCACGAACATGGCAATGGCCATACGCACCCGCATTCCTGACGGCTCACCGGAGTCGGTCCCTGTGAGGATTTGCGGTGCCGGTCTCGGCCATGATGCGGCGGTCGCACTGATTGAAGACGGGCGGCTGGTCTTCAGTGTCGAATTGGAGAAGCTTGGCAATCGGGAGCGCTTCGCACGGGCTGTCGATGAGCCGGGCTTCATCGCGGGCATACTGACCGATTTTGGCTATTGCCCCGAGGATATCGACATTCTCTCCGTCGATGGCAGCGATGCCGGGTTGGCCGAAGCATGGGGGCCATATCCCATGCCGGCGATCATCGAACGGCCCGGGCACACCCTAGCCAACATCGCCGCGGCCTGGTCTGCCAGTCCGTTCGCGCAGCGGCGCGAGGCGGCTCATATCCTGGTTTGGGATGGATCGGGCCTGCCCGAACTGCATCATCTCGATCCGGCTACCCAAACGATCCGGCATCTCGGTGCGATCGGCAGGCTTCCCGGGCGAGCCTATGCCGCCGCCGGGCAATATTTCGCAGCCTTCGAAATGGCGGCAGCGGGATCGCAAGAGAGGCTGGACGTCGCCGGGAAGCTGATGGCCTTCGTCGGGCTTGGCACGGCCGATCCCCATCTTGTCGATATGATCGAGCAATGCTGCATCGACGCCTTCCATAGGCCTTCGCCGCATGCGTCGGATGCAGACCGCCTCGAGGGCATGTTCGAAAGCATCGCGATGCGATCGGCCGGAGTGTCCGGAGAAGATATTCTCGCCGCCTTTCACCTGTTCGTGGAGCATAGCCTCACCAGAGGTCTGCGCCGGCTGCTTGGGCCATCTTCGAGACGCAACCTTTGCATAGCTGGCGGCTGCGGTCTCAACATCAAGTGGAACAGCGCCATCCGCGCCTCGGGCCTCTTCCAGCATGTCTGGGTGCCGCCCTTTCCGAACAACAGCGGCGCCGCGATCGGCGCTGCCGCTGCGGCGTTCCTTGAGCATGTGGGCTTCCGCGCCATCGACTGGTCGGTCTATAGCGGACCGTCCTTGCCGGACGCGCAAGGGGCGCTGATGCCGGGTTGGCGATCCCGGCCTTGCGAGGCGCCGGAACTGGCAAGGCTGCTGGCCGAGGGCGCGATCGTCGCGCTTCTGGACGGACGTGCCGAAATCGGGCCACGCGCGCTGGGGCATCGCAGCATCGTCGCGGCGCCTTTTCCCCTGTCGATGCGGGACAGGCTGAACGGCATCAAGCGCCGCGAGCCCTATCGCCCGATTGCGCCCGTCTGCATCCTCGATCGCGCAGCGGAGGTTTTCGATCCGGGAATGGAAGATTCCTACATGTTGTTCGAGCAGCGTGTGCGGCCGGAATGGCGCGGACGCATTCCCGCGGTCGTGCATATCGATGGCACGGCCCGCGTGCAGACGGTAGAACGCACCGCGCCGTCGATGATCGCGCGGCTTCTTATCGCCTATGAGGAACAGACCGGCATTCCCATATTGTGCAACACCAGCGCCAATCGCCCGGGCCGCGGGTTCTTTCCTGACCTCCAGTCTGTGCTGGACTGGGGAGAGGTGGACCATGTCTGGTATGATGGTAGGCTTTTCGAGCGCGACCGTACGCCGGGCGGGCTGGATTCGCATGCGCTCGCCGCCGTCGCCTGATCGCCGGCGCCGAAAGGAGATCAACGATGTGTAGCGTTTGCGGATGCGGACAGGAGCGAATTGCGGGCGAGCCTCACAGCCACCCCCATCTTTCCACGCATGCCGATCATGATCATGCGGTGATCGACGACGACCATGCCGCGCTCCACGCCGCAGGCGTTCCGCATGTCCACTCGCACGATCATGTCGAGATCAAAGCGGGTGTTCTCGATTATGGCGCGGGCCATGCCGGTGTGGCCGTACCCGGCCTGCCGCAGGAGCGGGTGGTGGCGATCGAGCAGGCCGTGCTGGGGCATAATGACGCGCTTGCGGAGCGCAACCGGCAGGCGTTCGCAGCCGACGATCTGCTGGTTCTGAACCTTCTGTCCAGCCCCGGATCGGGCAAGACGACCCTGTTGTGCGAAACCGTTCGCGCGATGCGGGGGCGGGCGCCGGTCGCGGTCATCGAGGGCGATCAGCAGACCAGCTTCGATGCCGATCGCATCCGTGCGGCGGGCGCACCCTCCGTCCAGATCAACACCGGCAAGGGATGCCATCTCGATGCGGCCATGGTGGCGCGCGCGGTCGAGACGCTGGCGCCCGCGCGGGGCAGCATCCTGTTCGTGGAGAATGTCGGCAACCTCGTCTGCCCGGCGGCCTTCGATCTGGGCGAGGCGGCCAAGGTGGTCATCCTCTCCGTCACCGAAGGCGAGGACAAGCCGCTCAAATATCCGGACATGTTCGCGGCCGCCGATCTCCTGCTGCTCAACAAGATCGATCTTTCCCCTCATGTCGATTTCGATGAAGAGCGCTGCCTCGAACTGGCGCATCGGGTCAATCCGTCGCTTCCCGTTCTCCGGCTTTCCGCGCGGACCGGCGATGGCATGGACGCCTGGCTCGATTGGATCGGCGCGCGCCAGCGGGAACGGGCCACGGCATGATCGCGGCTTTGCCTCGGGCCGCTCGTATCGAGGGGGACGCGCAGCCGCTGGTGCTGCCGCTTCCCAAACGGTTTCCCGTCGTGCTCGGCCTTGGTGCCTTCCTGAAAAATACGACCACACTCATCGATGGCGATCAGGCCTATGTCAGCCGGGATGCCGGCCATACCGACAGCGTGGGCAGCATCGTCGCCATGGGGGATCGCATGGAGCGTTTTCTTGAGCAGGCTTCCGGCCCGCCGGCGGCGATCGCGCACGATCTGCATCCTGATTTTCCGTCTACCCGGCTGGCGCTCCGGCTGGCATCGGAAAGGGGTATCCCGGCGTTGCCAGTGCAGCATCATCACGCCCATGTCGCGGCCGTTGCCGCCGAGCATGGGGTGACGGGTGCGCTGCTGGGCCTGGCGTTCGATGGGTTCGGGCTGGGGCCTGCGCGGGAGGCATGGGGCGGCGAACTGCTGCTGTGCGGACGTGGGGACTGCCGGCGGCTGGGCGCGCTGGTGCCGCTGTCCCAGCCGGGCGGGGATATCGCCGCGCGCGAGCCATGGCGCATGGGGGCTGCCGCCCTGCAAGCGGTCGGTCGATCCGGCGACATCGCCTCACGCTGGCCCGATCGTCCCGCTGCGAAGCATTTGTCCGCGATCATGCGCCGGGAGCTCAATAGTCCGCCGACATCATCAGCCGGTCGCCTGTTCGATGCCGCGTGCGGCCTGCTCGACGTCCATCCCGTCGCGGCGTTTGAAGGGCAGGCGCCGATGGCGCTGGAGGCGCTCGTCGCGGCTCCCGAAGTGCTGCCGGGTGGCTGGCGGATCACCGACGGACAACTCGACTTTCGCCCGTTACTCGCCGTTCTGGCGGATCTGGGCGATCCCGCGCGTGGCGCGGACCTGTTCCACGGCACGCTGGCGGCGGGCGTGGCCGACTGGGTGGTGCGGCATGTCGACGAGATGGTCCTCCCGCCGCTCGAAATCGCCTTTTCGGGCGGCTGCTTCTACAATCGGGTGTTTTCGGCGGATCTCGCCGACCGGCTGGGCGAGGCGGGGCTTCGCGTCTTGCGCCCCGAACGGCTGGGCCCGGGTGACGCTGCGATCAGTCTCGGTCAGGCCTATGTTGCGGCGCTTTCGCTGTGATGCGACGCGCGGCGAAAGGAGAATAAGACGATGTGTCTCGCCGTCCCGGCCGAGGTGATGGAGCTTATGCCAGGGGGCATGGCCCGCGTCAGCGTGGGCGGCGCCGAGCAGACGGCGAGCCTGGTCCTCGTGCAGGGAGTGGGGGTGGGAGATTACGTCCTCTTGCACGTTGGTTTCGCGATTAGCCGGATCGACATCGCCGAAGCCCATGCAACCATGGACCGGCTTGCCGAACTGGCTGGCCAATGAATCTCATCGAACAGTTTCGTGATGGCGGGCTGGCCCACGCATTGTGCGACGCGATCGCCGCCGCCTGCCGGCCGGATCGTGATTACAGGTTGATGGAGGTTTGCGGCGGGCACACCCATGTCATCGCGCGCTATAGTCTGGAAGATTTGCTGCCACCGCAGGTCCGGCTGGTGCATGGTCCCGGCTGCCCGGTCTGTGTCCTGCCTGCCGGAAGGATCGACCTCGCCATTGGCCTCGCCCTCGATCGGGGTGTCATCCTGTGTACCTATGGCGACATGATGCGCGTGCCCGGATCCCACCGGGCCACGCTGACCCGCGCGCGGGCGGCGGGCGCGGATATCCGCATGGTTCTCTCGACACTCGATGCGCTCCGGATCGCGCACGAAAATCCGGCGCGGGAGGTGGTGTTCCTCGGCATCGGTTTCGAGACGACCGCGCCCGCGACGGCGGTGGCCCTGAAGGTGGCAAGGAGCGAAGCGCTGGCGAACTTCAGCGTGCTCAACAACCATCTGCTGACGGCACCCGCTTTGCGGGCGGTGCTGGGTGAGGGCGATGAGACGACGCTCGACGGGTTGATCGCGCCAGGTCATGTCTCGACGATTATCGGAACCCGGCTCTACGACGAGTTCGCCGAACGCGGGCAGGGTGTATATGTCGCGGGTTTCGAGCCGCTCGATCTGCTGGAGGCGGTGCTGCTGCTGATACGGCAGATCAACGATCGGGCGCCTCGGGTAGACAATGGCTATTCGCGCGCCTTGACGGCCGAAGGCAACCCGCGCGCACTCGCCGCTATGGCGGAGACGATGCCTGAGCGCCGGGGGTTCGAATGGCGTGGTCTGGGTATATTGGCGGACAGCGCCACGCAGATCGGCGAGGATTTTGCCGCCTTCGACGCCGAGCGCCGCTTCGATCTTTGCTACGAACCGGTGCCCGATCCGAAATCCTGCATCTGCGCCGACATTGTGCGCGGGGCGCGGCGGCCCGAAGCCTGTAAATTGTTCGGCACCGTTTGCACGCCGGATGATCCGATCGGCCCCTGCATGGTCTCCAGCGAAGGCGCTTGCGCGGCGCAGTGGCGATTTGGCCGTCATCGTCTGGCCCCGACCGCGGGCGCTGTCGCCGCATGAGCGAGCCGATCACCAGCAAGCGGGGCAACTTCGCAGCCCGATCGCTCGATCTGGAAGCGGGGCGGGTCGATATGAACCACGGCGGTGGCGGGCGCGCCATGGCCCAACTCGTCGCCGAACTGTTCCAGGCCGAATTTAACAACCCTTTCCTTGCGCAGGGCAACGACGCCGCCCTGCTGCCGTCAGCCGCGGGTCAATTGGTGATGACGACAGATGCCTATGTGGTGTCGCCTCTCTTCTTCCCCGGCGGCGATATTGGCTCGCTCGCAGTGCATGGCACGATCAACGACATCGCGATGGTCGGCGCACGGCCGCTTTATCTCTCCGCAGCTTTTGTCATCGAGGAAGGTCTGCCGCTGGCCGATCTTGCCCGCATCGTCGCGAGCATGGCCAGGGCCAGCCGCGAAGCGGGCGTGCCCGTGGTGACCGGAGACACGAAAGTCGTCGAACGGGGCAAGGCCGATGGGCTTTTCATCACGACGACCGGGGTCGGAACCGTGCCCGAAGGCATAATATTTTCCGGCGACCGCATCCGCTCCGGCGATGCGATTCTTCTTTCGGGTTCGATCGGAGATCATGGCGTCGCGATCATGTCGGCGCGGGAGGGGCTTTCGTTCAATGCTCCGATCGAGAGCGACAGCGCCGCGCTGCACGACCTCGTCACCGCCATGATCGCAGCGGTGCCGGAGATCCGCTGCCTGCGCGATCCCACGAGGGGCGGCCTCGCGGCGACGCTCAACGAACTGGCGACCCAATCGGAATTGGGGTTCGTGATCGAGGAGACGGCGATCCCGATCAATCCCGTCGTGCGCGGAGCATGCGAAATCCTCGGCCTTGACCCCCTCGGCATCGCCAACGAAGGCAAGCTGATCGCATTCTGTCCACCAGAACATGCGGCGATGCTGCTTTCCGTCATGCAGGCACACCCGCTGGGACGGGATGCGGCGATCATCGGTACGGCCGGTCAAGATCCTAGAAACTTCGTGCGGCTGCGCACGTCACTTGGAACGGAGAGGGTCGTCGATTGGCTGTTTGGGAGCCAGCTTCCGCGCATCTGCTGAGCGGTTTCCGGTCTCCGGGAACATGCCGGTGGCATCCAGCTGCATTCAGCGTCGAACTATCTTCACGCGACCATTTCGCCGGAATTCGCGGGTCAATTATGCGCAAAGATACGAAGTTCCATTCGCGACAAGCTGGCGATCGTGAGCATGTGACAATCTAAGCCGGCATCTGGTCCTGATGGCCTGTCAAATCGTAACCCGATCCGCGTGAAGGAGTGTGCATTGGACGATCATCACGCCCATCGAACCGGGTGGTGCTCGAACGCGCGAAATGCCGTGGCGGAAGCACAGGATCCCGTGTGCGGGATGCGCGTCGATCCCGATACGGCGAAGCATCAAGCCGACTATCGCGGCATCGACTATCATTTCTGCAGTGCCGGCTGCCGGACGAAGTTCATGGCCGATCCGGAACGGTACCTGCGCCCGCCCGAGGCGGGGGCGCCGACCTCGCCGCAGACAGGTCCGGTGTCGGAATGGACATGCCCGATGCACCCCGAGATCCGACGGGCGGGACCGGGCACCTGCCCGCTGTGCGGGATGGCGCTGGAGCCGGCGGAGCCGGGCGCGGAAGAGGGGCCGAACCCCGAGCTCACCGACTTCACCCGCCGCCTGTGGATCAGCGGCTTGCTGGCCGTGTCGCTGCTGGTGATATCGATGGGTGGGGAAATGATGGGCTTGCGTCTCGTTTCCCCGGCCTGGTCCGCCTGGGTGCAGCTCGCGCTCACCGCACCGATCGTGCTCTGGGCGGCGCGCCCCTTTTTCGAACGCGGATGGGCGTCGCTGCGGTCGCGCCACTACAACATGTTCACGCTGGTCTCGATCGGCGTCGGTGCCGCATTCCTCTACAGTCTTTTGGCGACGGTGGCGCCCGGCCTCTTCCCGTCGACCTTCCGCGATCATGGCGGCATGGTGCCCGTCTATTACGAGGCGGCAGGCGTCGTCGTGGCCCTGGTGCTTCTCGGACAGGTGCTCGAGCTGCGCGCCCGGGCAGCGACGGGGCGCGCTATCCGGGCGCTGCTCGATCTTGCACCGAAGTTGGCGCGGCGGATCGGCGCCGATGGTGTGGAACAGGAATTGCCGGTGGCCGCTATCGCGCGGGGGGACAGGCTGCGCGTGCGCCCGGGCGAGGCAATTCCGGTCGATGGCGAGGTCGTCGACGGTCGCTCACAGGTCGATGAAGCGATGCTGACCGGCGAGCCTGTGCCTGTGCTCAAGAGACCCGGTGACGCGGTAACCGGCGGCACGGTGAACGGCACGGGAAGCCTGGTCATGGAGGCGCGCGCGGTCGGATCGGAGACCATGCTCGCGCGCATCGTTGCGATGGTCGCGCAGGCGCAGCGCAGCCGCGCGCCGATCCAGGCCGTGGCGGATCGTATTTCCGGGTGGTTCGTGCCGCTCGTGGTCCTGGTGGCTCTTGCTACCTTCATCATCTGGGCCCTCGCGGGACCGGAGCCGCGCTTCGGCCATGCCCTTTTGAACGGTATCGCCGTGCTCATCATTGCCTGTCCCTGCGCACTGGGGCTGGCGACGCCGATGTCGATCATGGTCGGAACGGGGCGTGGTGCCCAGGCGGGCGTGCTGGTCAAGAATGCCGAGGCCCTCCAGACGCTCGACGCTGTCGATACGCTCGTCATCGACAAGACCGGCACGTTGACTGAGGGCAAGCCCAGGCTGATCGCGGTGGAACCCGCGGGCGCATTCGATGCGGACACGTTGCTCGCGCTGGCTGCGGCACTCGAGACGCGGTCAGAGCATCCGCTCGGGTTGGCCATCGTCGCGGGCGCACACGAGCGTGGTCTCTCGCTCGATACGGTCGAGAATTTCGAATCGCATACGGGCATGGGGATCAGTGGCAGGGTTGGCGACCATTTGGTCGCGATCGGGAATGCCGCGCAGATGCGCCATGCAGGTGCGGATATGGTGGCGCTCGAAGGAGCCGCGGGGCGGCGTCAGGCCGCCGGCGCGGGCGTGGTTCTCGTCGCTATCGACGGCAGCGCTGCCGGGCTGCTCGCGGTCGCCGATCCGATCAAGGCCTCGGCCCATGATGCCGTTCAGGCGCTTCATGCCGAGGGTTTGCGCATCGTCATGCTGACCGGCGACAGCCAGGCCACGGCGGATGTGGTCGCCAGCACGATCGGGGGAATCGGCGAGGTTCATGCTGACCTCAAACCTGAGGACAAAGCGCGCATCGTCGGCGACCTCAAGACGGCCGGCGCGCGGGTCGCGATGGCCGGAGATGGCGTCAACGACGCGCCCGCGCTCGCCGCGGCCGATGTCGGCATCGCGATGGGGACGGGCGCCGACGTTGCGATCGAAAGCGCCGGGCTGACCCTGACCAGCGGAGATCTCGCGGCGATGGTCCGCGCCCGCCGGCTCGCCCGTTCGACCATGGCCAACATCCGTCAGAACCTGTTCTTCTCCCTCCTGTTCAACGGCATCGGCGTACCGATTGCAGCGGGCGTCCTTTATCCGGTCGCCGGCATCCTGCTTTCGCCGATGTTCGCCGGTGCCGCCATGGCCCTGTCTTCCGTCACCGTGGTCGGCAACGCATTGCGGTTGAACGGGGTGCGGCTTGACAGGGCACGCCGCGACCATCGGTCCGGACGTGCTGGATGGTAGTGGGTCGATCCCGCGTCAGTCCGATGAACCCTCTCCTTTGATCTGTGGGAGGTCGTAAAAATGTCGCGGGTATAGCCTTCGTGTTCCTCTGGCAGTCATCGAGTGACCGCAGAACTGCTGGGCTAATACGCTCACAAGCCCGGAGGGCATAAAGAAACGGATGGCCGACGTACGGCTTCAGCTTTGGCCATTAATGCCCGGGCGATCGACCAAAGGCCAGTCGGATCGCTACCATCATCAGCGCCACATTGAGACGGCACGATGCGGGCCTGATCGATAACAACATACCGCGGCGGTATGTTTCTAAACGAAGACAATGTTGGCGGCGAAAGTTCCAGAAGCGCATCTGCGCGGTGCCGGCACTGGTTCGGCACAACAGGACGCAAGCCATGTTCACGCTGAAGACCGCCTCTCTTTCCCTCGTCGCCACGGTGAGCCTACTGGCCGCGCCGGCTTCCGCCGAAACGGGCGGCATCCCGAACTTCCGATCGATCGAGTTCGGTCCCGACCCCGCCGGGATGGTGGACGACGTGCGCGCCAACCTGGCCGCCCGGCTTCCGGCAGGTAGCTCAATTGCCGATGCACGTGCACTTCTGCGCGGCGCGGGTGCGCATTGCCGGGCGCCGAAGGCGAGCGGCGGAATGCGCTGTCGCTACAGCGACATCCAAATCCAGGACGATATCATGCAGGATGTCAGCTGGACGGTGAACGTCGGGACGGTGGACGACAAGGTCCTCTCCTTCACTGTCACGCGCGACCCGGCCTCCGACTAATCGCACGATCATTCTCCCATGGGCGCCGCGGAACCCCGCTCCCTGATTTCGTGGCCGTTCCCCGTGGCGAGCCGCAGGCCGTTCCCTGACAAGGGAACGGCCTGCTGTGACGGACTTGTCGATGCCTTCTTCTCGCTGAAGACGCTCGCGGCCGCTTTTCTGGCGTATTACATCTCGCTCCGGATTGGACTGGCGCGGCCTTACTGGTCGGTGATCACCTGCTACATCGTCGCCCAGCCGCTGGCCGGCGCGCTGCTTTCAAAGGGCCTGTTCCGCCTGATCGGAACCGTCGTCGGTGCCGGCATGGCGATCGTCCTGGTGCCAAACCTCGTCAACACGCCCGAACTGCTGACCCTGGCGCTCGCGCTCTGGCTCGGTGCCTGCACTTATGTCGCAGCGCTGGACCGGACTCCGCGCTCCTACATCTCGCTGCTGGCCGGCTACAGCGCGGTGATCGTCGGCTTTCCGTCCGTCGACACGCCCGGCGCGATCTTCATCGTCGCCCTGTCTCGCGTGCAGGAGATCGGTATCGGGATCGTCTGCGTCTCCCTGGTGCATGCGCTGCTGTTTCCCCGCCCCGTCTGGAGACAGGTGCGCGAACGCCTGGACCTGATCCTCGCGGATGCCGAAGCCTGGTCGCTCGACGCGCTGGCCATGCCGGTTGAGCCGGATGCAGTACTTCGGCAGGACCGACGTCGGCTGGCGAATGATCTTCACGATCTTCATTTGTTGTCGGTCCATCTCCCCTACGACATGGCCAGCACCGTCATAGAGCCTGCCAGCTTGCGCAGCGTCGAGATGCAGCTCGGCAGGCTTCTGCCGCTCGCCGGCGCGGTCGAGGATCGTATCGAGGCGCTGCGGCAACGGGATGCCTATACCTCGCCGCTTACCGATCTGGTGGAGGACGTGCGCGACTGGATCGTGCGCGAGGCGCCGGGGGACGGGCACCCGCTGATCGAGCGGGCCCGTGCACTGGAACCTGCGCTGAAGGCGCCGGAAGACTGGGTGCAACTGGTGCGTCTCAGCCTGCTGGACAGACTGGCCGATCTGATCGAGACCCATGCCACCGCACGTCGGCTGCGCAACCGGCTTGTCCGTGGCGCTTCTTCGGAGGGTTCGGATGCATCCATCCGCCCCGGCGACACGGGGCGGCGGGTCCTCCATCGCGATCATAGGATGGCCTTGCGCGCCGCATCGGCGACGACGCTGACCGTCCTCGCCGGCTGTGCCTTCTGGATCGTCACCGCTTGGCCCGATGGCGCCACCGCAGTCGTGAGTTCTGCAATCATCTGCGCACTGTTCAGTCATCTGGACGCACCGCTGGGTGTCGCACGGCGCGTCTTTTACGGAACGATCGGAGCGGCCATCGCCGCAGGCTTCTGTGCCTTCGTCCTGATGCCGCGCGCCACCGATTTCGTGACGCTTTGCCTGGTTCTGTCGCCCTTCCTCTTCCTGCTCGGCTGGCTGCTCGCCCGGCCTGACAGGGCACCATACGGGATCGGCGCCGTGCTGGCCTTTCCGGGATTGGCAGGCCTGAACGCGGACTATGGCGGCATGTTCGGCACATTCGCGAACCAGGCGATCGCGCAGGTCCTCGGCTCGCTTGCGGCCTGCCTGATGCTGGGCGCGGTGCGCGCTACCGACGCAAAAGGAACTGCACAAAGGCTGGCACGGGCGGGCTGGCGAGAACTCGTCCGCAAGACGGAGATGCGATCGGAACCCGATACGCCGGCTTGGATCAGCCGTACGCTGGATCGCATGGTACTGCTCAGCCCGCACCTTCCTGATCTGGTCGAAGGCATGTCGGAGGAACGGAACCGGCTGCGCGACCTGCGGATCGGTATGGCGCTTGACGATCTCCAGCGTGCCGGGGCGAACATCGGCGAGCGGCAGGCACGCTACATCGACCTGTTGAAAAGTCGGTTGCGTGACTGCTTCGTGTCCGCGCAATGGATCGGTGTGCTGAAGGCCGATCCTGCTTTGCAGCGTACGCTCAACCAAACGCTTGCAAACGCTAATCTCCTGCCACCGACGCCTGGCAAGCGTAGCCTGCTGCTGGCGCTCGTAGGTCTTTCGCGTAACCTGTCGCCTTCGGATTAATCTTCGTTATACCGATGGGGATCTATGACAATTGATATCCGGCAACTGCGATACTTTCTGGCCGTTGCGGTAGAGCGCAGCTTCACGCAGGGGGCCCGGCTCCTGAATATGGCGCAGGCGCCGCTCAGCAAGCGTATCCAAGAACTGGAAGACGAATTGTCCGCTCAGCTGTTCGATCGCGACAGCCGTCCCATTGCGCTGACGCCCGCCGGCAGGCTGCTGCAGGAGGAAGCGCTTCGCGTCGTGCGGGGGCTGGATCAACTCCAGGCGACGATGCGACGTTTCATCGCCGCCGAGCGTCCGCGCTTTGTCATCGGGCTCGTGCCCTCCACCCTCTATGGCCGCCTGCCCGAGATCATCGCGCGGCTTCGCGAGGAGACCAGCGGGATCGACATCGTCCTTGCCGAAATGGACAGCCTCGATCAGGTGGCAGCCTTGAAGGACGGGCGCATCGACGTCGGCTTCGACCGGATCATCGTGGAGGATCCGCTCGTCGTCCACATGGTCCTGCGCGAGGAGCCGCTGGTCGCCGCGCTGCCCCACGGGCACGAATTCCTCCTGCGGGGCGGCAGCGTGGGGCTGGCCGAAATCGCAACCCTGCCGCTGATCGTCTATCCCGGAACACCGCGCCCCAGTTATGCCGACCTGACCTTGTCTTTCTTTCAGAACCGCGACCTGATGCCGACGGGCATCATCGAGGTGAGGGAATTGCAGACGGCGCTGGTGATGGTGGCGTCGGGCGCCGGCGCCTGCCTCATTCCGGAATCGGTCCAGCGCCTCGCGAGATCCGATATCGGTTATGTCACGATCGACGAACCGGTGACGGCTCCCTTCCTCCTCCGCCGCCGAATAGGGGAAATCCCGGATACCCTCCAGAAACTGGTTCGCCTCTACGATTGAGGTGTCGGTACGGGCAGTTCACGCCTTTCCTTCTGCAACATACCTCTCCGGTATGATGTCAGAGGAAGACGATGTTGGCCTGCGTGCCGGCGGCGGCGCATTGCCGGCCGTAAGCCGGCCGTAAGCCGGCCGATGCCGGACCACATTTGGGCTAGTCCAGGAGGAGGATGACATCATGATCTTCGCGAGTACCAACCCCTATACCGGCGAGGTCGTGAAGACATTCCCGGTTGCCACCGACGAGGACATCACATCGGCGGTCAGCAGGGCCGATGCGACTTTTCAGGCGTGGCGCGGGACCAGCTTCGTCGAGCGCGCCAGGGTGATGCAGGCGGCCGCCGACATTCTGCGCCGCGACATCGATAGCTATGCGCCTATCCTGACCCTTGAGATGGGCAAGCTCATCGCGGAGGCGAAGGCGGAGGTCGAACTGTCGGCCGCGATCTTCGAATATTATGCGAAGAACGCCGAGACCCTGCTCAGGCCGGAAAAGCTTCCGGTCGCCACGCCGGCGGAGGGCGAGGCGATCCTCGTTTGCGAACCGCTGGGCGTGCTGCTCGCGATCGAGCCGTGGAATTTCCCTTATTACCAGATCGCCCGCATCATTGCCCCGCAGCTGTCGGCCGGCAACACGATGCTGCTCAAGCACGCCGCGAACGTACCCCAGAGCGCGCAGGCGTTCGAGAAGCTCATGGCGGAGGCGGGGTTGCCCGACGGAGCCTTCATCAATCTGTTCGCGGACCATGAGAAGGTCGAATTGATCCTGAGCGATCGTCGCGTCCACGGCGTAGCGCTCACGGGATCCGAAGCTGCCGGCGCCGCTGTCGCCGCGACCGCGGGCAAGGCGCTCAAGAAATCGACCATGGAACTGGGCGGATCGGATGCGTTCGTCGTGCTGAAAGACGCCGACCTCGAGAAGACCGTCAAATGGGCGGTGTTCGGCCGGCACTGGAATGGCGGTCAGGTCTGCGTCTCGTCGAAGCGGATGATCGTCGCCGACGAAATCTATGACGACTTCCTCAAGCGCTATACGGAGGGTGTCGCCGGGCTGCGGATGGGCGACCCGTTCGATCCGGACACGACGCTTGCCCCGCTCTCATCGCAGAAGGCGGCGGACGATATCAAGGCCATGGTGCGCAAGGCCGTCGAGCATGGCGCGACCGCGACCGAGGTGGGGTCGCAGGCACCGAACCAGGGGGCGTTCGTCCGGCCGACGATCCTGACCGATGTCGGTGAAGACAATCCCGCCCGTTACTGGGAGTTCTTCGGACCAGTTTCGATGATCTTCCGCGCCAGGGATGAAAATGACGCCGTGCGCATCGCCAATGACTCGCCTTATGGGCTCGGTGGCTCGGTGTTCACGTCCGACACGGCGCACGGCGTGGAGGTTGCGAGAAAAATCTCCACCGGCATGGTGTTCGTGAACCACCCAACAATGGTCAAGGCCGACCTGCCGTTCGGTGGCGTCCGCAATTCGGGCTACGGTCGCGAACTGCTCGGGCTCGGGATCAAGGAGTTCGTCAATCACAAGCTGATCAATGTGGTCGACATTGACGCCGCCTTCTGACGGCCAGCACAAGGATCCTATCATGCAGAAGACCATGAAGGCGGCCGTCGTCCGTGAGTTCGGCAAGCCGCTCGTCATCGAGGAGGTCGCGATCCGAATGCCCGGCCCCGGACAGATTCTCGTCAAGATCGCAGCAACCGGCGTATGTCATACCGATCTTCATGCGGTCGATGGCGACTGGCCCGTCAAGCCCAATCCGCCCTTCATTCCCGGGCATGAAGGCGTCGGCCACGTCGTCGCGGTCGGCTCCGGCGTCACCCATGTCAAGGAGGGCGATCGCGTCGGCGTGCCGTGGCTATACACCGCGTGCGGGCATTGCGTGCACTGCCTTGGCGGCTGGGAAACGCTCTGCGAAAGTCAGGAGAATACAGGCTATTCGGTGAACGGCAGCTTCGCCGAATATGTGATCGCCGACCCCAACTATGTCGGCCACATTCCCGATGGCGTCGGCTTCGTCGAGATTGCGCCGATCCTGTGCGCCGGCGTCACCGTCTACAAGGGGTTGAAGGTCACGGACACTAAGCCCGGCGACTGGGTCGCCATATCCGGCATCGGTGGCCTGGGTCATATGGCCGTGCAATATGCCAGGGCCATGGGCCGCAACGTCGTCGCGGTCGATATCGATGACGCCAAGCTGGCCCTGGCGCAGGAACTGGGCGCGACCCTGACGGTTAATGCGCTGCACAATGATCCGGCGGCGTTCATCAAGAAGGAAATCGGCGGCGCGCAGGGCGTGCTGGTCACTGCGGTATCACCCAAGGCTTTCCAGCAGGCGCTCGGCATGGTGCGGCGCGGCGGCACCGTCTCGCTCAATGGCCTGCCCCCCGGCGATTTCCCCCTGTCGATCTTCGACACGGTGTTGAACGGGATCACGGTGCGCGGCTCGATCGTTGGGACGCGGCTCGACCTCCAGGAATCGCTCGATTTCGCAGCGCATGGCAAGGTCAGGGCGACCGTGTCGACGGATACGCTCGACAACATCAACGACGTTTTCGGCAGGATGCATCGCGGGGAGATCGAGGGGCGGATCGTCCTTGATTTCGAAGGCAGCGCGTCCGTCCGTCAGCCTCAGGAGGCGCGAGAGATGGCACGCGCATAGTGCGCGCGGCCGCAGCATAGTGCAGACCGGGGTAATATCCGGCGTAGCGCTGCGTCATTTCGTCCTTCCCAATCACAAACGGGCTTGCCTCGGCCGCCACGATCCTCTGCAAGGGCAGACATGGATCGTGACGGTACAGGCAGCGCGCCGGAAGGCGAAGTGGGCATAGTGTCCGGCGCTCGGCTCGGAGGTCTGAGCCAGTATCTTGCCCGCTGGCGCAAGGGACTGGCCAAGGAACGTCCGATCGAGGGCGATGTCGGCTTTCAGGCGCAGGTGCTGGCGGCGGAGCTGAGCCTGCTCATCGACAGCGCCGCCAACTACGCCATCTACATGCTCGATGCCGATGGCAACGTCGTCATCTGGAACAAGGGTGCGGAGCGAATCAAGGGCTGGACCGAGGAAGAGGTGATCGGTCGGCACTGCTCGATCTTCTATCCCGAGGAGGAGGCGTCAGCCGGGAAATGCGCAGACGATCTGGCCCGCGCGGCCGCCGTCGGTCGAATCGAGGAAGAAGGCTGGCGCGTCCGCAAGGACGGGTCCGAATTTCTCGCCAGCGTGACGATCACGGCCTTCCGCGACGAAGAGGGGGCGGTGATCGGCTTCGGCAAGGTCCTGCGCGACATCACCGACGAGCGGGCTGCCGAGCGCTCGACCGAGGCGCGCGAGGCGCAGCTGAGCTCGATTCTGGCGACGGTGCCCGACGCGATGGTCGTCATCGACGATCGCGGCATCGTGCAATCGTTCAGCAGCGCGGCCGAGCGCATGTTCGGCTATGCGGAACGCGAGGTGCTCGGGCAGAACGTCCGCATGCTGATGCCGTCACCCGATCTCGAACGGCATGACGATTATCTCAGGCGCTATCTCGCGACCGGCGAGAAAAAGATCATCGGCAAGGCCCGGCGCGTCATCGGGCTGCGCAAGGACGGCTCGACCTTCCCGCACGAGCTCGCGATCGGCGAGGCAAGCGGGGGCGGCAGGCGCCTATTCACCGGCTTCATCCGCGATCTCACCGAGCGCGAATTCACGCAGTCACAGCTTAGCGACCTTCAGGCGGAGCTGATCCACGTCTCTCGCGTCAGCGCGATGGGGGCCATGGCCTCGACGCTCGCACACGAGCTGAACCAGCCGATCACCGCGGTCGCCAATTATGTCGAGGCAAGCCGCGACCTGCTTGTCGATGCGGACCCTGAAGCGATTGCGATGGTGCGCGAGGCGCTCGGCGATGCCGCGGCCGAGGCGATGCGGGCCGGGCAGATCGTCCGGCGACTGCGCGACTTCGTTGCCCGCGGCGAGGTCGAGAAACGGATCGAGGACTTGCCGAGCCTGATCGAGGAGGCTTGCACGCTCGGCTTGGTGGGTGCCGCCGAGAAGGGGGTCACGGTTGCCCTGGAGATCGACCCTGCGGCCTCGCCGGTGTTGGTCGACCGCGTGCAGATCCAGCAGGTGCTGATCAATCTGCTGCGCAACGCAGTCGAGGCGATGGTCGACAGCCCGGTGCGACAGCTTCGGATCTCGTCCGGGCTCAAATCCGCGCAGATGGTGCGGGTCACCGTCACCGATACCGGTCCCGGCCTTGCCCCCGAAATCGCAAACGAACTCTTCCGCGCGTTCCAGAGCACCAAGCAGGAAGGGATGGGGCTCGGCCTCTCGATCTGCCGAACCATTGTCGAGGCGCATGGCGGCCGCATCTGGGCGGACTCGCAGGCGGCGGCGGGGACGACGTTCCATTTCACCCTCATGCTTGCCGGAGGAGAAGACACCCTTGACGGATAGACGCACGATCCACCTGGTCGACGACGAGGAGGCAATCCGCAAATCGACTGGTTTCATGCTGCGCACCTCCGGCTTTGCGGTCGAGACCTACGCGTCGGGAGTCGCCTTCCTTAAAGTTATGCAAGGGGCCGAGCCTGGCTGCATCCTGCTCGACGTTCGCATGCCCGAGATGGACGGGCTGGAGGTGCAGGACGTGCTGCGCGAACGCGGCGTCACATGGCCGGTGATCGTTCTAACTGGGCACGGCGACGTCTCGATCGCCATCCGCGCGATGAAGGGGGGCGCCGTCGATTTCATCGAGAAGCCGTTCGAAAAGCTGGCTCTGCTAGCCGCCATCTCCAACGCCATGGCGCGGCTCGACAAGGCCGACAAGCGGCTTGATCAGGCCGCCGAAGCCGAGCTGCGCATCGCCGCACTCACCGATCGCGAGCGTGACGTGCTCCAGGAGCTCGCACGGGGACATCCCAACAAGACGATCGCCTATGATCTCGATATCAGCCCGCGCACCGTCGAAGTGCATCGTGCCAACCTCATGAGCAAGCTTGGCGTGCGCAGCTTCGCGGATGTACTTCGGCTCGCTTTCGCGGCCGGGCTGCCGCGCGATCCGTAGCTCTACGTAAAGACGCTCCGCCTGCAATCCGACAAGGTGTTGCAAATCCTTCGCTTTCGAGGGACGGTATAGAGCGGGGAACATGATCGATAAGACCGACGCGGTCAGCGCGGTACGCACCAAGCTCCTTCTGGTGGAGGACGATGCTGGCGTGCGGCGCTCGCTGCAGTTGCTGTTGCGGGGCCGCGGTTATGACGTGCGGGCCTATGCCACCGGCAGGCAGATGCTCGCGGATCCGCGGTCGATCGAAGCCGCCTGCCTGATCACCGATTATCGCATGGATGAGATGGACGGCCTCGACGTGTTGCGCGGCCTGCGCGACCAGGGCTGGCACCAGCCGGCAATCCTGATAACCGCGCATCACGCAGCCGATCTCGTTCGCGCGGCACGTGAGGCCGGGTTCGATACAATACTGGAAAAGCCGCTCCAGGATCATGTTCTGGTTGAGAACGTCGCGCGCACGACACGCCCAAGTTGAGGGCGAACTTTACCCGGACACAAGAGGCGTTCAGAGCGGAAACGGGTCAGCATGCGCCCGGCGGATGGCCTCGGTCGGTCCTTCCCAACAGATTAAGTGCGCGAAGCGGAACCGCGTCGCCAATCATCAGAAAGTCGAATGAGCATAGAGCGCTGCGCTCTGAATGAGCGTGACCAGTGCAAGGCCGAGGGTACCGATCAGGACACGGGGATTGACGCCGCGTGGCTGACGATCGGATCGACCGGATGCTGCAAAATTCATAGCGATGATCTCCCTTCCGGCTCACATCTCGCCGGTTGGAGCGTTGCTTGAAATACGGGTCTATACGGATGGCCGGGTGGTTCGCATTCCACCGAGGCTGTGTGGAAACGTGCTGATGTGGTAGTGTTTTCGACGTCATCGGGAGGCGTCGTATGGGTCGTTTCATCGAGGGGTGTGACCGCCGGGAGCAGGTTTTTCTGCCGGCCTGCATCGACGATTACGTGGCCGAGGATAATCCGGTCCGGGTGGTCGATCTGTTCGTCGACGAGCTGGATATGACATCGCTGGGCTTTGCCGACGCGGCCTCCACGGGGCGGCCGGGCTACCATCCGGCGACGATGCTCAAGCTCTACATCTACGGCTATCTCAACCAGGTGCAGTCGAGCCGGCGCCTGGAACGCGAGGCCGGGCGCAACGTCGAGCTGATGTGGCTGACGGGCAAGCTGGCACCCGACTTCAAGACTATCGCCGACTTCCGCCATGATCACGGCGTCGCCATCCAGGCCGCGTGCCGTCGCTTCGTCCTGCTCTGCCGCAATCTCGGGCTCATCGCGGGCGGCACGGTGGCGGTGGATGGCAGCCGCATGCGCGCCGTGAACGCCCGTGACCGCAACTTCACGCCGGTCACGATCCGGCGCCGGATGGAGCAGGTCGACGCCAGCATCGCTCGCTATTTGGGCATGCTCGACACCGCCGATCGGCAGGAAGGCGACGCCGCCGCGTTGCGGACGGCGCGGTTGACGACGAGGCTTGACGAACTGCGCCGCCAGATGCGCGACCTCGAGGCGATGGAACGGGCGGTCGCGGCGTCGCCCGACCGGCAGATCTCGCTCACCGATCCGGATGCTCGCGCCATGGCGTCGGCCGGCACCGGTACGGGCATGGTCGGCTACAATCTCCAGGCGGCAGTCGATGCCGGCAGTCACATCATCGTCGCGCATGAGATCATCAACCTTAGCCACGACCGTACCTCGTTGGCGAAGATGGGGCGACAGGCTCGCGCAGCGACCGGCACCGACACGCTTACCGTGCTGGCCGACCGCGGCTATTTCTCGGGGCCGGAGGTGCTCGCCTGCGAGGAAAGCGGGATTGTGCCGATCCTACCCAAGCCGCTCACCTCGGGCGCCAAGGCGGACGGGCGCTGGGGCAAGCAGGACTTCGTCTATCAGCCCGAAACCGACACTTATCGCTGCCCGGCCGGCGAAACGATGACGCGACGCTTCTCGAACATCGAGCACGGGATGACGCTTCACGCCTATGCGACGCCGGCCTGCCGCTCGCGCTGCGCGGTGAAGGCCAACTGCACCGCCAGCCTCGAACGCCGTATCAAGCGCTGGGAACATGAAGAGGTCATCGAAGCGATGCAGGCCCGGCTCGACCGCATGCCCGGCGCCATGCGGGTCCGGCGACGAACCGTCGAACATGTCTTCGGCACGCTCAAGGACTGGATGGGCCGAAGTCATTTCAAGACGCGAAGGCTCGAAAATGTCGGGACCGAGATCGGCCTCCACATCCTCGCCTACAACATCAAACGAGCCATCGCGCTCCTCGGTGTGCCGAACCTCATGGCAGCGATGCAGGGCTGAACCACCGCGCCGCCAAACCGCGCTGCCTCGATCTCCAACAAGCAGTTTTCACACAGCCTCCACCATTGACTGCCGGTGGCACTTTGGTGCTGTCGAATTGAGGGATGATGAGACCGGAACGATTAAAGATCCGGTGGCCACACGCCCCGGAATTGTCTGCGTCCCCGCTGCTGAGCAAAGTCCGAGGCGTTTCCCGGCGAGCCGAAGCGCTCGCTCATCAGCCGATCACTAAGCGGTTGGCGGAGGCAGGAACAACGCGACCGATAGGACAAGCTGAAAGGCGGAGTGAGGAATGGCGCATTACCATGTCATGCAACTCGACGCGGTCGGAACACCACTCCGTTGCGTGATCCGAGCGGTTCCGGAGCCTGGACCCGGCGAGGTGCTGATCCGTGTCGCCGCATGCGGGGTCTGCCGTACCGATCTTCACGTGGTCGACGGTGAGGTGGCCGCGACGCTGCCGATCGTACCCGGCCATGAAATCGTCGGCCGCATCGAGGCGCTTGGCACCGGCGTTGCGGAGCTCGCGATCGGCGACCGCGTCGGCGTGCCGTGGCTCGGCGGAACCTGTGGCACCTGCCGTTATTGTCGCGCCGGTCAAGAGAATCTCTGCGACTACCCGGTGTTCACCGGCGCTACGCGCGACGGCGGCTACGCCACACACGTGATCGCGGATGCGCGTTTCTGCCTGGCGATCCCCGCAATGTTCGGCGATGTTGAAGCGGCGCCCTTGCTGTGCGCCGGACTGATCGGTCACCGCTCGCTCGTCATGGCCGGTGAGGGCCGGCGCATCGGCCTCTACGGCTTCGGGGCGTCGGCGCATATCGTGGCGCAGGTCGCACGTTGGCAGGGGCGCGAGACGTTCGCCTTCACTCGCCCCGGCGACACGGCCGCGCAGGACTTCGCGCGCTCGCTCGGATGCGCCTGGGCGGGCGGATCCGATGAAGCCGCGCCCGTGCCACTGGATGCGGCAATAATCTTCGCGGCGGTCGGCGCGCTGGTGCCGGCCGCCCTCAAGGCGGTGCACAAGGGTGGCCGCGTCGTGTGCGCCGGGATCCACATGAGCGACATCCCGTCTTTCCCTTACGATGATTTGTGGGGAGAACGGTCGATCCTGTCGGTCGCGAACCTCACCCGGGCCGACGGCCGCGCCTTCCTCGATCTCGCCGCGCGAGCCGGCGTAAGAACGACGACGACGACCTTCCCCCTCGATGAGGCGAACGAGGCACTGGCGCGGCTGCGCGCCGGCCAGCTCGAGGGAGCGGCCGTGCTCGTTCCGTCCTACGCCGCCTAGTTCGGGCATTGGATGACGAGCAAGGATCGAATCGGTTGCGGTCGGCTGTGCAGCAAAGTTATGAACGCGGAGCCGTCTCGCAGACATCATTGCGATCCAATTTGTTGATCTGCTGAGCCTGCGACAGCGCCTTCACCGACCCGCCCGAGGTGCTGAGCGTTGAGGAAGTTGGGCGGCTGCCCGTAGCGCTGCCAGCATCAAATACCTGTCGGCGCGAGGTGTCGCTTATGACGCGGGCTGCGTGTGTTTTGGTGGTCTCGCAGCTTAAGGATGATGATATCGCCATTCGTCTGATCGCACCTCGGCGGTCTTTACGAGTCGCGCGCATGCCCTGCGAGCAACCGACCAAGGATATTCCGAAGCAACTATCACGATCCGTTAAACCGCCGTTGACCATCTCGTACCAGACCGGCCCGGGCGTTAGGGGGGGGCGCCCGCAGGACGTCAGGACGTTTCCGGGGAGGGGGCGGATTCGTCCATTCCAACGCTTATCCGACCCGCTCTAGGTGGTGTGGACACTTACCGCAGCCACAGGGCGATGGCAGCGAGTGTGATGACGGCGCGGTAGTTTCGGGCCGTTTTCTCAAAGCGGGTGGCGACGCGCCTGAACTGCTTGAGCTTGGAAAAGCAGCATTCGACGAGATGGCGTTGAGCGTAGAGATGTTTGTCGAGCGGATGCTTGAACGTGCGGGAGGGGTTGTTCGGGATGACGGCCGTAGCGCCCTTGTCGGCGATGGTCTGGCGTAGGGCGTCGCTGTCGTAGGCGGTGTCGGCCATGACGATTTTGGCTGGCAGTCCGTCGACGAGGCCGGCCGCTTGCGGCGCATCTCCCTTTTGTCCTGCGGTCAGCGTGAACCGCACGGGACAGCCAAGTCCCCGGACGGCCATGTGGATCTTGGTGCTCAGGCCGCCGCGTGAACGGCCAATGGCCTGATCTTCAGACCCCCTTTTTTCGCCCCGGCAGCGTGCTGATGGGCGCGAACGACGGTGCTGTCGATGATCAGATATTCGAAGTCCGGGTCATCCGACATGGCCTCGAAGATCCGCCACCATACACCCTTCGCACTCCACCGGCTGAAGCGGCGAAACGCGCTGTTCCAGTCGCCGAACACCTCGGGGAGATCGCGCCAGGGCGACCCCGTCCGCACAATCCACAACACCGCCTCGACGAACATCCGGTTGTCGCGACCGGTCGACCCCTTCTGATCAGGCCGCCCGATGATCAGCGGAGCCATCCGCTCCCAGGCGCTGTCGCTCAACACCAGCCGATCCATCACACCCAATGCCGCCTCCTAAAAGCAGCCTTGAATCATGCTTCAACGCAAATGGGAATCCTTAGAGTCCACACCACCTAAGGGGGCTTATGCCGCAGCTGGCATCGCTTCCGGCTGCGACTGAACAGTCGGAGACGGGCCATGGACAATCGCGACGATGACACCGTCGCGCGTGCACAGCGCGCGCGAGAAGGCAGTCCCTTTCTGAGCAACGCTGAAGCCGCCCATTATATCGGGCTGCACTGGCGGACACTCGAAACCATGCGGGGGAATGGGCGCGGGCCGCGCTTCCGGCGGCATGGTCGTTTCATCCGCTATCATATCGATGACCTCGATAGCTGGTCGCGTGACAGCGGCGGGGCACGAGCTCCCAAGGGCGGGTCTGATGTGTAAAGATCCGCTGTTGCCGCTGCCTCGCTGGCAGCCACGGTTGGCGCGTGAGCGCCGCGCCGACCGCCTTCGACGCCGTCCGATGCTCGCATGGGTTGGCTTCGGTCTCGCGACGCTCGGCCTGTCCGCCGCGCAGGATCGGCTCGCTGGGCCAACACCCTGGCTGGTGTGGAATGTGTCCAGCAGTGCGATGCTCGGCCTTTGGCGGATCCATCCCGGTATGGGGGTCGCGGTCGGCGACATGGCGCTGGTGCGGACGCCAGACGGCGTGCGCCAGTTCGCGGCCAACCGTCATTATGTTCCTGCGGGCGTGCCGCTGCTCAAGCGTGTGGCGGCCACCGATGGTGCCCTACGAGCTTCCGGCAGCACCCGAGCAGAGCCGGTCGTTCCAGGCGCCCACCACCTACGACCGCTCCTGGCGAAACTGGCCATTTGTTTCAGAAAAGTTGGCGATGGAAAGCTATTCCAAAAATAGCCGTTCAACCGACGGCTCCGCACGGCCAATGCTATACAGGCCTGGAAGAGTCCATCTGCGCGGCTCGCGCCAACGCCTGCGTGTCGACATATTCCCGGATGCGGGTCAGCTTGCCGTCTCGAACCGTGATAGAGAAGATCCAGTCATCTTCGAACGGCTTGCCGGTGGCTTTGACCTTGCCCTCGGCATAGCCGACCACCAGCACCCGGTCTGCCTGCGCGATGAACTCCCGGGGTTCCGAGAGCGACATCTCCATGGTTTGTGATTCTGTGTTCAACAGGTCCGTCAGCCCGGCACGCCCACGGTGCGTTCCGGCCAGTGGCCAATCCTCGCCAGGGATGATCCACTCGATGTCATCGGCGACCAGCGCCAGCATCGCCTCCCTGTCACCGCCGAAGGCAGCGGCAAAGAAGGCCTTCACGATCTGGACGTTTTGTTCGGTGCTCATGGCAATATCTCCATTCCGTGCGTCGTATTCCCGCCGGCGGCAACGGCGCGGCGTCAGTCGATCTTGGCCAGATCCTTGAAGATCAGCCGGCCCCAGCTGTTGCCCCGCGCCTGGACGAGCAGTCCGCCCTCGGACAGCCCGCCAAGCTAAATCGGCGCGAAGCCGAGCTGTTCGGCGAGCGCACCGATCTGCGTCGCGGCGTCTTCGTTGTCGCTCGCCAGGAACACGACCCTCCGCCCGCCGTTCAAGGCCGGATCCTGGGCGAGTTTCGCGGCGCCCAGATGGTTGAAGCCCTTGACCAGCTTCGCCCCGGAGAAAGCCTGCGCGATGAACGCCGAGGAAGGTTTTCCTCCCAGATCCTCGGGGGGCACGCCATAGGCATTGGTCACGTCGATGATCGTCTTGCCCTGCCAATTGGAGAGCGCCTTCGCGACGCTTGGATGCGCCTCGAAACGGACGGCCAGGAAGATGACATCCGCCTTGACCGCTTCCGCCAGCGTCGTGGGAACGATCCCGGATCCGATCGCCGCCGCCTCGGATGCAAAGCTTTCCGGATCGCGCGTGGTCGCTACTGATACTGCAATGCCCTTTCGGGCGAACGCGTCGGCAAGCGCCTTGCCGATGCTGCCGAAGCCGATAATTGCGTAGTTCATATCTTGTCCTTTGATATCGCCATCCCACGGGCGCTCCAATGGCGGAGCGCTCGTGGGCATGTTGACGTCAGATTTGGGCCAAGCCGCCGTCGACGGCGAGCTCGCTACCGGTCATGAAGCTGCTGTCGTCCGACGCAAGGAAGGCAGCCGCCGATCCGAGCTCTGCCGGATCGCCCATGCGCTGGAAGCCGGTCATCGCGCCGTAGACCTTCAGGCCCTCCTCACCGAGCGCTTCCGTCGCGAGTTCGGTCGCTATCGCCCCGGGCGACAAGACGTTTACGCGGATGTCGGTGCCCTTCAGGTCCTCGACCCAAGTGCGGGCAAGGTTGCGGACCGCCGCCTTGCTGGAGCTGTAGGTGGTCATCGCTGGAGCGCCCGTGGTGCCGGCGCTCGATCCGGTCAGAATGATCGAACCGCCCTTGCCCATAAGCGGCAGCGCCTTCTGAACCGAGAAGATTGTACCTTTCACATTTACGTCGAAGGTTTCGTCGATGTGCGCGGCGGTGATCTCGCCAAGCTTGACCATGCTTCCCGTTCCGGCGTTGGCGAACACGATGTCGAGCGTTCCGCGCTCCGCCTTCACCGCTGCGTACAGCCGGTCGAGGTCGGCCTCGATTGCGATCGAACCCTGCACGGCGCGGGCATTGGGCCCGAGCTCGGCCACAGCGGCGTCGAGCGCCTCCTGCCGACGGCCGAAGATGAAGACGAAGGCGCCTTCCTCAACGAAACGCTTTGCCGCGGCGAGGCCGATGCCGGTTGCGCCGCCGGTGATCACCGCGGTCTTTCCATTCAGTCTTGTCATGTGTGCGTCTTTCGATCGAGTTGCGCGGAGGCTGGAGAACTCCCGGCCCCAGGGCGCTCAACATGGGTCTGCGCGAGGCGAGCGTTGAGAGGGGGAATGCGCACATCGGTGGTGCAAAATTCGTCCTGCTTTTCGTTTGCGAGGCGTACCTCACGGTGCAAGATGCGCCATGATCGACTGGGATGACGTTCGCTACTTTCTGGCCGTCGCGCGCGCAGGCTCCCTGCGGGCGGGTGCCGAAGGCCTCGGAGTCTACCATTCGACCGTGTTGCGGCGGATCGCCCAGCTTGAGGATCGCCTCGGGGCGGAGATGTTCGAAAAGCTGCCCTCGGGCTACCGCCTGACGGCCGCGGGCGAGGAGGTGCTCGAGCTCGCGAATCAAATGGAGGCATCGTCGCACCAGCTGGAGACGCGCGTCTTCGGCCGCGATCAGAGCGTGCGCGGGCTGCTGCGCGTGACGTTGGCGCCGACCCTCGCAACCCATCTGCTCATGCCCGACTTCACCGATTTCGCGCGTCAGCACCCGGATATCGAGATGGACATCCTGTCGTCCGGCGAACTGGCAAACCTGACCAACCGGGAGGCCGACGTGGCGATCCGCGTGGTCTATGATCGCAAAAACCTGCCGCTCAATCTCCATGCCCTCAAAGGGCCTGAGGTGTTCGGCGGCGTCTACATGGCCCGCGATCACCTGGCTGCATGGCGTGCGGGTGCGGCCGATCCTGTCCGGTGGATCGTCATCAGCACGCATGGCATTCCGGATTGGGCCGGTCCCGGTGAGATTCGCACGACGGAAATCCCGTTCAGGACGACGGACGCCGAGGCGCAGATCGTTGCTGTCCGGCAGGGACTTGGGATCACGACATTGCCATGCTTCGCCGGAGATGCCGATCCCATGTTGGTGAGGGTGCCGGGCACCGACCTACACCTCTACGGAGCGCTCTGGCTTCTCACCCATGGAGAGACCCGCAAGACGAAGCGCGTGCGGCTGTTCACGGAGTTCGTATCGCGCAGGCTTGCCGCCTACGCGCCGCTTCTCGCGGGGCTGTCGCTGTCGCAAGACTGATGCGCGGCGAATCCGGTGGCGATGTCGTCATCGGGACGCGAAGGCCGCTATGGGAATGTCGCTGCCTTCTCGGAGGCCCGCGCCAGGGCTTGCGTGTCGACATACTCCCGGATGTTCGCCACTTTGCCGTCTCGAACGGTGATGGCGAAGACGAAATTGTCCTCGAACGCCCTGTTCGTGGCTTTGATCTTGCCCGTGGCGAAGCCGATCATGAGAACCCGGTCGCGCTGCGCGACGAATTCGGGCGGGGACGGGAAGGACGTTTCCACTTCCTCGGCCGCTTTCTGCAGAAATTCGTCAAGCCCCGCATGCCCGCGATGCACGCCTGCCAGCGGCCAGCCCTCGCCCGGAATAATCCATTCGATATCCTCGGCCGCCAACGCCAGCAGATCCTGCCGGTTGCCGCCCATTGCCGCGAAGAAGGCCCTCACGACCCCAACATTATCTTCGGGGCTCATCGAAAAACTCTCCTTTTCTCTTTATGTCGGATAACGTGCAGCCGACGTCTCAGCCGATCTCGACGTTCAAGGCGATGTCCCAGGAGCCCGCGCCGTTCTTCGCCAGGCCGATCATCATCAGCCCGAGCGCCTCGAGCGTCTGGGCCATGTGCAAGCCCCCCACGTCGAGGGGACGCAGCCCGAGACTTTCGAGGAACGTAGAGACGCGCGCTTTCGCCTCCGCATCGTCGGCCGCGATGAACGCGTCGAGACGTCCACCCTTGGCAAGCGCGTGACCGAAGATCGTGTTGAACGCCTTCACGACATGTGCGCCGGCGGGGAGGCCCTTGGCGGTCTCCTGCGCACCGGAACTGCCGTAGGGCGTGACGAGGCCCGAAAGGTCGGGGGCGACCGGATTGGTGATGTCGATGATCACCTTGCCATCGAGCGCTTCCCCAAAGTCGGCCACCACGGCCGCCGCACTGCCGTACGGCACGGCGAGGACGACGATGTCACCTGCTGGCGCGGCGCCGTACGTCCCTGTGGCCGCTCCGGACGCGAGCTGATCGGCCAGCTTCTTCGCGTTGGCGGTGTCGCGACCGACCACCTCGACCGTGTGTCCAGCGTTGGCGACACGGCCGGCGATCGCTGCGGCCATGGTTCCCGAGCCGATGATGCTGATAGTGCTCATATCCTGTTTCCTCGTGAGTTGGGCATTGCGGTAGTTTCTGAGCGGGGACTCCCGCCTGGTTGATTCCCGTGCGTGCCGATTGCTACCCCGCCGCCTGACCCCTCGCAGCCTCGACCGACGCCACGACGGTGGGATAATTGTCCCGGAGGAATTCGACCGTTGTCATCGGCTTGCGGCCGATCAGACGCTCCAGGTCGCCAGTGAGTTCGCCCCACTCGCCGAGGTTGGCGCCATGGACCCATTCGAGGGCGAACCGAGCGACCGGTTCGGGCAGACCCTCCGCGACGTAATTGGCAATATATTCCTCGTCGGTCACGGGGATGAGAGGCACCGGAGTGCCGCGGGTGTCGGAAAGGATTTGGGCGACGTCCGCGTAGGAGACCGCCGGATCGCCGGTCAGCGAATAGATCCTGTTGTCGTGGCCCTCTTCCGTGAGCACCACCGCCTGAGCCTCGCCGATATCTTCACGCGACGCCGGCGCCTGCTTGCCGTCACCGGCCGGAACGCGAAGACCTTTCTCGTAGACGTTGTCGCCAAATTGAAACTGGAAGGTTTCGAGGAACGCTGGCTGTCGAACGATCGTGTAGATGAGGCCGGACGCCATCAAGGTATGTTCGGCGAAGATATCGGGACCCGTGGTCTGGGACAGGTTGAAGTCCGATCCCTCGCGGCGGATGATCGCCGTGTAGGCGATGTGTCTGACGCCGGCCTGCCGGGCCGCGGTGATCACATTGTAATGCTGCGTGTTGCGGTCGGTAAAAGGCGCGCAGGAGATGAGCATGACCTTCTCGACGCCTGCGAAGGCGTTCAACAGCGAGTCATAGTCAGAATAGTCGCCCTTGCGTATCTCGATGCCTTGAGCGGCAAGGTCGGCGGCCTTTTCCGGGTCGCGGGCCAATCCTACGAGATCGCTGGCAGGCTGCCGCTTCAGGAGGTGCTGCAGCGTTTTGCGACCTAGGTGACCGCTGGCGGCGGTGACAAGTATCTTACCCATGATGGTCCTCTTCGCTTGATCGTTTCGTGGTGGCGTTCAGCCCGGAAGGCTGAGGCCGATCGAGAAGTCGGTGTGCTTGACCGAGTGGGCCATGAGGCCCAGCGACAGCAGGCAGGCATGCTCCAACGTCCGCGCCATGAGCAGCGGCCCGGTATCCAACGGGCGCAGTCCGAGGCTCTCGATAAACGCCGAGATGCGGGCCTTCGCCTGCGCGTCGTCTCCGGCGAGGAACACGTCCAACTGTTGGCCCTCGACCGAACCGGCAGCCAGGATGTGGGAGAACAAAGTGTTGAACGCCTTGACGACCTGCGCATCGGCAGGGGCGACCTTGGCGATTTCCTGCGCGCCGAAACTGTCCTCGGCGGTCACAAAGCTCGTGTAATCGGCGGCGACCGGGTTGGTGATGTCGACGAGAATCTTGCCTGCCAGCGCGTCGCCGTATTGCTTCACCACGTCGAGGACTGCCGAATAGGGAACCGCAAGGATGACCATGTCCCCGGCCGGGGCGCCGCCGAACGTTCCTGTCCTCGCGTCGGCTCCGAACTGCTCGGCTAGCCCCTGTGCCTTCGCGGCGTCGCGACTGATCACCTCGACGGTGTGTCCGGCTTTGGCGGCAAGGCCCCCGATAGCCGCGGCCATGCCGCCTGTGCCGACGATGCTGATAGCGCTCATGTTCGTGTTCTTTGCCGCCTGCCGGACAGCACTGCCGTTGCCATTCGAACGAAAGCGCTATATCTAACTGGATCAGTGACCCGAATATCTGGGCCACCGATCCATTTGTCAAGGCAACCTATGCGCGCCGACGCGAGAAAAAATTATAGCCACATATTGTCGGTCGCGCGTGACGTGGTCACCGAGCACGGCATCGATGCGTCCATGCGCGATATCGCCCGTCGGGCCGACGTCGGGCTGGCCACGCTGCTTCGTCATTTCCCGACGCGGGAAGCCTTGTTCGAGGCGTTGCTGTGTACGAACCTGGACTCGCTTACGCAGAAGGCAGACGAACTCGAAACGTCGAATTCGCCGGGCGAAGCGCTCGTGGCCTGGTTCCGGGAATGGGTGACATTCGCTCAAAGCTACAGGGGAGTCGTCACACTGATGGCGGCCGCTCATACGAACCCTGCCTCCGCTCTCTATGTTTCATGCGCAGCGGTGCATTCAGCGAGCGCGCGTCTACTGGTTCGTGCTCAGTCCGAAGGAACAGCGCGCGCCGATATGAACGGGGATGATTTGTTCGCCCTGATGACGGCGCTCGGATGGGCGATCGACCAACCCTCGTTCGCGCCGCGCGCCGATCGCCTCTTTCACATTATCGCGGGCGCCATCCTAATAAACCAGTCGAGCAACGAGGATGCTGCTCCTGCCGGAAGCTGACATTCGCCGCAGTTCTCGGGAACGGCCGTTATGTCCGTGCGCCGTGTCAAGGCGGCGCTTTCCAGTGGGTGAGAATCCCACCCGGCAATATGCTCCAACCGGAAGCAACCGGGGCAGGCATGGAGGTGACGAAGTGTCTGAAGCCCCCGGATGACGGTCACGTAGGTGACCGTGCGAGTGTGCAGGCCGCAACGTGAGTGAACGCTGAGCAATCCTCGAAAAGGTCGTTGTGTGGGCCGACCCAGCCGGACTTCTGGGGAAGGCTGATACGGATGGGGGAGTTTGAGCGCGAGCCGATCGAGCTTCCAGATCACCAGTGTATCGCCCTTCCGCGCCATTCCCAGCGCCTCCGTCAGCCCCGGTCGGTTGATGCTGGCCCCGCTCCCTTGTCGGTTGCGATATTCGCTTCCATACCCTCTCGCTATCGCGCAGCACTCTCGCATGATGCCGTCGCCGTAGGCCGTGACCGTCTCCGGCGAGAACGGCGAGGAGGCGTCAGCGTGTGTGACCAGTAGCAGACACAGCAAAATCGCGATGAGCCGCACGACTTTAATCCCGTTCTGGAGCCGAAACATAGCCTAATCAGGGGTCCGGTGAGAGAATGGTCGGAATCGTACGCTAAGCCCAGCGAGGGCCGATCCCGGCGGGGGAAACGGCAGTGAGTGGTGGATTAGAGACAGGCCGGTGTCGGGCGTTTTAGATGCCTATGCAGACGTCAAAGCAGACGTTGAACCTTCGCCAGCACCCAGTCCAAATCGACAGGGGGCCGCGTATCGACCTCAACGACCGGACCTAAGCCCATCGGTCGGTCATATTCGTCGAGCATCTCAGGCGGCATCTCTTTCAGAGGATGCGCGGCATGGCGACCGCTGGTGGCTGCACGTTCACGAAACCGCTTGGCTGTTTCGGCCCGGCCGCAATCGCAGTGGACCTCAACGATCAACGCGCCAAGACCAGTCAGTTTAGCCCGCTCATAGTCGCTGTGCGGCCGAAAGTTGGCTTCCAGTACCGCTTGCGGAGCGTGGCTTGCCAAGGACCAGATCAGTTCCATCGACGCCCCACCGATCCGCCGAGATGCTGCAAGATCGCCGCCACCATCCCCGAAAACGTCAGTCAGCGTTTCCTTGATAAAATCCTTCGAGAAGATCGGGAATCCGAGCCGCTGCGCCAAGGGTACTGCAAGGGTCGTCTTACCTGCGCCCGGCGCACCGGAAACGATCACAATCTTACGCTGAATGTCCGACATGCAGGGGTCATATCAAAGGCCGGGAATGACCGCCATTGGGGCGCTAGCGGTAGGATGAGACTTCAATCAGATTCCCATCGGGATCGCGGACGTAGACAGATTCGATTGGACTGCGCGCACCGGCCTTGGTGACCGGCCCAGTGATGATCTCGACGTCGTGGGTCTTGAAGTGATGGGCTACTGCGGCGGGATCAGCCATCGTAAGAAAACAAAGATCTTCGCTCCCGACCTCCGGCGAACGAGCCGTGAACCAGCTATCCTGCGATGCCCCGATCGGCCGTAAATTGATCTTGTTTGCACCGAACATCATGCTGGTGCGAATTTCTCCCGAAGCTGCGCGCTGGTCGACGCGAGCCATCCCGAGAATCTGCTCGTACCAATTTGCGGAAAGCTCGACATCGCCGACATTGATGACAATGTGATCGATGGCTTCGATGATGAGCATTGGGGAATCCTTTTCCAGCGGCGATGGCGCCGTTCGTCTAAGAGCGCGTTTGAGAAGGGTTTCCAAAGCGGCTTTTGCGTGATTCATAGGGGGTCGGACCCACGATGCGAGCCGACGCCCAATGCCGAAGAGGAAGCCGCCGACGAGGCGGCGCTACGATACCGACCTGACCGATGCACAATGGGAGCTGATCGCGCCGCTGATCCCGGATGCGCGGGCCGGAGGCCGGCCGCGCAAGGCGAGCTCGCGCGAGCTGGTCAATGCCATCCTCTATTTCCTGCGGGCGGGAGCAGCGTGGAGGCTGCTGCCGCATGATCTGCCGCCTTGGCAGACGGTCTACTATTATCTGCGCCGCTGGCAGGAGGAGGGCGTGTGGCATCACGTCCATCATGCGCTCGTGCTGGCCGACCGCGAACGATGCGGTCGGGAAGCTTCACCGTCGGCGGCGATCCTCGACAGCCAATCGGTGCGCACCGCCGATCAAAAGGGGGCGACAAAGGCTATGACGCGGGCAAAAAGGTCACGGGGCGCAAGCGCCACATCCTGACCGACACGGATGGCAGGCTCCTCACCGTTCGCGTCCACGCCGCAGACGTCCAGGATCGCGACGGCGGCAAATTGCCGCTCAAAGGCTCGCGCCAGCGCTACCCCTTCGTCACCCGCGTCTTCGCCGATGGCGGCTACGCAGGCCGCCTGGTGCACTGGGCCGCCAACAGGACCCACATCACCCTCGAGATCATCCGCCGCGGCGCCCACGCTCAAGGCTTCGAGGTGCTGCCGCGCCGGTGGGTCGTCGAGCGCACCTTCGCGTGGATCTTCAAAAACCGGCGCCTCGTCCGCGACTACGAGCAGCTCACCGCCGTCGCCGAAATCTCCGACGCCCACGAAGGGCTGAAGGCAGCCATTACCCGGGTCGTCGGTGCCACCTGGCAGCGCTGCCGCGTCCACTTCATGCGCAACGCGCTGGCGCACGTGCCCAAGGGCCAGAACACCATGGTAGCGGCCGCCATCCGACAGGTCTTCCTCCAGCCGGATCATGCCGCCGCAACTCAGACCTGGCGCCACGTCGCCGACCAGCTCCGCGCCCGCTGGCCCAAGCTTGGCACCTGCATGGACAACGCCGAGCACGACGTGCTCGCCTACATGACCTTCCCCGAGCAGCACCGGGTGAAGCTGCACAGCACCAACCCGCTCGAACGGCTCAACAAGGAGGTGAAGCGCCGCGCCGATGTGGTGGGCATCTTCCCCAACGAGGACAGCATCACCCGCCTCATCGGCGCCGTGCTCCTCGAGCAGAACGACGAATACCAGCTTCAGAACCGCTACATGCAGATCGAGGGCATGGTTGCTCTCGCCACACCACAGATCGAGGAGGCGACCCAGCTACAACTTACACCCAAAGCCGCCTGATCGATGCGGCCCGGTGCCACACCTGAAATTACACCACGTTGACGGACACGACCCTATTCCGGCGCACGCGTCATGCTGGAAACAAGTTCGCGCGGCAAACGCGGCTGTGTGAGTGGGGCGCTGTAACGACAAGGCTTGGCCTGGGACATAGCTGCCTTCCATCCTGTCGCTATACGGCGACCGCTTTGGCTCGAAGCGGACAAACAATAGATGGGGAGACCAACGCCAGTGCGAACGGACGCCCTTGATATCGCGCAACAGAATTTAGCTTGTGGGCTCACCTGGAAACTTGGCCGCAATCTATACGATTAATCATCACCGATCGTCATAATTGTGAAGATAATGGGGCGAGGAAGATGGATGTCCGCAAGCAGCACGAATACCCCCATCCTGACTATTTATTCGGCTTTGGCGCTATACTTGAAAGGTATTTATGAATGGCTCATGCATAAGTCTATTTCATCAGCCCGGCTGCGCGTAGTGCCTCTTCGATAACCTGTCCGACCCCTCCCTTTGCCGGCGACTTCCCGGCCTCAATGCGATGCCCATAGAGCTGACGGACTTCGGCGCGAGCGGGCGGATTTAGTGACCCGTATGTTTCGCCATGCGTTTCCGAACCCAGGGTCCGTCTCTGTGTCGCGTCACTGTCGCAGATACCCCAAAACCGCGCGATCCGGGCTGTCGATGAGATGCCGACGTCGAGCATGTAAGGCGCTGCGATGCCATAAGAGCCGTCACCCTTGGTCTTGAGCGGCGTGCCGTGGCCCATGCCCGAAACGATATAGTCCTCGAGCACCGGTAGACCATCGGCCGTGTGCCAGGATCGATGCGTTACCCCATCGACCTGTTCGACCGTCGATGGTCGGTCGGGCAACCCGTGAATTCCACGCCATTGCGCAAGCACGGCTTCGGCGTTGCCAACAGCAACCGTCCTATCGGCATCGCCATGCCAGACGGAGAGCTTCGGCCACGGCCCCTGATGGGCGGACGCACCACGAAGCGCATTCTGGAGGCCAGCCTTTGTCGGCAGACCGTGCGCGCGCATCCGGTCGAACGCTTGGACCATTCCGTCTGCTACCCCGTGCGGCAACCCTGCGATGATCGCGCCACCCGCGAAGACCTCTGGATAGGTCGCCAGCATCGTCGAAGCCATCGCGCCTCCAGCAGACAGGCCGGTGACGTAGATGCGAGCAGGATCGATCGCATGGCGGTCCTGGACGGCTGCGATCATCTGCCGAATCGACAGTGCTTCCCCTGCGTCGCGTCGCGTGTCGCCGACCTCGAACCAGTTGAAGCACCCGTTGGCATTGTTGCTGCGTTGCTGCTCAGGGTACAGCAAGGCGAACCCCTGTTCGTCGGCGAGCCGCGACCAACCCGAGGCGCGATCATAACCGGCTGCCGACTGCGTGCATCCATGAAGCACGACGACCAAGGGAGCGTTCGCCGGCAGACCGACGGGAATATAAATGAAGCTTCGCAGTGCGCCGGGATTAGACCCGAAATCCCGCATCGCCAGAAGCGGTCCCGAGCCAGAATAAGCGGATGAATGCGCGGTCGCCGCGGAAAGCCGCGCGATCGTGTCAGATATGCTCCGCATCTCATCAATCTCCGGTGCAGACGCCGACCTGAGGTCCGATGACCGCAAGCGCCGACCTGAGGTCCGATGACCGCAAGCCTAATGCTGCACTGCACAATGCATGAGAGGGTAAAAGGATGCCGCTGATCCTCAAATGAATTATCGACCGGTCGCGAACCCGAACGAAACAAATCGCACTGTGCCCCGCTGGCTCTATACGCGGCTCAAGGCGCACCGGGTCGAAAGTATCGGCCCGGTGACCAAGCGTCGGGAAAGCGGTGGATCTTAGTTTTTTGCAGGTTTTTGGTCTTCGTGCACGCCGTCCTCGTCGCCTTCGGTCGGCACGCCGCCCTCGTCCTCGCCACCATCCTCTCCTGGTGGCATGTCCGTTCCTCCTTCCTTGGAGCCAGTCATTTTCTCAATTTTGTGCGGGTCGTCATGTTTTGGCGTGTTGGTCATGCAATTATCTCCATCCATCAAGGCTGCTATCGGGGCGTTAGTTCTCCGGTGTTATTCCTTGGGAAGCCCTTGGGTACGTCCCTGCATTTCGTCTTCGCTATATGGGGACTGCCCACCGATCTGATCGCCGGTCGACCCATTACCGGATTCTCCGTCCACCGGGTCGTTGGGCTCCGTTGTGGCTTTTTCGGCATCTTTGCGCCACGCGGTGGTGTTGCCGACTTTTCTGCCGGCCGTGGAAATCGGTGTGCTTGATCTGGCATCAATGGGATCCCTGTTGCGGAAAGAGTGTGACGGTGGGAGAGTTGATGTCCCGCCGTACAAACTGCATTGAGCTTGGACGGATATTCCGTTGCAGGTTTGCGATACACCTGTGCGATCGCTGGGCCGGTAGTGCGCTCTGGACGCACCACCCACTCCCGGCACCGCTGTTCGAGATAGGCATGGCCGCTACCCGGCATAGATTAGCTTCGCGTTGAGGGCGGTCGGTCTGTCAGCTCGGAGCCGGCGCGCTAACCTGTTGTTGAATATCATCGTGGCGGTGCCACGGCTCGCTTGCGCGGACGGGACAATCGAGTTCCTCTTCGGCCGCCAAGGCTGCGTCGGCATAGCGTTCCGCAAGCTCGAGATGCACTGACTGGACAGACGGATCCAGCGCCGATGCGGCTCGCTGGCGCTCCTCCGCTTCGCGTTGAAGGAGGTAGTCGACGTCTAGCTGATTCAGCATGCCGGATTCCTTTCGTTCGCAAAAGAGCGTGCCGCTACGCGGTGACGGGGTACCTGCTTCCTCTTGAGGCTGACGGCGCCGTGGCGAACGAGACCAAATCCCGCCGAAGATCCGCCATTTCGCCAGCAGCGTCTGCTACCGGGAGACTGCGTTGTTTTTGCGGACTGGCCTTATCAATGATCAAGCGAACGGATGTATTTACGGTTTTGTGCTAATCGAGATCAGTTAAGATCGGCTTCGAAGCTCGTAGCAATGCGACCCAAGATGTTGAGCGATTCCGCCATCGTAGCGGATTGCCCGTTCGAATCTTTACCGACCTCCACTTTTGTATCCACCGCGGTCTGGACTATCGAAAGTGCGTCCTGGAGCGTGATCGCGCGCGCGTCGACGAGCGTGTGAAGCATGCTTTCAGCAAGCATCAACGCTGCTTGGCCGTGTGCGTCAGGTCCTTTGGGAAGCGAAGGCCTACTCTCGCCGATGGGGATGATATCTGCCATACTGCTCGCCTTGGTTTCAGGCGGGAGTGATCTGCTCTCGGTCGCCGGTGCCTGGATGTGAATACCGTCGATCCGGGATACCTAGCAGCTTGGTGCCGCCCCCTCTTATCACAAGTTAATCTCGCCCAGCCGTTATCCGGCTATTCTGTACATTGCATGCCCGGGGATTTTCGATGGCTAACGCTTTTGTAGAGAAGCTCAAGGGGTATGCGCCGCTATCGAACGAGGAGGTCAAGCTCCTTGAAGAGGTCTCTCGTCATGGGCGTCGCTATGCGTCCGGCCAGGACATGATCCGGGAAGGTGACAAGCCTGGCGTCGTCTTTGTCGTCCTCGAGGGATGGGCATGCCGCTATAAAATTCTCCCAGGTGGCAGCCGCCAGATCATCTCGTTTCTGATGCCAGGTGACTTCTGCGACATGCATGTGGCCGTGCTCGATGAGATGGACCACAGCATCGCCACCCTCACGGAGGCTACGATCGTTACCATTCCGCGCGCGACGATCGAGCATTTGACCAGCGTGAGCCCGACGCTCGTCAAGGCATTCTGGTGGACGCAGCTTGTGGACGAGGGCGTCTTGCGGGCAACGATTGTGAGCATGGGGCGCCGGACCAGCCTTGAGCGGGTCGCACATCTCCTGTGCGAACTCAGCTTCAGGATGCGCAATATCGGCATTGCCAACGAAGAGCATATCGAGATGCCGTTCAGCCAGATTGTACTTGCCGATGCGGTAGGGCTGACCCCGGTGCACGTTAATCGGGTCGTGGGTAAGCTCAGGCGCGCCGGCGCACTCACGGTGACGCCGGCGACGCTTATCGTCGCGAACTTGTCGCGTCTTGCCGAGATCGCAGGTTTCGATGACAACTATCTGCACCGTCGGATCTCGTATGCAGCTGGAACCGCTAGCCTAAAGTCGATCGCCGAGCGGTTAACTAATTGATCCATGTTGCACAACTTCGCTTCGAGATGTGCGACAGTCTCACATCCACCACAACGTATATGTAGTCGCGGAGCGGTTCGCGCTTTCAGGGGAACGGACCATGTCCGACGCGTCCACGGCTAACCGCGAAGCGACCATCGCAAGCGTAATCTCCGAGCTGCAGAAGGCCTTTGGGGATCGGGCCTGCGAGGTCGCGGAGCGACAGGTCGAGGCAGCTACGCAGGACGCGCTAGATATCTGGACCTTGATTCTGGCTAGGCTTCGGTCGGATCGAGACCACCCGGGATGATCGCGATCGAAATTTCGACCTCGCCATCATCGGCAACCACGTCGACACGGCGGTCTTGTGGATTGTTCGCCGCCATTCCCCCTAATTCGTCGGCCAGCGCGATCGCGCATCTCACGACGGGAGCAAGGTCCGCCGATGATGGTCCTACCGGCTCACGGCGGCCGTCTCTGTTTTCAACGACAATATGCCACGGCATATCAAATCACTCGTGCTGCACCGAACCATCAATCTACGGACTTCAAAGGTTGCCCATTGAGATCGAACCTCAGACTCGATGCTATTGACCTTAAGATCGTCAGCGACGGCATCATTGCATCGGGGGTCTCGCTTAGCTCGAGACCGACCTCCTCGCGCACGTCCGCCGCGGACTCTGCGAAACCGATCGCATCGGCAACCGTGATGACCGAGCGCTCGATCAGGCCGTGGAGCAGGGTCTCAACGAGCAGCATGGCTGCCTGCCCATGGGGATCGGGGGTCGGACGCTTGTTTGCCGTCTCCACACCATGGTTATCATTCTCAGATTCCGACACAAAGGTCACTCCGCACAGGCGAGAGCGACGCGCTTCTCTCAGTCGTCGGAGCCTATGGAAATGGCCGACGATGGATCGAGCATAGGGCAATTTCGATGAGCCTTCATCATCCAAATCAACTTTGGATAATAATAACCGACAATATGAAAAAATATGGCGACATGGCATAGCGATTCATGGCCAATCGCTTCACCGATAAGCTGAGCGCCTTGGCATCGTTCAGCGCCGAAGATTTCGCCGCCCTGACGGAGGCGACTGCCTATGCGCGTCCTGTGTCGGCCAAGACGGATTTGATCCGCGAGGGTGATCGGCCAGGTCCCGTCTTCGTGATCCTCGAAGGCTGGGCGTATCGCTACAAGATTCTCCGCGATGGCACGCGGCAAATCCTCGCGTTTCTGATGCCCGGAGATTCCTGCGACCTTCATGCGGGGCTGCTCGCGGAAATGGATCACAGTATCCAGACGATCGTGCCCTCGGTCGTTGCCACGATCGAGCGCGCCGAGATGGACGCGCTGCTGGATGAGCATCCGGCCATTGCCCGAGCAATGTATGTGGCCCAACTTGTCGACGAGGGCACGATGCGCGCCTGGATTACCAGCATGGGCAGGCGGACCAGCATCCAGCGGGCCGCCCATCTTATGTGCGAGCTCTATGTTCGCGCCACCAGCATTGGACTGTCGCTCGACGGCGTGGTTCGCTTCCCGCTATCGCAGTTGCTGCTAGCCGACGCGCTCGGCATGACCCCGGTGCATCTCAACCGGGTCCTGAAAGAATTGCGGGAGCGCGGTGTGATGACGCTGAGCCGCGGTAGCCTCTCGATTACAGATGCCAATCAGCTCCTTTCGATCGCAGGATTCGACGAGAATTATCTCCACCGCAGGCTGCGATCCGCGTAGCAGTCGATGTTCTGTGCAAAAACCCAGAGGCTTTCGGATCTGGTGAGCCAAGACCGAACCTGACTTCTGAGTATTGATGTGCATCAGTAAATGCATCTTTGTTCGCGAAAATAGCTATTATTGGACGATTTTCGTTCGCAGCAGGAACGTATGGTCGCCGCATTCGCTGAACGGATAATCCTAAAAACAAGGAAACATGCATGTTCATGCACAACAAGCGCCTGCAATATACTGTGCGGGTCGCCGAACCTAACCCTCGTCTCGCCTGCCTGATGCTCGAGCAATTCGGCGGCGCTGATGGCGAACTTGCGGCAGCGATGCGCTATTTCACGCAGGGGCTTGGCGAAATCGACCCCGGTCGCAAGGACCTTCTGCTCGACATCGCCACCGAGGAGCTGAGTCATCTTGAGGTTATTGGTTCGATCGTCGCCATGCTCAATAAGGGTATGAAGGCCCAGCTCGCCGAGGGTGCGCTCGAGGAGGCTGAACTTTATAATATGATCGGCGCGAGCAGCGCGAGCGCCAAGGAAGCGCTTCTGTTTGGCGGAGGTCCGTCGCTGACTGATTCCGCCGGCGTTCCCTGGACTGCGGCGTATATCGACAGCCGCGGCGATCCCACCTGCGATCTACGCTCAAATATTGCTGCGGAAAGCCGCGCCAAGGTTGTGTATGAACGGCTGATCAACATTACCGATGATCCCGGCATCAAGGAAGCACTCGGCTTCCTGATGACGCGTGAGATCGCGCATCAGAAGTCGTTCGAGAAAGCGCTCTATGCGATCGAGGACAATTTCCCGAGCGGCAAGCTCCCCGGCATCGCGGCCTATGCCAACCTTTACGTCAACACCTCGCAGGGTGAGGGTGATGTCGAGGGGCCATGGAATAGCGGCACGCAGTGGGATCGGATCGACGATCTCGAAAAGACGATGCCGATCGACGATGGTGACGGCACCGCGTCCGTGACGCTTTCGGCCGCCGATGAGGCCGTCGCGGCGAAGCTCGCCCTTCGCACCGCATCTGATCCTTCGACCGATCCCGAAACCGGCGTGGATCTGGGCGCGGGTCCGGGTGCAGGGTTGATCTCGGGCGAAGACATGGGCGCCGCGAAGGATATCGGCGAAGCGGTCAAGATGGCGGACGCCCTCTGACGAAGTTCGGCCGGCGGAAGCCGGCCGGGTCCTGTTTCAGGCCACCATCAAACCCGTCAATCAGGCGCAAGGTCCCCGGCCATAAGGTCCGGAGAGCCTCATATATTGGCTGTGATCGAGCCCTGATCGTCGACGATTGACTAATGTTTAGACGCGATGGCTCGAAAACGTCCATCGTCGACTTGGAAACACAACAATGGAGTGGATTATGCAGCGAATTTTGATCGCGGTCGCCATGGCGACTGCGCTTCCCACCGTCGCGTCCGCGCAGATGGCCAGCGCTCACAACCCGGCGGTGACTGATCCGTCACCCCGAACGACAAGCAACGCGGTGCAGGGGCGTAATTCCTTCACGCAATCCCAAGCGCAGGGCCGTATTGCGAAAGCCGGATACAGCAAGGTCGGCAAGCTCGCCAAGGACGAGAATGGCGTCTGGCAGGGCAAGGCGATGAAGGACGGGAAACCCGTCACTGTCGCGCTCGATTACAAGGGCGACGTCACGTCCCGCTGAACAGCTTTTTTAGAAAGACAGTTATGACCCAGACAATCACGCGGCTGTTCGACAGCTATCCCGATGCCACTTCCGCCGTCCGCGCGCTCGAGGCAGCGGGGACGTCGCACGACGATATCAGCGTCATCGCCAATAATGCCGATGGCACCCACGCAGAGCGCGCCAACGATGGCGTCGACACCCATGACGGTGTCAACGACCATGGCGATGTAACCCGCGGCACGTCAACGGGTGCCGTGCTCGGCGGTGCTGGCGGACTGCTCGCCGGCCTTGGCCTTCTCGCTATCCCGGGGCTCGGGCCGATCGTCGCCGCCGGTTGGCTTGCCGCAACCGCCGCTGGTGCCGGCATCGGCGCCGTCGGGGGTGCCGCGACAGGCGGCATCGTCGGCGCGCTCAAGAATGCTGGGCACAGTGACGAGGACGCGCATGTCTATTCCGAGGGGGTTCGCCGCGGCGGGACGCTGGTGAGCGTTCGCGCGCCAGAAGATCGCCGTGCCGCGATCGAGGCGATTTTCGACCAGAATGGCTCGGTCGATGCGGCGTCGCGCGGCCAAGCCTATCGCGGCTCCGGCTGGAACGGCTTCGATGCGGAGGCACCAGCCTATGATGCATCGCAGGTCCAGGGCGAACGCGCCCTCTATGCTCGGGACACCACGCGCGTCTGAAGATCAGTCCGCAACGGGCTCGCTCGAAGCTGAGTGGGCCCGTCGGGGCGAACGACACACACTGTCCGGATCGGATCATTTATGAAAAAGCCCATTCTTCTCGCCTCGGCCTTCGCGCTTTTTGCCTCTGCCGCCCCCGTCTGTGCCCAAGATCCCGCCTCGATGACGGGATCGATGACTGCGACAGACGTCGGCGCCTCGCCGATGACGGGCACGTCGGCGACCGACTATGTGAAGCTCGCCGCCGATGGCGACAATTACGAAATCCAGTCGAGCAAGATCGCCGAGATGCGCAGCAAGCGCGCCGATGTGAAGGCGTTCGCCAAGCAGATGATCAGCGACCATATGCAGACCAGCAAGTCGCTGATGGCGGCGCTCAGCAATGCCGACCGCAAGATCGCGCCGCCGTCGATGACCTTGTCCACGGCGAACATGTCGAAGATCCAGTTGCTGAAGAAGGCGCCGCGCGCGAGCTTCGACGACCTGTATCTCCAGCAGCAGCTTCAGGCGCACCAGATGGCCTGGTCGCTGCACAAGGGCTATGCGACGACCGGCAACGATCCGGCGTTCAAGCAGGTTGCCTCCATGGCGGTACCGGTCGTCGAAATGCACCTCCAGCATCTGAAGTCGATGACTGGCGCAATGAGCACCAACTGAGCACGATCGCCAAACCCTCGAAACGTCGGTTGAGCCGGCATACTATCGGAGACTGAACGATGCGTGCACTGTGCTGGCACGGTAAGGGCGACGTTCGCGTAGACACCGTCGCTGATCCCGAAATCAAACATCCGCGCGATGCGATCATCAAGGTGACCGCTTGCGCGATCTGTGGGTCCGATCTCCATCTGCTCGATGGCTATCAGCCAACGATGGAAGCCGGTGACATTCTCGGCCATGAAAATATGGGCGAGGTCGTGGCGCTCGGTTCCGAGGTCACCAACCTTAGGATCGGCGACCGTGTCGTCGTCCCCTTTACGATCAGCTGCGGTGAATGCTGGTTCTGCCAGAAGGGTCTGTTTGCAGCGTGTGAGCGCACCAACCCCAATGCCGAAATGGCGGTCAAGGCGATGGGTCACTCGCCTGCGGGATTGTTCGGCTTCAGCCATATGCTGGGTGGCTATTGCGGCGGGCAGGCCGAGTATCTGCGCGTGCCCATGGCCGATATCGGGCCCATCAAGGTGCCGGACAATGTCACCGACGAGCAGGCGCTGTTCCTGTCGGATATCTTCCCAACCGGATACATGGCCGCCGAGAACGCACAGATCGAGCCGGGCGATACCGTCGCAGTCTGGGGTTGCGGGCCGGTCGGGCAATTCGCGATCCGTTCGGCCCTGATGCTCGGCGCTGGTCGGGTGATCGCGATCGACGAGGTGCCCGAGCGGCTCGCTATGGCGGTTGCTGGCGGTGCCGAGACGATCAACTTCGCCGAGACCGATGTCTATGACGAGCTTCAGGCCCGCACCAAGGGGCGCGGCCCGGACAGCGGCATAGATGCCGTCGGCTGCGAGGCCGCAGGCCATGGCGGCGCAGACGCCGTGCTCGACAAGATCAAGGCTGCAACCATGCTTGCGACCGATCGCGTCCATGTGCTCCGCCAAGCGATCATGAGCTGCCGGATGGGTGGCACCGTCTCCGTCCCCGGCGTCTATGTCGGCATGGGCGACAAGATCCCGCTCGGCGCGATGATGAACAAGGGGCTGACGATCAAAACCGGCCAGACTCACGTCCAGGCCTACACCAAGCCGTTGCTCGCCCGCATCGAGGCCGGCGACATCGACCCCAGCTTCGTCGTGACCCACCCCGCAAGCCTCGAAGACGCGCCCGAGATGTATGCCAAGTTCCGCGACAAGGAGGACGGCGTGATCAAGGTCGTATTGCGGCCGGGGCTCTGACCATATCCTCCTCGGTGGCGGGTCCGCGGCTCGCTTAGGGCATTCTTCAGAGCCGTCTCAGCCGGTCTTTTCCTGATCAACCGGTGCGGTGGAAAACTCCAACAAGTAAGGAATTACTATGTCAACGCCCGAAGACCTCAAGGAAATCTACACGGACGAACTGAAGGATCTCTGGTCCGCCAATGACCAGATGGCACGCCTTCTCAAGAAGATCACAGCGAAGGCCAGCGATCCGGCACTAAAGGATATGCTGTCGAGCTCGCATGAGGGCATCATGAAGCATACCGACATCCTCAAGGAACTGATCGCCGGTCAGGATGAGAAGGTCTCCAAGGAGCATTGCAAGGGCATGGAGGGTCTGGTCGCGGAAGCGACCAAGCATTTGCTCGAAGAGGGGCCCGCCAAGGGCCCGCTTCTCGATGTCCTGATCATCGCGCAGTATCAGCGCATGACTCACTATGGCATAGCCGGCTTCGGTACGGCCGCTGCCTATGCGAAGGCTTTAGGGCTCAAGGACGACAACAAGAAGCTGCGTGAGGCTACCAAGGAAATCTACGGTGGCGACGAATATATGACGAAGCTCGCCGAAACCGGCGTCAATCTGCACGCCGAAGCGGCGTGATCCGATCGCCCATCGCCGCATGGCGATGGGCGATCCTTTAAAAGGCGATCTGCTGATGGCGTACTCCGCGATCTTCTTCGACATCGACGGTACGCTCGTCGACAGCAACGATATGCATGTCCTCGCGTGGGAAGAAGCGTTTGCGAGCATCGACGTCCATTTTGAACGATCGGAAATCCATGGTCAGATCGGCAAGGGCGCCGACATGCTCATCCCGGCGCTTTTGCCAAATGCTAGCAAGGCCGAGCGTGAAGCGCTTGCCGACGCGCAGGGCGCGGCGTTCAAGTCGAGGTTTCTCGAAATGGTCGTGCCCTTCCCCGATGCCCATGCGCTGTTGAAGCGGGCAGCGGAGGGCGGCCAGACCGTCGTTCTCGCTTCTTCCGCCTCACAGGGCCAGCTCGACCATTATCTCGATTTGCTCCACGCGCGCCGGCTTGTGAGCGCGACGACCAGCGCCGACGATGTCGGCAACACGAAGCCAGCGCCGGATATCTTTGCGATCGCATTGAAGAAGGTTGCGCCGCTCGGCCCGAGCGACGTCGTCGTCATTGGCGACACGCCCTACGACATAGAGGCGGCCGCGAAATGTGGCATCGCCGCGATTGGGCTGCGGTCCGGCAAGTTCACCGACGAGGTGCTAAACGGGGCTGGCGCGATCGCTCTCTATGACGACGCCGCAGCGCTTCTGAAGGACTATGATGCGTCGCCGCTCGGTGCTGCGCGGTAGGCGACCCCGGCTTGCGAATGGCGCTGTCGGCTCCTCCGACACGGCATCATCACTGCGTCACGTGGACTACGACATCCATGGAGAGCGCATCGTCCGGCGTCCCGAGATAGCCACCCGTTACGGGCATGATGCGCTGGTTGCTTTCACCCACCGCAACGGCGATCAGATTTGCGGCCACCATGCGGCGGTGGGTGGGGTCGAAGGCAATCCATCCTGCGCCCGGGAGGAAGATTTCAGCCCAGGCGTGGGTCGACCCGCCGTCCGGTGAGATCGGATCGGGGTCGAACAGATATCCCGATACCGCTCGTGCTCCAAAGCCAAGATGGCGGGCGGCGGCAATGAAAAGCGCCGCGATGTCGCGGCATGAACCGCTCGCGATCTCGAGAGTTTGCTCAGGTGATTGGGTGCCTTCTTCGTCCCGGACCCGGTAGGCGACCGCGCCCAGGACCCCTGCATTGAGATCCTTAAGCAGGGACAGGGTGTCGGTCGGTACCCCGGCGACGAAGGCGTCTGCCCACTGACAGACCCGAGGGGCGATCGCGTCTGCCGACGAAAGCGCGCCCAGATCTCGCAGGTCGGCCGCGGCGTAGGAAAAAGGGTAGCTATGTGCAGCGGGGTCAATGAGCAGAACCGGCCAAGCCGGTGCACATTGCTCGACCTCGGCTTGCCCTACAATCTGGAGATTGTCGGTGGGCCGATCGAAGTTCGCGGTGGCAATGACGTTCCCGGAGACATCCTGCGACCAGTGAAAGGTTGCCGTCGGCGTGCAGCACAGGCTTGATGTGAGCAGGGTCAGGTCGTGACCACTACGCGGCGTCATCATCAACCGGTGCGCCATCAGTGTCACCGGCTGCCGAAACTGATAGCGTGTCTCGTGCCTGATCAGGAGCTTCATGCAAAAGGTCCTTCGCGCAATGCTCTCACAAGCGTCGGCAGATCAAAGCTGATCGTCTATCTCGGTTCTCATGCAACGAGGTCGACCACCACACCGGTGAGCGACGCGTCGGTGCGGCACCTGCACCGCCCAAGACTGTGCCTTCACACATTCACGCGACACCGAGCGAAGCGTTACTGAAACGCCGAACGACCTCTTGGGCGACCCGCTTCGGTCGCCTGGTTGCTGTATCGATGCTGCACCAGACCGACCTGATCTCGGCGACAATCTGATCACCGCGGCGAATGACCGTGTCGAACATTGCCTTCGCACCCTGGAAGCCGGTCGCGGCAACGGTCGCGGACAGGGCATCCCCAAGGAATGCCGGGCGACGATAGGTGATCTCATGCTTGATCGCGACCCAGATTGTCGTTGCCAATTCAACATCCGATGCGAGACCCGCCCAATGCTTGACGACGACATCCTGTACCCAGCTTAGGTACACCGCGTTGTTGACGTGGCCCATATGATCGATGTCGGCCTCGATCGCACGAAGATCGAACTCGTTGCACGGGCGGCGGCCAGTTCCGGTATCGGGTGGTACGACGCGAAGGTCCGCTTGGGCGGTCTGCATGGGAGACGCGGGAGCGACGGCACTTGAGCTTGCGGACGGCATTGACTGGGTTCCTGACATGCCGGCTGGCACAATTATGGTGCGGACATCGGATGCCGTAGCTGACGCCAGCCGGCGACTTTCTAGCCTATCCAGCAAAGCACCGATTATATTAAATCAAGTTCGGTCTGCATCAGTGACGCGTGGATCTCCGTCCGTCGCACCTGGATGACGGAACTATATGGCCCGGCGCACAAGGGCATGAGACATTTCCGCCGATGCCAAAGTCAAAACTATCCAAATAGCCTTTTTACCGAATAGTCGGTACGTCTCCCGGGCATTCAGTGTCATCCGGTCACTAGCCGGTAATCCGGACAGCTATTGATATCCGCCTTACTTACGCTCTTCGGCCGCATCCTTCTGCGCCTTGAGGTTAGCGTCCTCTTCATCCGCCTTGGCTGTGTCTGGATCTTCCTCAAGGGTGTTCGGCGAGCCATTGTCCCGGTCCTTCGGCAGCTCATCCACGTCGCTTTCGAAGCCGGGTTCTTCGCCCTGGGGTGTTGTAGCCATGATATATCTCCTCGTTCCCATCAACGATCGGCCACTGAATTCGGTGCGTGCCGGGAACGTCGCGTTCTTCAAGATCCTGCATTTTCAGTCTCTCAGTTTTTTCAGTGCATCCAGAGAGGTGCGGTTAGCTTCCGCTCGACCATTCATATGAGATCGAGCCACCGAGCTGCCGCTTCACGCGGCGCTCGATAAGCGTGGTTCCGGATCCATGCGCCCCACGACCCGCGCCACAGTGGCGCCCACTACGCTCCATCCATATCAAGAGGATCTCGCCGTTATCGGAGGTGCTTGAAATGTCGAGCGTACCTGCCTTGCCAGATAGTGATCCATATTCTCGGATGCTGCGGCAATTACTCCGTCCGTGCGTTTGCTGATGTGCGGCATGCGAGGATGGCTGGTGGCGAAATCGGAACAAGACAAGAGACAACCCGATCGCTCGCAGCTGCATGCGATCATCGGACAGCTGTCCGACGGGGTGACGTTGGTCGAACCGGACGGGAGCATAAGTTGGGCGAACGAAGCTGCGCTCGCGATGCACGGCGTTCGCACGCTTGACGAACTTGGTCGGACTGTCGCCGCGTATCGCAAGCATTTTGACCTCGCCTATCATGGTGGCCGAACCGTTCCTGCCGACGCCTATCCCATTGCCCGCTTGTGCCGGGGCGAAGCATTTCAGGATGTCGTCGTCGACGTCTGCAGGGCGGGGCGCTCCGAACCGGACTGGATCCATCGCAACCGCGGCATTATCGTTCCTCATGGAGCCGACGAGGCCGACTGCCTCGTGCTGATCATCACCAACGCGACCGAGGCGTTCGAGGCGGAAGAGCGCTTCGAAAGCATGTTCAACGCCAATCCTGCCCCGGCCTTGATCGCGCGGCTGGATGATTATCGCTTCGTTCGTGTCAACGAAGGCTTCCTCGAACTTTCGGGATGGAGCCGCGACGACATCGTCGGTCACACCATCTATGATGTCGATATCCTGGGTGCGGCGGAATCGAAGGACCTGGCGAAGGCGCTGCTCAAGAAGGGCCATACCATCCCGCAAATGGAGGCGGAACTGCCGACGCCCGGCGGCGGCACCAAGCTCGTGCTGTTGGCAGGACATCCGGCCGAGATGAATAACGAGCCCTGCATGATCTTCACCTTCGCCGATCTCGAGCCGCGTCGAAGGGCCGAAATGGCGCTGCGTCAGAGCGAAGAGCGGTTCGCCACCACATTTCGCTTCGCGCCGGTGCCGATGATGCTGACGAGCCTCGATGGCCACCGCATCCTCAACGTCAATCATGCCTTCCTCGAGATCAGCGGGTGGGGCTATGAGGCGGTGGTGGGCCGAAAGCCGTCGGACATTGAGCTTTGGGAGACGGCGGCGACCCGCCGCGAGATCGAACAGAAGATCACCGAGAGCGGCTCGTTCCGCGGCTACGAACTTCAGCTGAAAACGAAGGACGAGACGCTCGTCACTTGCCTCGTCTCGGCCGAAACCGTGATGATCAACGGCCAATATTGCATCCTCGGCGCGTTCCAGGACATCAGCGATCGCAAGCGCACCGAGATGGATCTGATCGCCGCTATCGAGGGAGCCATGCAGGATTCCACCTGGCTCAGTCGGAAGATCATGGATCGTCTGGCGGCGCTCCGCGCGCCGGCGGAGCCGTCGGTATCATCGGGCGTGGGAGTCGAGCTTACGCCACGCGAGCGCGACGTCTTGAGACTCATTACAAAAGGCAAAAGCGACGATGCGATCGCGGATGCGCTTGCGCTCAAGCGAAACACCGTGCGCAACCACGTCGCGAGGCTCTATGCCAAGATCGGAGCGCATAACCGGGGCGAAGCGATCATCTGGGCGCGCGATCGTGGCCATCATCTCGGCAGGCACGACCAATAAAAGCGACCATCAGGTGCGCAGGCACTAACACCTCAGGTGCCTGTGCATCTTTGGGGGCTTCGAGAGACACACTAGATTCTTCATCGGCGGAGTGGTCCGTCCATTGCGTGGGAGATCAACATGTCCATCATCGCCTGGATCATTCTCGGTCTGATCGCCGGATTCATCGGTAGCAAGATCGTCAACCGCACCGGTGAGGGCGTGTTGCTCGACATCGTGCTGGGCGTCGTCGGCGCCGTCGTCGGCGGCTTCCTGTTCAACCAGTTCGGCGCGGCGGGCGTGTCGGGTCTCAACCTCTACAGCCTGCTCGTAGCCGTCGTCGGCGCCGTGGTCGTGCTGGTCATCTATCATCTCGTCATCCGCGGCACGGCGCGCTGAGCGCGACGGGTCCGGAATTAGCGTTCAACGACACACTTCAGGAGAGCGACATGACAAAGACCCTTACAGGCTTGTTCGACCAATATGACGACGCGCGCCGCGCCGTCCAGGATCTTGAGGCGAGCGGCGTTCCCCACCGCGACATCAGCATCGTCGCGAATAATGCGCGCGGCGCCCACAAGGCAGATGCGGTCGCATCCGAGGCGGGCGAGGACGCCGGCAAGGGCGCTGGCATCGGAGCGGCTGTTGGCGGCGTCGGTGGCCTGCTTGCCGGACTTGGACTGCTCGCTATTCCGGGCCTGGGCCCGGTCGTTGCAGCCGGTTGGCTCGCAGCGACGGCGGTGGGTGCTGTTGGCGGTGCCGCGATCGGCGGGGCCGCCGGTGGCCTCATCGGCGCGCTCACTCATGCCGGTGTTCCCGAGGAGGACGCACATGTCTACGCCGAAGGTGTGCGACGTGGCGGCAGTCTCGTCACGGCGAAGGTCGAGGAGGACCTCGTTCCGACGGCGCGCAGGATCCTGAACGACGATCGCAGCGTCGATCTGACGTCCCGGCGTGCTGCGTATCGCAACGAGGGCTGGAACGGCTTCGACGCCGCCGCACCGGAATATTCGGCCGACGAGATCGAAGCCGAGCAGGAGCGGTATCGCCGCCTCTGAACCTCTTTCAAGGATGATGATCATGAAGACGTTGATTTGTGCGTCCATTGCAGCGGCACTCACATTCGCTACCGGCGCATTTGCCCAGTCGCAGGCGGCCAGGTCCACATCGGCGATCAAGACGGCGCATACCGTCAATGACGGGACCGCTGAGGCCGGCCACAACTCGTTCACCGAGAAGCAGGCCCGCGAGCACATCGCGAAGTCCGGCTATACGGCCGTATCACCGCTGAAGAAGGGTGATGACGGCATCTGGCGCGGCACCGCGCACAAGGATGGCCGGACGGTCAACGTCGCACTCGACTTCAAGGGCAACGTGTCGACGAGCGGCCAGTAACCGACACGGTGGAGGCGCTTCGTTAAGGTTGCGCCTCCATATCGTTTCAAGTCAGGCGCTTGCAGCGCGTCTGAGTGAAGCCAGCCGGCCGGGACAAAAAGCCGCAGGCTGAGGGAGGATCGTTTGAAAGTCGGAGCCCGCGTCAGATCGATCGCCCTGTTCGAACAGCTGGGGCCTGGTTTAGTCACCGGCGCCGCCGACGACGATCCGAGCGGAATTGCCACCTACTCTCAGGCCGGCGCCCAGTTCGGTTTTCACCTGCTCTGGACGATGGTGCTGACCTATCCGCTGATGACCGCGATCCAGCTGGTCAGCGCACATATCGGACGGGTCACCGGGTGCGGCCTCGCCAAGAATATGGGCGAGATCCTGCCGCGCTGGTTCGTGACCGGGCTTGTCGCATTGTTGTTCGTCGCCAATACGATCAACATCGGTGCGGACATCGCGGCGATGGGCGATGCGGCCGAGCTCGTCGTGGGCACGGGCGGACATATCTTCACGATCCTGTTCGCCGTCGTATCGCTCCTTCTCCAGATGTTCATTCCGTATCGCCGCTATTCCAACCTGCTCAAATGGGTGACGCTCAGCCTGCTGGCCTATGTCGCCCTCCTGTTCATGGTGAAGCTGAACTGGGCTGCGGCGGCCAAGGGGCTGGTCTGGCCCGTAATTGATGGAAAGGATGCGCTGGTCACCGTCGTTGCCATCTTCGGCACCACCATCAGCCCTTATCTCTTCTTCTGGCAAAGCGCGCAGGAAGTTAAGGAAGTAGATCAGAATGATGCGGCCGAGCCCCTCGTTGACGCGCCCTGGCAAGCGCGCCGCGAGTTCCGGCGCATGCGGCTTGACACCTTCGCCGGCATGGCGGTCTCCAACCTCGTCGCGCTCGCGATCATGATCGGCACGGCAGCGACGCTAAATGCGTCCGGCCATAGCGGCATCCAGACTGCCGCTGATGCGGCCAAAGCCTTGCAGCCGGTCGCCGGCAAGTTCGCCTTCCTGCTGTTCGCGCTGGGCATCATCGGCACCGGTCTCCTCGCGGTACCCGTGCTGGCAGGCTCCGCCGCCTATGCGATCGGTGAGACCCGTGGTTGGAAATGCGGGCTCGAACACAAGCCCTGGGAAGCGGTCGGCTTCTATGTCGTCATCGGGCTTGCGACCCTGCTCGGCATAGCGATCGACTGGTCGCCGCTCGATCCGATCAAGGCGCTGTTCTACAGCGCGGTGATCAACGGTTTCGTCGCCGTGCCGATCATGGCGGCGATGATGCTGGTGGTCAGCCGTGGCTCGGCGATGGGCAAGTTCACCGCGAAGCCTCGTTTGCTGTTCTTCGGCTGGGCGGCAACGATCATCATGGCAGCAGCCGCGGTGGCGATGATCGTCGCACAGTGAGGCATGCCCTTTGTGTCCTAGTCGGCGGCGGGGTCGGCCTCGTCGCGATGTCGCCAGCGAAGGCGGATGACGTCCCACCCATCCTTACCGTCTCGGTGCGTGATACCGCAGACTTCTGGGACAATGCCGCGGGAGGCAGGAGAACCGGTACTGCAGTCCTCAACAAGCTCCAGCTCGGTGGCTCGTTCGCGGGGGACCGGCTCGGTCTGACCGGCTGGACCCTTCACCTGCAGATATTCCGCACCGACGGCAACAGCCTGAGTGATAAGGTCGGAGACATCCAGACCGTCGACAGCATCGACGCGCGTCCCGTGACGCGTCTGTTCGAGAGCTGGATCGAGAAGAAGTTCGGCGACGAGGACCGCTCGCTCGCCTTTCGCTTCGGCTTGATGGACCTGAACTCCGACTATGACTCGATCCAGACATCGAGCCTGTTCGTCAACTCCTCGCAGGGGATCGCTGCCGATCTCGCGCGGAGTGGTCGCAACGGCCCGTCGATCTATCCCATCAGCTCGCTGGGGTTTCGGATCAGCTGGTTGCCGTCCAAGGCCTGGACGTTCCGGCTCGCCGCTTTTGACGGCGTGCCGGGTGATCCGAACGACCCCAACGCGTTCGTGTCCGTGAAGCTAGGCCGGACTGATGGCGCGCTGCTGATCGGACAGGCCGACTATCACCTTTCCGACAAGGCCAAGATCGAGGCCGGTGTCTGGCGCTACAGTACGCTGGTGCCTGCTATCGGAGCACAAGCGTCTGACAGGGGTGCAGACCAGGGCGCTTACCTCTCGATCGAGGGACCAATCCCGAAGCTCGACAAATGGAGCGCCTGGGCGCGCGTCGGCGTGGCGAACGGGGCGGCGCAGCAAGTGAGCCGCTATCTTGGTGCAGGTCTCGTCGGGCAAGGCGTGGTCGCGGGACGCCCCGAGGATCGTATCGGACTCGCGATCGCGCGCGCTGAGAACGGCAACCCGGCGAGGCACACCTTCGACTTGCGAGGCGCAGAGACGAGCTGCGAACTGTCCTATCAGGTGAAGGTGCACGACACGGTCGCGCTGCAGCCAGACCTCCAATATGTTGTTCATCCTTCGGCCGAAGCGCAGGTCCGCAACGCCCTCGTGATCGGTCTACGCGTGGTGCTGACCGCCGGCTATCCGAAGAAGGCGCCCGCCAACGAAGCGACCGACCCGACCGTACCGCCGGAGGGAGCGCAGCCGACCGATGACAACGGGCCAGACAGCGGCGGCTCTTCCGGCAAGCCGAAGACCGGTTCCTCTTCTTGAGAGGCCGAGCGCGATGATGGATGGGCCGGGCTGCTCGATCATGACCGCTGGCAAGGGCTAACCCGCTATCTAAGCCGGTTAGGCCCTTCCCAAGCCGTTATCTCAATAATGGTCTGAGCTTCGCCAGATCGTTCCGGATCGTGGTTGCGGCCACACCACCTTCGCCCATCGCATGGCTGATCTGGTCCAGACCTAGCACGACATCGCCAGCCGCATAGAGACCAGCGCAGGTCGTGCGCTGGTGGGCATCGACCAGCAAACATCCCTCGTCCGACATCTCCGCGCCGGTGGGTCTAGCCAGCTCAGACCGGATGATCGATCCGAGCGCCGGATAGATGCTGTCGAAGGAGAGACGACCGGCACCAGTCGCGAGGCTCAACCTGGCGTCGTCGATGCTGAAGTCGTCCGCCGGCCCATCGATCAGGACCACATCGGCTTCTGCCGCGCTTCGTCTGTCGGAATCTTCGAGAGCATGTGGACCGTCCGGGGCGATCAACGTGACGTCGGCGGTGAAGCTACGAAGGAAGATCGCTTCGCGAAGGCCGTGACTTCCTGTTCCGATCACGGCGACTCTGGTGTCGGTGACTTCGAAGCCATCGCAGATCGGGCAATAGCGTATCAAGCCGCGGCCCAGCGCCTCGTCATGCAGGTCCACCGTCATCTCCGGGCGGCGGTTAGTGACGCCCGTGGCCAGCAGAACGGAGCGGGCATGCAAATTCATGTCCTCACATCGTATGAGGAAACCGTCCTCGTGCTTCACCAGATCGTGCACACGTCCGTTGGTGAGGATTGCCCCGGACTCCTCGGCCTGGGCCGCCATCCGGTTCAGAAGTTCAATACCCGCGATACCGCCGGGATATCCGGCATGGTTGCGGGTTTTAGGAATCAGCCGGGTCCGACTCTGGCCCGCATCAAGGACGCGGACGGCGAGATGGAAACGAGCAAGATAGATCGCCGCGGTCAGCCCGGCGGGGCCGCCTCCGACGATCACGCAATCGTACCAATTGGATACCGCGTCTATTGCCTCGTTACTGGCATCCTGCGTCATCCCCCCGACCCCGCGACAGCCCGAGGCTCGCGCTCCGGCCAATCCCTTGGGTCGACGGTCGGAAGCTGGTCGATCTCGTTCGGCGATAGCCGCGTCCGGAATGTTTCTCCGGCCTGCATGTCCTCCCACGAGATGGCACGAAGCGCCGCGCCTAGGCCTGTGGATGTGCCGCGTCGCACGACGAGGTAGGCGATCCTGCCGCTTGCGCACTCGGCCATCGCACCGACGATGTGTGCGAATGTCTGACCATCGCTGCCTTCGACCGGCCGACCCTCGAGAGACATCACCGGAAACAGGGGATTGTGATTGCTTCCGCTCTTCTCGACAGCCGCCCGCGCACCGTCCTCCAGTTTCGCACGCTGGCCGAGCCAACGGTAGACCCCGACCACGTCGACAACGCCCAGGAAGGCGTTCGACCACAGCAAATTCGGTTGGTGCGTCAGAATAGCCTCGACGCACCAGCCGATCGCGCCGATCGTGAAGACGACGAAGCCCCACCCCGTCACCCGCGTGCCAAGGTTGGCCGCGGTCATGACCGCGGCGATCATCGTGGCGGCGGGCGCTATCCAGCCAGCGATCTCTTCCACTGGAATGCCTCCGTGAACGGTCTAACAGATGTATGCGCCTGGAGCCTGATCGCGATGCCTATCGCTGATCCGCCCGGCACCTAACCAGCGGTCTGTTCGGCGTTTCCAGCGAGGGCATATGCCCGGCAATGCTCGAGATATGCGGCTTCGTGCGTGCCGGACAGATCGACCACGCTCTTCCAGAGCCAGGACGGTGCGGCGATGTCGGCGCCGCGATGCTCGAGCAACGCACCACGCCATCTCGAGCGGGTTACCGCGTCCATCTGGCGGGCATGTGCGTGCCCCACAACCCAGGCGAGGTAGCGAGCAGCGCGAACCGCCTCGCTACGGCTGAACTGTTCGACCTCGAGCTTCAGGTCCTGCGGCATGAGTTCGCGCACGAAGAGCGATCGATCGAACATCGTCGTCGCTGCCATGCGATCGCCCAGGTTCGGCGAGAGCGCCCGTGCGCCTGTCACGACGCGCAAAGCTGGATCCGAAGGCATGGATGCCGGGTCCGCCACGGGCGCTACAGGAGCAACGGCTTCTTTAAGATCGATCAGCGCGTATTTTTCTCGCTTCGATGCGCCTTTGATCGCAATGAGCGCGGCGTAGCGGAGGAGGCCAAGCGAACTGCAGCCCTTCATCCAATAGGCTGCGTCCACCAATCGCGTCGTGACGTCCTGCTCGCCTTCCTCGAGCGACAATACAGTGCTCGCGAGCCGTGGATCGGCGAACACGTTGCGCAACGCGGCGCGCTCGTCGTCTTCGATCGCCCAGAATTTCTTGCCGAGCGGGATGGCGGGCTCGATGTCGCGGATGCGTTCGCGCGCGAGGTGTCGCCAGCGCCGTCCCAGAGCATGGCGGCGAACGGTGCGGACCGCATCGGGCTCCGGACCCGCATCTTCGATCCCATCATCGGGATGGCCGAGCGCCTGTTCGTAGCCATCGACCATCGACTCCACCATCAACGCCGTCGTCACGCCCGGCAGGTCGGAGCCACGCGCGGCACTGGCCAATGAAAGTCCGAGCCGGATGATGTCCAGGGCAGGATTGCCGATGACCGTCTGGTCGAGATCACGGATCTGCATTTCCACGCGCCCGTGACCGTCGGAGAGAGGCCCGAGGTTTCCCAAATGACAGTCCCCGCAAATCCAGATGGGTGGTCCCTCCGGAAGCTTTGCCGCAGCCGGCGAGGAGGAGAGCCACTCGTAGAATTTGACGGTATTGCCCCGAACATAGGCATGGGCGGACCGCGCCATCTTGAGCGTCCTGGCCCCATCAAGGACACTCGCCCTGTCGATCTTCGCCGTCATGTGTCCCCCGAAGAGCCTAATCCTGACCCCTAGAACCCCTCAGATCGACGCATGGGCCCGGAGCATGGACTTCTGCAGGGCTGCGCTGGCATGCGAATCCGATGAAGCAGCGATCACGCTCCAGATTGAATGTCTTGCCGAACCCCCGGGCATGGTGGCGAAAAGCGTCGGAAGAGAATGCATGAGCGATTTTGCCGCAGGGCAGGTGCGGCGAGACGCATCAGACGACCTCCGATCCGGCGCTGACGATGACCCCCCAACAGGGTGCGGCGATCGCTGACGCGCAGAACAGCCTCAAGATCGGCGGGCGTGGTCTGTCAAACGACGTCGGGAACTGGGCCGGTGGCGACACTGAGAACTGGGCCCCTCGTTGATCAAACTGTAACCGGTTCAAGCGTCGCAGCGGCCTTTTGCAAAAGGCCGCTGCGACGCTTTTCGCGTAGTCGGTAGCTATCACCCCGGATGGTGATGACGTGGCTGTGGTGAAGCAAACGGTCCAGGATCGCCGTCGCGACAACCGGGTCTCCAAAAACCGTTCCCCATTCCCCCACGCTGCGATTGGACGTGATCAGCATGGCTCCCCGCTCGTATCGGCGCGATACCAGCTGGAAGAACAGATGGGCGGCATTGGGCTCGAACGGCAAATAGCCCAACTCATCGACGATGAGCAGCTTTGGCTTTCGCCAGAAAGGCGAGCCGCTCCTCAAGACGCCCCTCGCCATGGGCCTTCACCAGCGCTGCGACCAGGGCCTGGGCGGTTGTGAAAAGGACCGTGTAGTTTTGACGGATGACCTCTCGCCCGAGCGCGATCGCGAGATGCGACTTGCCGACGCCGGGCGGTCCCAGCAGCAACACCGCCTCGCCATGGGCAACCCAGCGAGCTGTCGCCAACTCGCGAATTTGAAGAGGATCGACACTGGGCTGAGCATCGAAGTCGAAGCTTGCCAGCTCACGGGCGTGCGGGAAATGCGCGATCTTCATTGCCATTTCGATCCGCCGTTCGTCCTTGCGCGCGATTTCCCGCTCGCACAAAAACGCCAACGCCTCGCGCAGCGTCAGGTCCTGACGTGCTGCCTCGTCGAGCAGCGAGTCCAACTGGTCGCGGATGGCGGTGAGCTTGAGCCGCGTCAGCCAGCCCAGCATCGTCTCGTGGTCGACAGCCATCACCACCGCCCTCCGGCCAACTGCTCATATTCGACCAGCGGACGGAGAAGCTCGGGGAACACTGGCTGTGGCATCTGAACCGCCGAGGGACGCCGTACCGGGCCAGAGGCGCCTGCGACGCCGACGAAATGTGCAGGGTCGGTCAGTCGACGGTGTCGACCTGTCGCCTCGGCATGCTCCGCGACCAGCTGGCCTGCATGGAAGACGCATACCCGCGCCGCGCTCACCACCACCTGCACGCTCTCGCCGACCAGGCGCCACGGGACGGAATAGGCGTTCGTGTCGATCTCGACCGCGCAGTCGCTGTGCACCTTGCGCACCAGTTCACGGATCTGGCGAAACGGCGGTCGGCCGTTGAGCGGCTTCAGCCGGCTGGCCTCGTCGCGCACGAAGCGCTGCAGCGGCAGCTCGCCGGTGGTGCTGTGGCAATGCAGATCGCCGACTTCGCGCATCCACCACGCCAGGTGCTGATCGAGCGCCTCCATGCTCGCAAACTCGTGCCCCGCCAGAGCATTGCCCTTCACGTAGCCGACACCGCGTTCGTCTTTCCCCTTGGTCCGCGCCCGGTACGGCGCACAGGCGCGCGGCCGGAAACCCCAGTAGCGCGAAAAGGCATGGAGCCGGTCGTTGAAAACAACCTCACGTGTCGTCGCGTCGTGGTGGGTGACCAGCGCTACTGCGTTGTCGAGCAGAACTTCCTCGGTCACGCCGCCGAAATGCTGGAACGCTCCTTCCATTCCGTCAAACCAGGCTGATTGACGCTCATGGCGAAACGCCATCGTGAAGGGACGGCGTGAATAGCCCAACGTCGCCACAAACACGTACACCCGCATCTGCTCGCCACCGACGACGACACCCATTACGATACCATGCAATTCTGCCCGTTGGGCACTTTACGTTTGTCTTGCGTCAGACCCGATCGAATGGCGGACTTCGACTGTCTCAGAATGAACATTCCGTAATGTCCAAAATGGATGTAAATCTGATCGAACTGTAGATTCCCAAAATATCGATCTTTTCCGCAGCTGCTTATGGTTTATAAATCTTAATCTGAGCTTCCGTCTATCGGCCTGCCGCAAATCCTACTCAATCATGAGTTTCTCTCACTTGACCGGATTGTGTCGGCATGTTTCAAAGATGTCGGTCCAGGGGGTATAGTGGCGTGAGCAAGATGGGGGTGGTGTCCGGCCTTGTGCTGGGCGCGGCGCTGACGCTTGGAATGGCGCCCGCGGCCGCAAAAGACGAACGCTTTCAGAGCGATGGCTGGGGCCTCGCGGTTCGGCATGATCGCTTCACGGGTCAAACGCGCTGCGTCCTGACCTCCGTCAACAGGCGGTCCCGCTATCAGCCGGGCGCCATCGGCTTCCTCATGGGCAAGCGGCGGGACACGCTGACGGCCTGGTACCGGGTCGACGACGGTGCGCCGATACAGTGGCAAGCTCGCACAGCCTCACTCATCGCGGCGAACGTCTCCATCGATGGTCCCGGCCTCGACAATCCGACGGGGGCCTGGGTTTGGATTCCGGTATCCGAGCTCGAACAGGCAAAGACGGTCGCGATCCGTGCGAACGATCAGGGCCGCATCCATCATTACCGATTGGCGGGCTTCGTTCGGATGCTCGATGCGGCCCGCCGCCTGGGCTGTGGCTCCGACGATGCCTTCCGGATCTGAGCGATGCTCCGCGGATATCGCGCGCTGGCCGCGCCGGCGCTTGCCCTTGTCCTCGCGGCGCCCGTCGGCGCCGAGACGCTGGCGGATGCGATCGCGCTCGCCTATCGGACAAACCCCACGCTCGAGAGCGGTCGCTACGATCTGCGCGCGACCGACGAGGGACTGGTCCAGGCGCGCTCGCAGCTTCGTCCCAGCGCGGAACTGGATGTGACCGGCACCTATGCCCGCACCGTGGAAGGCCGCACATCGCAGCGTGCCAACCCGTCCGGGCCGGAAGCCTTCGACCGTAACAGCAACCAGGCCGAGGTAGTGCTGACCCAGCCGATCTACACGGGAGGTCGGGCGACCGCAGCGCGTCAGTCGGCGATCGCGGCGATCCGCTCGGGGCGCGAGACGCTGCGAGGCGCGGAGGGCGATCTGCTCCTCTCGGTGATCACCGCCTATGTCGATGTTCGCCGCTACGCGGCGGCGCTGGGCGTCTGGCATGCCAGCGTCGATGATCTCGAAAAGCTCACCAGGGAAATCGACGCGCGCAAGATCGCGGGCGAGGTCACGCTGACCGACGTCGCCCAGGCGCAGGCGCAGCTCTCGATCGCCCGCCAGCAGGTGGTCGCGACGGAACAGGCGCTGGAGGCGGCGCGCACCGACTATGCGGCGCTGGTCGGACGTGATCCCGGCGATCTTGCCGAAGAGCCGACGCTGCCCAACCTGCCGCTCCGTGTCGAGGATGCCTTCGAACTGGCCGAACGCCAGAATCCCGAGCTTCAACGTGCGGTGTTCACCGAACAGGGCTCGCGCGCCAACATCGTGGCGGCGAAGGCACAGGGGCGGCCGACGCTCAGCCTGCGTGGCACGGCTGAGCTCAGCGGCAAGGCGGTGCCCTACCATCTCCACGATCAGGATCAGGGCTATACCGGCGCCGTGGTGCTGAGCGTGCCGCTGACCGCCGGCGGGCTCGTCGCCTCGCAGATCCGCCAGGCCGAGGACCGCAACGGCTCGGACCGCTTCAAGATCGAGGCGGTACGCCGTGAGGTCGACCGCGCCGTGTCCTACGCCTGGAACCAGATGGTGACCGCCGGGCAGCAAGCCGACCTCCAGGACGAGCAGCGCCGCTTTGCCGAAACCCAGCTCGACGGCATGATCAACGAATATCGGGTCGGCCTGCGTTCGACCTTCGATGTGCTCTACGCCCAGCAGCAGCTTCGTGACGCGGAAGTGGCGCTGCTCGGGTCCGAGCGCGACCGTTATGTGTCGGCGGCGACACTGCTGCGCCAGGCTGGCCTGCTCGAGGCGCGCGCGATCATGACCGGCGTGCAACTCCACGATCCGGCGAAGCATCTGCGCGATGTCGAGCACAGGAACGCGGTCCCGTGGGACAGGCTGCTCGCCGCACTGGATAAGGCGGTCGCGCCGCGGGCGCGCCAGCGCACCCTCCAGCAACCCGGCATAAGCGGCGAGACGCCTGTTATCGTAGCGGCCAGCACCAGGCCCGCGCAGCCCAGCCTGTCGCGGTCGCTCCCGCATGTGCCGATCGCCGGAACGGTCGGCCGTTCCGTCCCAGTCGATCACCGGAAACTGCACTGATGAGCGAGGCCGATTCCCATCGTGTGGACGAAAACAGCGAAAGCGGCCTCGATGCGTTCGCGACCTTGCTCGCCATGCACCGCATCGCCGTCGATCCGGCCCAGCTGCGCCATGGCCTTGGTCATCATCAGGCGGTCAGTCCGCGAGACATCGTCCGGATCGCGCAGGGGCTGGACGGCGTGCGTGCCCGGTCACGCAACGCACGCTGGAAGGATCTCGAACGGATGCCGTTGCCGGCGCTTGCCAACGGCAGGCTCGGCTGGTTCCTGATCGGGCGCGTCGCCGGCGAGGAGATTCTGATCCAGCGCCCCGACCGCACGATCGGCAAGCTGACGCGCGCGGAGCTGGACGAGGTCTGGTCGGGCGAACTGGTATTGGTCACCACGCGCGAGAATGTCGGCCTGACACATCAGGCATTCGATTTTACCTGGTTCATCCCTCAAATCGTGCGCTACCGCAGCCTGATCGGCGAGGTGCTGCTGATCACGTTGGCACTGAACCTGCTGGGGCTTGCGGCGCCGCTCTTTTTCCAGAACGTCGTCGACAAGGTGCTGGTCCACGACACCATGTCGACATTGACCGTGCTCGCCATCGGCTTCGTCGGCGTGTCGACCTGGGAGACCGTGTTTGGTTGGCTCAGGACCAAGCTCTATTCCGAGACCAGCCAGAAACTCGATGTCGAACTGGGCGCCAAGCTGTTCCGCCATCTGCTGCACCTGCCGCTCAGCTATTTCGAGGCGCGGCGTGTCGGCGATACCGCGATGCGGGTGCGCCAGCTCGAAACGATCCGCGAATTTCTGACCAACGCGTCGCTGTCAGTGCTGGTCGACCCGGCCTTCACCATCGTCTTCCTGGTCGCGATGTGGATCTACTCGACCAAGCTGTTCGTCATCTCGGTGCTGACAATCCCCGCCTATATCGCCGTCGCGGTGCTGATCACCCGGCCGCTGCGCGCGCGGGTGAACGAGAAGTTCGAGCGCAGTGCCGCCAACAACGCGCTGCTGGTCGAAAGCATCGGCGGCATCCAGACGGTGAAAGCCAGTGCGGTCGAGCCGCAATGGCAAGATCGCTGGGAGCGCCAGCTGGCCGGCTATAGCGAGGCGAGCCAGCGGGTGATCAGCCTTGGCAACACGGGCAGCCAAGCGATCCAATATATCTCCAAGCTCAACATGGCGGCGATCCTCTATTTCGGGGCGCAGGCCGTAATCGCGCACAAGATGACGGTGGGTGGCCTCATCGCCTTCAACATGTTCGCGCAGCGCGTGTCGGGGCCGGTGATCCGGATGGCGCAGCTCTGGCAGGATTTTCAACAGGTCAAGATCGCGATCGAGCGGCTGGGCGACGTGCTCAACCAGCCCACCGAGCCCGGCGCGGGGAGCCGTACCGCGCTGCCCGCGATCAAGGGTGAAATCCGCTTCGAAAGCATCAAGTTCCGCTACGACCTCGAAGGTCCCTGGACGCTTGAGGATATCGACCTCGATATTGCCGCCGGGTCGACACTGGGCATTGTCGGTTCGTCGGGCTCGGGTAAGTCGACCCTGACCAAGCTCCTCCAGCGGCTCTATACGCCGGCTGGCGGACGCGTGCTCGTCGACGGTGTCGACGTCGGGCAGATCGATCCGGCCTGGCTGCGCCGCCAGATCGGCGTGGTGCTCCAGGAGAACCTGCTCTTCAATCGTTCGGTGCGGGAGAATATCGCGCTCGCCAATCCGGCGATGCCGCTGGAGGCGGTCAATGCCGCGGCGACGCTGGCCGGCGCGCACGAATTCATCGTGCGGATGCCGCAGGGCTATGACACGATCATCGAGGAGCGTGGCGCCAACCTGTCGGGCGGCCAGCGCCAGCGCCTCGCCATCGCCCGCGCGCTAGTCACGCAACCGCGCATCCTGATCTTCGACGAGGCGACCTCGGCGCTCGATGCGGAGAGCGAGGAGATCATCCAGGCCAATCTCAAGGCGATGGCGCAAGGCCGCACCGTGCTGATCATCGCGCATCGTCTGTCGGCGATCCGGCAATGCGACCGGATCATCACGCTGGAGAAGGGCCGGATCGTCGAGACCGGCAGTCATGACGAGCTGCTGCGCCTAGACGGCCGCTATGCCGATCTTCACCGCCGCCAGATGGGCGTCACGCACGGAGTTGCCGCATGAACGCGATTTCCCACCACTGGCGGGTCGCACGCGAAGCGCTCGTTCAGGAGAAGGCGCGCGCGAAAAGCGCTAGGCGCAGCGCAGACTCGCGCTTTCTACCGGCCGCTCTCGAGATCATCGAGCGTCCCGTGTCGCCGACAGGGCGGATCACGGCATGGGTGCTGCTCATTGGGCTTGTTGCTACGTTCGCCTGGCTGATCATCGGCAAGGTCGACATCGTCGCTTCCACGCAGGGTCGGATCATGCCGACCGATGATGTGAAGATGGTCCAGGCGTCTAACACAGGCATCGTAAGAGCTATCTACGTCCGTGACGGCGACGCGGTGAAGAAGGGGCAGCCGCTGATCGATCTCGATCCGACGGTGTCCACAGCAGACCAGACGCAGGCCGAAAAGGCGCTCCTGTCGGATGAGCTCGACGTTGCGCGCGATCGGGCGATTGCCGACGCGCTGTCTGGACGCGGCCTTCATTTTACGCCGCCTGGCGGTACGCCCGCCGACGTCGCAGATACCCAACGCCGCCTGATTACTGCCCAGGTAGCTGAGAGCGAAGCCTCGATGGCGGGCATGGCGGCGGCACGCGCTTCATCGCTTGCGGAAGCAGAAGCCGCGGCAGATCAGATCAGGACTTCCGACCAGACCTTGCCGGTCCTCGATCGCGAGCTCGAGGCGATGCATGGGCTGGAGGCCAAAGGGTACGCGCCCGGTCTCAAGCTTATGGAAATGGACCGCCAACGTCATTCGGAAGCGGGACAGCGCGATATCGCCGTTGCACAGCAGGCGAGGGGATTCGCCGATGCCCGCAAGTTCGGTCAGCAGCTCGCACAGACCCGCGAACAGGCGAGGCAGACGGCGCTTGCCGATCTGGCGAAAGCGCAGAGCCAGGCGATGCTTCGCAAGGAAGAGCTCACAAAAGCCCAGCAAAAGAGCCATCTTCAGCGCCTCGTGGCGCCGGTGGACGGAACAGTCCAGCAGCTCGCGGTGCACACCGTCGGCGGTGTCGTCGAGGCGGTTCGGCCTCTCATGATCGTGGTGCCCTACGGGGCACTGACCGTCGAAGCCAAGGTGCTCAACAAGGACGCCGGTTTCGTCCATCGTGGTCAGGACGTAGCAGTGAAGCTCGAAGCCTTCCCATTCACACGCTATGGGACGGTACCCGGCCGGATCGAAAGCGTCAGTACGGATTCGGTGGACGATAAGAAGCTTGGCCCTGTCTACACGGCGCGTGTGAATCTTCTGCGGTCGACTATCGACCGAGGCGATCGCGTCGTTCCTCTTGGCCCAGGCATGACCGTCACTGCCGATATTCGGACGGGCCGTCGCTCGATCATGAGTTATCTAATTAGTCCAATTGACAAGGCCCGCCTCGAAGCGGCGCGGGAGCGATAGGTTCATGCTGCACATTATAACTCATGGAGACGATCGATGACGGCAGAGCGTATAGAGAGCAGCCAGGCGCACACCGTCAGCCACATTTTTGGGGAGATTACGTGGCTGCTTTCTCAATCTTGGCAACATTCCGATCTCTTAGTCACCGATTTGAACTGGTTGGTGATGCCGCCAATCCTCAACCAACAATTTCACATTTTCAGAAAGGCCAAGCGTCCGGTCGGGGCGGCGCTCTGGGCGCTATTCGATTCGGAACGTCAGACTAAGCTTGAGGGGAAACTCAAGCTGCCAAGTTTTGATCTGGACCCCGGTGACTGGAAAACGGGAAACGATTTATGGCTCATCGCCCTCATCGCGCCGTTCGCTAATCCCGAAAACGGCGAAGCAGAGGTCATGCTCGCCGACCTGATTGCAGGTCCTTTCGCACAAAAGCCGTTTCGAATGATATATACCGATCCCGTAACGGGCCAGCGTTCAATCATAAGGGTAAGCGAAAACGCTAAAGAAGAGCTCGTCTATAGAATGAAAAAGCAAATCCTCGAAGCTGAGGATCAGCGGTGACAATCGCTCTCGCCCTTATTATTGCATTGCAAGCCGCAATCTTGCCGCAGAACGATGCGAGCCCTGAGGTGCTCCATCGTCAGCCGTTTGCCGTTATAGAGCGGTCGGCCAGCGGAGGAGACAAATATGCGCAATTCGAGCTTGCCGAGCGTTATGAAGCTGGAATCGGAGTCGACCGAAACGTCAAGAGAGCTATCTACTGGTATAGCAAGGCTGCGAAAACTATTGTCGTTCCGACGTATGTGTACTTGGGGCCCATAGGGAAGGCTTCGCGGGGACGCGCTATAGAGATCGGCCAACCGCAAATAAGGCCTGGGCTGCCTCAGGCTGCAGCGCGTTTGAGCGCCCTCGAACCCGGCCGGAAGGCACCAATCACGCCCGGTCTTGATATACCGGCCAACTCTCCTAGCTCGCAGCCGCTAAAAGGTCTCAGCCCACCCGCGTCTGAAATTCTCGTTGCCTCCGGAGTCGATTTGGCGGTCTTGATGGCGACGCCGCCAGAGAAACCAGTTCCATTGCGTATTGCGGGAATAGATGGTTTCGCATCGTACGACCGTAATAAGTGCGCCGCTGGTGAACTGGATATCCCGTCGAGTGAGTGCCACGTCAGTTCGATAAAATTTCAGGCGAACTTCCCAGTGAAGGTGTGCATCTCGATAGAGAAAGCAGAAATCTTTTTGGAGGCCCACGGTTGGCGCACTCCAGCGGAACGGTCAAGACCGAGTTTCCACATTGGCGCAAGTGGCGAGCCGAATTTGCCTCCAATCCAAGAGGTGTTTGTCGATAGGTTTGGCGATGCAATCAGCCTGTCTCCATACCTAAAAGCGTCATGCCTTAATCAAGCGAAACTCGATCTAGCTCACGAATAGGATACCGCCATGGCATTCAATACACAAGTTGAAGCGATGTTTCAGGCGCTGAAGGTTAGTTATCTGGCGTCGGGCGGATCGTTAGCCAACTTTACAGCGTTCTATAATTCGATCTCGGCAATCCCGTCTCTCGTGTCGCGGTTCAACGATGCCCAAGAGCAAGGCACACTCAAGTCCATAGCCTTTAGTCCTGCGAACGGCTTATCGAACTACTCGAACAATTATTTGCATTGGGATCCCCGCAATAAGTGGACCGGGGTTCCGGGAGCAACAACTGGAACGATCACATTCGATCCTTCTGCGTTGAGCGGCAACGGTACCACCGCGGCTGGGCAGCGCGATCTGACGGGCGCGTTTATTGCCGCTCACGAAATCGCCCATGCCATAAACGCCACCAATGCAAATAAGGACTATATCAGTCAACTAAACGCCGCGGCAACGTATCTCGCGGCTCAACCGCAAACACAACCTATAAATGTGACTCAACAGGTCGCATCAATTATGAATACTGAGTTCAACGAAGAGGCGCGTGCGAGCTTCAGCGCCTACAATGACTTAATCACTGCGTTGGGAAACGCAGGCCAGCCAGCGACGCCTGCAGAATTGCAAACGCTAGCGTCCTCAACAGGATATGCGAGTTATTTCATCAATAGCTCCACTGGCCTATTAGATACGTCCATTCCTGTGCAGGCCAACGGGTTAATTAGCCTTGATCCGACCAGCGTTGCTGCTGGCGCGGGGCTTATGCGCTCCAAGGAACCAGACGCTATCGACAACCATGCTGTGCAGTATGGCGTCGCGGCCCTTGCTTTCATGTGCGCGCAACCGAGCAACGCGGTTCTAACCATCGATTCGAACCAACTCGGCGTCTCGAATTCGAAGGTTAGCTTTTCAGACGCACTGCTCAAGTACATTGGCGACTTCAAAACGAACCAAGTAACCCAATGCGTAATCCGGGATACGGCAAGCGGGCAACAGGCCACGGTGAACACCTCCGCTGCGGGCGCTCCACGGATTGTAGTGCACGATCCCCTTGATCCGAACGGTCCGACGACGTCGGTCACGTGGGGCGATGACGACGCAGTTGATGGGGAGAACTCATATAATGACTCGGTGACGGCTACAGTCGATTCAAGCGGGAAAGTCATTGGCGTCACAATCGTAAAAGGTGGGATTGCAATCACCTTAACCGGCGATGATTTAGGGGCTGCCGCAGCTCAGATCGCTGATCTCGTCTCGAAATCATCAAACGCGAGCCCCGAACTCCAGTATGGTGATATTTCTGAGCTATTTGAGATGGACAGCAACGTTACTGGTGGCGGAGTAACGTCTCAAATCGATGCCGACCTTCTCTCAGCCAGACTAGATGATCAAGGAAACCTGGTTTTATCGGGCCATACAACTAAGCTTCTAACCTTCGATCCGCGCAGCAGTGTCGGTCGCTTCGCAGTTAGTGCCGGCCAAGACGAGTATGGTCGGGATATTTCGCAAGAGTGGGACGTGGACCTACAAGACGGGTCACATTCCTATACCGGGATAACTCAGACATCTGATGGTGATGTAACTGTTACTAAAGACCCAAATGGCCCAACAACGATCCGCCTTACCGATTCGCCAGTTAAGATCGACTTTGTTGACGCCGCTGAGATCCTCGCTAACACATTCGGTCGCTACATTGCGGGGGATAATTTACTTACCCAGACGGTCACATCCGCCGCATTGAAGACGGTAGCCGATAACTTCGGTGATGTCCTCAATTCTGTTGCTTTTGATGGCGGCACCGCGACCTCCAATAATCTGGCACACGCTTTCGATGGCCTTGGCGAGGAGTTTGTAGCGAATTTGCGGGACGCTGGAATCGGCGCTGTGAGTTCGTATCTGAGTGCGCAGCTCGTCGATGCTATCGGTATTCACGGTTTGCCTGGGCAGTTTCTGAATACAGAGGCGAGCCAAGTTATTGACACGATCCTCAAAAACGCGGCGGACGGCAACTACATATTTAAAGGGCTAAGCGCGACGAGCCTCGAGAACACCGCGGGAGCATTTGTCGGTACGGAGCTTGCGAATACGATTGCCGACTGGGACGAGGTTGGCGAACAGATCGGGGCTCAGATCGGAAGCGCCATCGGTGCTACGATCGGTACTGCGATCCCAATTCCCTTTCTGGGCTCCGCGATTGGAGCATTTTTCGGTGATTTGATCGGAGGTCTTATCGGCGGCCTCTTCACGGGCAAGCCGGAGTCCGGCGCGATCGTTGGCTTCGATGCGGTGAGTGGGACATTTGAGGTTCAAGACGTTTGGAAGAAGGACGGCGGCAAAAAGGCCGTCGCACGTCAGCTCGGGAATTCCGCGGCCTTGACGCTCGATGGCATCATTCAAACGATTGGCGGCGAGCTGTTGAACGGTAGCAGCGTGGATGCCGGTTCCTATGGCATGCGTGCGAAGTCCTACGTCTATTGGGAGGACGGCACCGCGAGCGACAATCGCATGAAGTTCACGTCGGCCTCTGACCTGGTCCAGTATGGCGTCATGCAAGCGGCCCGGCAGATGCAATTTCTCGGGGGCGACATTTACGAGAAACGCGCGTTCTACAATACCTTGGCTCAACCCCTGCAGACGAGCACAGTGGCAGACGCCGATCCACTCAATGAGGGCGGCGATTTGACTAAAGTCGATTTTGGAATGAGTACCCTGCTCGGCAATCTCGACGTAGCTAATCGCCTGAAAACCTATCTGAATAATTCCGCATCGATTAATGCACTCATTGCTGCTGAGCCGGATTCGGTGTTTGCTTCGGAGTGGTTGCTGACGCTTTCCCAGGCGAGCGACCTAGGGTTGCTTAAGCGGAACACGCATGATTGGGATGGTGGCTTCTCGTATCTGCTCGAGCAGGGTGGTATCGACGCCCGGACGGTGGGTTTCGAGTTCGATGCCTTAACGCGTGCTGGTAACGGCGAGCGCGTAATGACGCTAGATGGGGCAGTTCTCGAAGATACTGTCGACAGCGGCTCGAAGACCGTCATCCAAGGCTCCAGTTCGGACGACGTGATAACGGCTACGTCCGGAGGCACGCGAGACGGTGCTACTCAAGACTCGTCTTATCATATCTCGAACGTTTTTCATGGGGGCGGCGGCGACGATATCATCCGGGCCGGGGACACGGGTGATGATCTGTTCGGCGACAGTGGAAACGATATTGTCGTCGGAGGCGCACTCGACGACTGGTTGTTTGGTGGCGACGGGAATGACGTCCTTGATGCCGGCGGCGGAAGCGGTAACTTACTCTCCGGCGGTGCAGGTGACGATCATCTCCTGGGCGCCGACGGCGTTTCATCGGATCCGATGAACAGCGGGTCCGATTGGCTCGAGGGCGGGTCGGGAGACGACGTGCTCCAGGCGCGTGGCGGCGACGACTATCTCGAAGGTGGGCAGGGCAACGATACGATCGATGGCGGAGCGGGCAACGATACCGTTATCTTCCGAAAGGAGGATGGGCACGATCAGCTAAACGATTCTGGAACATCTACGACTGAACATGATGTTCTTGATTTCGGTGATGGGATTGCTGCGTCTGATATAACCGTGGTTGCACATTCCGCTGGCGTGGATTTGTCGCTGCTCGTCGGAGGGACCTCTTCCGGTGACCGGATCGACATGCGCGGTGCGGTGACCAACCTCGGGGAAGGCATCGAGGAGGTCAGTTTCACCAATGGTGACTGGAGCAAGAGCGATCTCGCCTCTCACACGACCTATGCCGAGACAGCTGGAAACACGATTCAGGGGACTTCGGCCGACGAAACCCTCAAAGGCACCGTCTACGACGACACACTCAATGGCGGCGGCGGCCACGATAGCCTGTCGGGCGGCGATGGCTCGGACACCTATCTGTTCAATCTAGGAGATGGCGAGGTCACGGTCGACGACGTCGGTTCGGCGGTCGATGTCGACACGGTGGTGTTCGGCGCCGGCATTACCGTCTCCGACATCTCTGTCAGCTACGACCCGGCCAATCCGACAGATATCATCCTTACGATCGGCTCCAACGGCGACAAGCTGACGCTCAAGCATCAGGACGTGACTGATGGCGCGCGGTCGATCGAGGAGCTTCGCTTCGCCGACGGCATCAGCCTGACGCTCCGCGACCTCTACAATATCGGGACCGGACCCAGCTTCGCGGGCGCGGTCAAGGACACGGCCAGCGTCGCTTGGGATCATGATCTGGGTGGCGGCGACGGGGCCGATACGTACAGCTATGCCGTTGGTGACGGGAATGTCCGCATCAGCGACAGCTACTCGAGCTGGAACGACACGCTCGTGTTCGGCGCGGGCATCCGCGCCGAAGATCTGGTCGTCACCCACGATCCCCAGAATAGCGGCAACGTCTGGATCCGTTTTGCAAACCACACAGGGTCGATCCTGCTCAATGGCCAAGATTCCGGCGGAGGAACGGGCGTCGAGCAGATTCAGTTCACTGACGGCACCGTCTGGGATCGTGCGGCCCTGAGTCAGGCCAGTGTCGACCGTGCGGGCACTGGCGGTAACGACACGATCTTCGACGGCGCGTCCGCCACGATCATCGCGGCGGGGGCTGGCGATGATATCGTCTATGCCGGCGACGGAGACGACACGATTACCGGAGGCCTCGGCGACGACGACCTCCACGGTGGCGTCGGGAGCGATACCTACGTCTACAATCTGGGCGATGGCAACGACCGCATAACGGAAGGCTATTGGGACGGCGGCAATGACACGCTGGCCTTCGGCGCCGGCATCACGCCCGCCGACCTGATCCTCACACGTGACGTGCTCGACCCGCGTAACGTGCTGATCCGCTTTGTTGGCCACGACGGCTCGATCGTGCTCGAAGATCAAAGCGATGGCGCCAACGCCGGCGTCGAGCAGATCCGCTTCGCCGACGGCACGGTCTGGGATCGCGCCGCGATCGACGCGAGCTTGGTCGGGCAGGCCCTGTCCAGCCAGAGCGACATCGTGCGCGATGGCTATTTCGGCGACACCATCGTTGCGGGCGACGGTAACGACGTCGTCTATGCCGATCGCGGCAACGACACGATCACTGGCGGCAAGGGCGACGACGACCTCTACGGCGGGACCGACAGTGACACCTACATCTACAATCTCGTCGATGGGAACGACCGCATCACAGAAGGCTATTGGGATGGCGGCGTCGATACGCTCTCCCTGGGCGCCGGTATCGCGCCCGGCGATCTGATCCTCACCCGTGACGTGCTCGATCCGCGCAACGTACTGATCCGCTTCACCGGCCACGATGGCTCGATCATCCTCGAGGACCAGGGCGACGGCGCCAACGCCGGCATCGAGCAGATCCAGTTCGCCGATGGTACTGTTTGGGATCGTGCGACGCTCGACGCGCAGATCATCGCGCAAGAGCTTTCGAGCGGCAATGACATCATCCGCGACGAGTATTTTGGCAACACCATCGACGCAGGCGCCGGCAACGACGTCGTCTATACCGACCGCGGCAACGACACGATCACCGGCGGAACGGGTGACGACGACCTCTACGGCGGGACCGACAGCGACACCTATATCTACAATCTCGGTGACGGTAACGACCGCATCACCGAGGGCTATTGGGATGGCGGCACCGACACGCTGCAGTTCGGTACGGGGATCGCGCCGGCCGACCTGATCGTCAGCCGCGATGTGCAGGACCCGCGCAATGTGCTCATCCGCTTCGCCGGGCACGACGGCTCGATCATACTGGAGGATCAGGGCGACGGCGCCAACGCCGGTGTCGAGCAGATCCAGTTCGCCGATGGTACGGTTTGGGATCGTGCGATGCTCGACGCGCAGATCATTGCGCAGCAGGTCTCAAGCGGCAATGACATCATCCGCGACGAATATTTCGGCAACGTGATCGATGCCGGCGCCGGCAATGATGTGGTCTATGCCGATCGCGGCAACGACACGATCACCGGCGGCACGGGTGACGACGACCTCTACGGCGGCACCGACAGCGACACCTATGTCTACAACCTAGGTGACGGCAACGACCGCATCACCGAAGGTTATTGGGATGGCGGCGTCGACACGCTGTCATTCGGCGTCGGTATCTTGCCAGGGGATCTGATTCTCAGCCGCGACGTGCTGGATCCGCGCAATGTCCTGATCCGCTTCGCTGGCCATGACGGCTCGATCATCCTTGAGGATCAGGGCGACGGCGCCAATGCCGGCATCGAGCAGATCCAGTTCGCCGACGGCACGATCTGGGATCGTGCGGCGCTCGACGCGCAGATCATTGCGCAGCAGGTCTCGAGCGGCAACGACATCATCCGTGACGAGTATTTTGGCAACACCATCGATGCAGGCGCCGGCAACGATGTCGTCTATGCCGACCGCGGCAATGACACGATCACCGGCGGTACGGGTGACGACGACCTCTATGGTGGGACGGAAAGCGATACGTACATCTACAATCTCGGTGACGGCAACGATCGCATCACCGAAGGCTATTGGGACGGCGGCACGGACACGCTGGTCCTCGGCGCGGGGATCGCGGCTGCCGACCTGATCCTCACCCGCGATGTTCTGAACGGCAACAACATCACGGTCAGCTTTGCCAATTCAGGCGGGTCGATCCTTCTCCAAGATCAGATGGGCGGCGCCAACTCTGGCATCGAGCAGATCCAGTTCGCTGACGGGACGCTATGGGACCGTGGTACGATCGAGGCCCATATCTCGGCACGCGCGGCCGATATCACCGGATCGAACGGCGACAATGACCTGACCGGGACGGCGGGTCAGGATCAGATCTATGGGAATGACGGCGACGACACGCTGCGGGGCGGCCTCGGCAACGACTTCCTCGCCGGAGGCAATGGCGACGATACCTATGTGTTCAATCGCGGTGACGGCTTCGACACCATATACGATGACTCTGGCAACGACACACTGCGGTTTGGTAGCGGCATCAGCGTCTCCGATCTTGTCCTGACGCAAGCCACTACCGATAATGATGGCTATGGCCTTTTCATCGGCATCGCGGGGACAAGCGACCGCATCTACATCCGGAACCAGAACGTCAATAACGGGCGCGCCGTAGAGCGCTTCGCGTTCGCCGACGGCACGGTTCTGTCGGATGCCGACATGCGTGCACTGCTCGTGACCGGCACCCCCGGGGACGATCGGATCAGCGGAACGCCCTTTGCGGACCAGGCAACCGGTGGGGCCGGGAACGACGAACTCAATACGGGCGACGGTAACGACACCCTGACCGGTGGGCTTGGGGACGATTATCTGAACGGTCAGGGTGGTGACGACACCTATGTGTTCAACCGCGGGGACGGGTCCGACACGATATTCGACGACTGGTACGGTAACGACACGCTACGCTTCGGTGCGGGGATCAGCGCCTCCGACCTCGTCCTCTCCGTGCCGACCGTCGACGGCGACTTCCAGGGCCTGATCATCACGATCGCGGGGACCAGCGATCGGATTTACATCCGCAACCAAAACACCAACGGCGGCCATGGCATCGAGCGTTTCGAGTTCGCCGACGGCTCGGTGTTGACCGATGCGGACCTCCGCGCACAGTTAATGGCGGCGATCCCCACGGATGGCGACGACAAAATCTATGGCACGAACTACGACGATGTCATCAATGCTGGGAACGGCAATGACGAGATCACGTCGGGCGACGGTAACGACACGCTGACCGGCGGCAAGGGCGACGATTATCTCGACGGTCAGGGTGGTGACGACACTTACGTGTTCAACCGGGGCGATGGGTCGGACACGATATTCGACGACTGGTACGGCAACGACACGCTGCGCTTCGGTGCGGGGATCAGCGCCTCCGATCTTGTCCTCTCCGCGCCGACCGTCGACGGTGACTTCCAGGGTTTGATCATCACGATCGCGGGGACCAGCGATAGGATTTACATCCGCAACCAGAACAGTAACGGCGGCCACGGCATCGAGCGCTTCGAGTTCGCCGACGGCACGGTACTGACCGACGCTGACTTGCGCGCGCAGTTGATGGCGGCGATTCCCACCGATGGCGACGACAAGATCTACGGCACGAACTATGACGACGTCATCAATGGCGGCCTGGGCGATGACGAGATCACCTCAGGCGACGGCAACGACACCCTGACGGGCGGCAAGGGCGACGATTATCTCGACGGCCAGGGTGGCGACGACACCTATGTGTTCAATCGCGGCGATGGGTCGGACACGATCTACGACGACTGGTATGGCAACGACACGTTGCGCTTCGGCGCGGGGATCAGCGCCTCCGACCTCATCCTCTCCTTGCCCACCGTCGATGGCGACTTCCAGGGCCTGATCATCTCGATCGCGGGCACCAGCGATCGGATCTACATCCGCAATCAGAACACTAACGGCGGCCACGGCATCGAGCGTTTCGAGTTCGCCGACGGCACGGTGCTGACCGACGCGGATCTCCGCGCGCGACTGATGGCGGCGATCCCTACCGATGGCGACGACAAGATCTACGGCACCAATTATGCCGACGTCATCGACGGCGGGAATGGCAATGACGAGATCACGTCGGGCGACGGCAACGACACCCTGACCGGCGGCAAGGGCGACGATTATCTCGACGGCCAGGGCAACGACGATACCTATATCTACAACCGCGGTGACGGTTCCGACACCATCCTCGACGATTGGGGCTACGACACGCTCAAGTTCGGCGAGGGGATCGATGAATCCGACATCATAGTCTCGCAGGCGCTCGTCGACGGCGACGTGAACGGGATCATCCTGTCGATAAAGGGCACCGACGATCGCATCTATCTGCGTTCCGAGTTCGACGGCAATCGCATCGACCAGGTCACCTTCCAGTCAGGCGCAACCTGGAGTGTCAGCACGTTGCTCCAGCTTCTGCGCGGGAACAATGTCGATGGCAGCACCGTCGCCGTCACGATGGGCGACGACACGGTCATCGGCTCGGCTGGCAACGATACCTTGCACGGCATGAAAGGCGACGACGTCCTGCGCGGCGGTGCGGGTTCCGATACCTACAGCTTCGCACGAGGTGACGGCCACGATACGATCTATGATCCGACCGATGCGGGTTCGACCGACACGCTGGTGCTCGAGGGCATTAATTCCGGCGATGTGAGGGTGCTGGTGTCGCCGACCGATGCGCAGGATCTGATCCTCTATATCGATGACGACAATGTGATCTATCTCGATCAGCAGAATGCCAGCGCCTCGTCCGGTATCGAGCAGGTCCGCTTCGCCGACGGCACGGTCTGGGACCGTGCCACGCTCACCGCGAAGGCCAGCGGGCAGGGAACGACCGGCGACGATACGCTGATCGGCACCAACTTCGCCGACACGCTTCAGGGCGGTCTCGGCAACGATACGCTGATCGGCAGCGGCGGCAATGACACCTACGTCTACAATCTCGGTGACGGCGACGACACGATCGTCGACGACAATGGCGCCGGAAACGATCCGAGGCAGCCGGGAACCGCCGGTAATGTCGATACCTTGGCCTTCGGCCCAGGAATCGGCCTCCCGGATATCCGCCTGACGCAGCCGGTCGATGGCGGCCCCCTGGTCATCAACTTCGCCTCGCAGCCGGGCTCGATTACGCTCAAGGGTCTCGATACCGGCGGTCGTTCGGGTGTCGAAGTGATCCGCTTCGCCGACGGTTCGACCGTGACGATGGACCAGCTGCGAGCTTCGGCCATCAGCGCAGCGGCAACGGCCGGTGACGACCTGATCCGCGGCTTCGCGACTGCCGATATCCTCGACGGTGGGGCCGGAAATGACACGCTGGCCGGCGGCGCGGGCGCGGACACCTATCGCTTCGCGCTTGGCGGCGGGTCCGACACCGTCGTCGAAACGGCCGATGGCTCGACCAATGTGCTCGCCTTCGGCGACGGAATCGCCGCAAGCGACATCCGCTTGATGCGGACGCCCGATGCACCGGATGACCTGATCCTCGCTCTCGCGAACGGCACCGACAAAGTGACCATCAAGGCTCAGTTTGCGAATGGAGGAGCTGCCGGGATCCAGCAGGTCAGCTTTGCGGATGGCACGATATGGAAAGCGGCGGATTTCGAGGCGCTCATGCTGGCGCAGCCGGCCACGCCCGGGGCAGACTATCTCGTGGGAGATTCGAACGCGAACATCATCGACGGTCTCGCCGGCGATGACACGATCATGGGCGGTGACGGGGACGACACACTCTCCGGCTCCGATGGCAACGACACGCTATATGGCGGCGGCGGGAATGATAAGCTTTACGGTGGGACCGGCGACGACGTTCTTTCCGGTGACACCGGAACCGACCTGCTCGACGGTGGCGACGGCTTCGACACCGCCGACTACAGCTTCTCGATGGATAGCTGGTCGATCGATCTTTCGGCGGGAACGGCACAGATTGTCACGAGTGGAACGGTCAGCCAGACCGAAGCACTGACGAGCATCGAGGCCGTTATCGGCGGGCTCGGCGCCGATGCGATCATCGGTGACGACGGTGCGAACCGGCTCCAAGGCGGTGGTGGCAACGATACGTTGAAGGGTGCCGGCGGTGACGACGTTTTCGTCTTCGATGGCGACGAAGAAGGCGTTGATGCGATCGACGGCGGCAGCGGCAACGACCGCATCGAGGCCGCGTCGGATGGCACGATCATCGGACTGTCCAGCGTGACGGGGATCGAGCTGATCACCGCCGCTGGCCATTCCGACGTCCATATTGAAGCCACCGACGATACCGACACACTCGATCTTTCGGGCGCGGTCCTCGATGGGATCGCCTCGATCGACATGGGCGCGGGCAATGACGTCGTCACAGGCTCGCTCGGAGCCGATGTGATCAACGCCGGCGATGGTGATGATACGATCCGCTATGTGGGTGTCTCGACGGGCGGCGATCAGGTCGACGGCGGCGCCGGTACCGACACGATCGCGGCGGGCGCCGACAACACGGTCATCCGCCTCGCCGGTTTCCAGAATGTCGAAGCCATATCGGGCGCGGGTTTCGCCGACGTCGTGCTCGCCCGCACCGACGCCAGCGAGACCACCGATCTGAATGGCATCTCTGTTGCCGGGATCGCCTATATCGACCTGGCAGGAGGCGACGACACTTTCATAGGCACGACGCAGGCCGATGTCGTGCGAGGCGGAGCCGGTGATGACATCCTTACGGGGGGAGTTGGTGACGACATCTTCCAATATGCGGCAGCGGATTCCGGTCACGATACGATCGACGGTGGCGATGGCTATGACAGACTGCAGGCCGCGACCGACGGTGCGGTCATTGGAATCCATACCCTCACCAATGTCGAGGCGATCGACGGCAATGGCTTTGCCAATGTGACGATTGCGTTGGGTGACGGCGACGATCATCTCGATTTGAGCGGCGTAGCGCTGACCGGCATTGCCGGCATCGTGGGTGGCAAGGGCGACGACGTTATTCGCGGCAGCGGTGGTGACGACACTTTCCTTGTGTCCGGAGCCGATCAGGGGTCCGATGACCTGGATGGCGGAGCCGGACAGGACCGGATTCTGGCCGGTGCAGACGGCTCTGTCATCGGCGTAAGCCGGATCGCCAATATCGAGACCATCGACGCCGGAGGTCACGCGAACGTGCGTCTCGCGACAACAGACGGCAACGACAATCTGTCGCTGCAGGGCGTAACGCTGACAGGGATCAGCGAGATCGACCTTGGGGCCGGCAATGACAGCTTCGCTGGCTCGTCGGGCAACGACACCGTTTCCGGAGGCTCCGGCAACGATACGCTGTCGGGCGGCGCAGGCGACGACGTCTATCTGTTCGACCGCGGCGACGGGAATGATGTCATTCGCGAGAAAGATGCCGATGGCGTCGGCGGCGGTAACGACACGCTGCGCTTCGGCACCGATGTCTCGAAGTCTGATGTCCAGGTTACCCGGGTCAATGGCGGCAACGACTACCTGCTCACGCTTACCAACGGCGGCGGCACGGTGCTGATTGCCGGCGGAGCGGGCAGCGACAGCGCCAACTGGATCGAGAATATTGCGTTCGCAGACGGTACGGTCTGGACGCGGGATACGCTCGATCAATCGCTGGTCCCGTTCACGGACGGCGACGACAACATCCAGGGCACCAACGACTCCGAGACCCTGCATGGCGGCGGTGGCAATGACGTCATCGCTGCATATGGTGGAGATGACGGCGTCTACGGTGACGACGGCAACGACACCCTGCAGGCAGGCGACGGCAACGATGTCCTCGTTGGCGGCACAGGCAATGATCGGCTTGAGGGCGGAAGCGGCACCGACCTGTATCGCTACAACGCCGGCGACGGAGATGACTCGGTCTTCGACTATGGCGGTAGCCGCGACAATCGGCTGGTGTTCGGACCCGGTATCTCCCCCGACGAGGTGAGCTTCGCGCGCACCGGCGACTTCAACTCGATTTCGGTGATCTTTACCGACCAGGCGGGTTCCATCTATCTCGATCGCCAGTGGTGGGGCGATGCCGGCGTCGAGTATTTCGACTTCGCCGACGGTACGACCTGGACCGAGGCCGACATCGCTGCCCGTTATGTCGCGGCCGAGACGACGGCCGGGAACGACACGATCTGGGGCACGTATGGCAACGACACGGCCGATGGCGGTGCCGGCGACGACACCATCCAGACCTCGGACGGGAACGATACCCTTACGGGCGGCAGCGGCAACGACCGCCTGGAGGGCGGTAGCGGCACCGATATCTACCGGTATAACGCCGGCGACGGAGACGATTCCATCTTCGATCAGGGTGGGTCGCGGGACAACCGACTGGTGCTCGGGGCGGGCATCACGCCGGACAGCGTCAAGGTCACGCGGACCGGCGACTTCAACTCGATCGAGCTCAGCTTCACCGACCGCGCGGGCTCGATCTACCTCGACCGCGAATGGTGGGGAGATGCCGGCATCGAATATATCGACTTCGCCGATGGCACGACCTGGACGGAAAGCGATCTTGTCTCGCGCTATCTCGCCAGCCAGCCGACGAGCGGCAACGACACCATTTGGGGTACCTACTATAATGACACCGTCAATGGGGGTGCCGGTGACGACACCATTCAGACCTCCGACGGCAACGATGACATCACGGGTGGCAGCGACAACGACCGGCTCGAGGGCGGGAACGGCACCGACATCTACCGCTACAATGCCGGCGACGGTGACGATTCCATCTTCGACTATGGTGGCTCGCGCGACAACCGCCTGGTGCTTGGCGCGGGCATCACGCCCGACAGCGTCAAGGTCACGCGGACCGGCGACTTCAACTCGATCGAGCTCAGCTTCACCGACCGCGCGGGCTCGATCTACCTCGATCGCGAATGGTGGGGTGATGCCGGCATCGAATATATAGACTTCGCCGACGGCACGACCTGGACCGAGAGCGACCTCGTCTCGCATTATCTTGCCGGTCAGCCCACGAGCGGCAACGACACGATCTGGGGCACCTATTATAACGACACCGTCAATGGCGGTGCCGGCGACGATACGATCCAGACGTCGGACGGCAATGACGACATCACCGGTGGCACCGGCAATGACCGTCTCGAAGGCGGGAACGGCACCGACGTCTATCGCTACAATGTGGGCGACGGTGACGACTCAATCTTCGATTATGGCGGCTCACGCGACAACCGCCTGATCCTCGGGGCGGGAATCGGCCCGGACGATGTGCAGGTGCTCGAGGTCGGTGATGGCGCCTCGGCGCAGCTCGTCTTCGCGCAGGGCGGCTCGATCTATCTCGACCGCGAATGGTGGGGCGACGCCGGCATCGAATATGTCGACTTCGCCGATGGCACGACCTGGACCGAAGCCGACATTGCCGCGCGCTTCAACGCCGCCGGCAACGACAACCTCACGGGAACGAGCGGCAACGACGTGCTCGAAGGTTATGCCGGCGACGATATGCTGAGCGGGCTGGACGGCGATGACACGCTGATAGGAGACAGTGGCAATGACCTGCTCGTTGGCGGAGCCGGGGCCGACACACTGGCCGGGGGCGCTGGAAACGACGCGCTCTATGGCGACGGTTACTTCGCGACAGGCCCGAATCTGATCGTCAACGGCAGCTTCGAGGATTTCGGCAATCCAGCGGATGACGGATATCCGGGCTGGGGGACCACGACTGGAGATATGCCTGGCTGGACGAGGAAGAGCGGGGCCTTCTTCAAGGCCGTCGGAAGCGGCTATGCCGGTGTCGCCGCCACCGATGGCGGGCACTGGCTCGACATGACGTCCGATGGTGGCGGTCAGGACTATATGGATATCGAACAGAGCGTCACGGGACTCCCCGCGGAGCAGAAATTGCTGCTTCAGTTCGATGCCGCCAAACGTGACGGTGCCGCAGACTCCACGATGCAGGTCCTTTGGAATGGTCAAGTCATCGCGACGATCGAGAATGTCGGGACGCAGGCCAAATCCTTTTCCTTCTTGGTCGAGGCGACAGGCGGATCGGACGATATCGAGTTCAAGACGATCAGTGGACCAAGCTATCAGGGGGTCTCGCTCGACAATGTCCGTCTCTTCGCGACCCAGGCCGCCGCTGGTGGCGACGATGTGCTGACCGGCGGGGCGGGCAATGACTTGCTCGACGGAGGAGCCGGCAACGATACCGCCGTGTACGCCGGCGCGATGGCTGACTATTCGGTCATCACCTCGAACGGCAAGGTGACCATCACTGACAACCAACCAACCTTGGATGGCGACGACGGCACCGACACCTTGGTCGGGATCGAGACGCTCCAGTTCAAGGACGGCAGCACCTCGTTGGCTTCACCGATCGTGCTCGATCTTAATGGTGACGGCGTCCACCTCGTTAGCAAGGCGGCATCGGGTGTCCAGTTCGACTGGAAGGGCGAAGGTACGGCCGAGAAGACCGGCTGGATCTCCCGGGGAGACGGGCTGCTCGCGTTTGACCGGAACGGCGATGGGACGGTGTCGGGCGCCGACGAGTTGTCCTTCGTCAATGACGTGGCTGGAGCGACATCGGACCTTGCGGGCCTCGCGGCGTTCGACAGCAACGGCGACGGTCAGCTCTCTGCCGCCGATGATGCGTGGTCCCGCTTCGGGGTCTGGAGCGATGCCAATGGCGACGGCAAGGTCGATCCGGGCGAGTTCCTGAGCATGGCGCAGGCTGGGGTTTCGTCGCTCGATCTGTCAGGTGCGCCGACGGAAGAGAAGCACCGGCTCGGAGAGAACCTCGTGGCGAACACGGGCTTCTTCACTCGAACCGACGGATCGACCGCCGCGTTCGACGATGTCGCCTTCGCGTACGGTGGAGCGGACCTGCCTCTGCAGGAGCGCCTATGGGGTGGTCCGTTGCAGATGCGGATGCGCGGCGTCGAGGGCGTGGATGCAGGCTCGGCGAAGACGAGCGATGTGCTCGCCAACGCAGAGCGCTTTATTCAGGCGACGGCGTCCTTCGGATTGCGGGCAAGCGCCGAACTTTCGGCAGACAATGATCCAAGCGCCGTCATCGATCGGCACCGCTGGGACTTCGCACACTCTTCGGCCATGGGCTGATGAACGCAGGGCGCGAGACGACACGTTGCTGCGGACAGAAGCCGGACATCGTCTTCCGGCTTCAGTCTTCCCAGGTCCATTGGTGGCACGTCGATCCATTGCGACCTTGGCTCGGCTGCCACCACGGGGGCCGGTCATCGTTCGGGGGTAAATCGATGCCGGCGCTTCTCGGCCCATGATGGCGGTATCCGCGAAGCCTCGGCCACACGATCATGCTCGAGGATGGACAGCAGCCCATGATCCCGGATCAGCGCCCCCGGTTCTCCGGTTTGCGTACTCAATACGAGGAGCAGTCCGTCATTGACCGGCAGGGCCGTGGGCGAGGGGTGGCCGAAGTCCGGCCGGATCCAGACCATGCGTTGCAGCATGATGGGCCGCAATCACTTCGCGCAGCTTAAACACCGGGCGGGAGGAGTCTCCATGGCGTCGTTGGTTCGCGGGTCAAAAGGCGTCGCGCTTCCGCAGCTTTGCGGATCGGGGGGATCGATGAGCGCCGCTAGCGAGCGGTCGAGCAATGCTCATTAGTCGATATTCCCGTCCTCGCGTTGACTGAACCGTGTATCCCAGCCGGATTTCGCCGCTTCTTTGGCAGTTGAGGCTAGCCTTCGCCAATCTTGATGGGTCGGGCAACCTTGGCGCCCCGGCCGGAGTGAACACCGGCCGGCCGCGCTCTGCTCCACCCGCCCTCTAAAGGGCGGGCTCCGTCGGGCCGCCGTGCCGGCGTCCCGATCGTGCCGGCGACGATCGCATGGCGCTCTGTCCGGGGCCTGCGGCCCCGGAATGCGGACATCGCGCGTGCCGCGCGATGGCGTCGTCGGTGGGCAGCCCCCTTGGGCGCGGAGGCTGGTCGGCGCGCCCTGCTAGGCCCGCCGCGGCCAACGGCAAGCCGTCGCTTCGCGCCGGCTGCTCCACTTCGTTCCGCCCCTGCGCCACCCCATCGCGCGAGCGCGATGGGGACCCCGGACTTGGGTGCCGCCCGCCGCTTGGCGCGGGCCTTTCCGGTCGCTTCGCCGCCCACCCCCCACGCCCGGCGGGGCTGCGGCGGTTTTGTGGGATGGAGGCTGACGATGCGCCAGATGAGCAAGCGCCGTGCGCGGGCCGAGGGGGGACAGACGACCGCCGCCAGCGCCGCGCCCCGGACGAACCTCTATGACGAGGTGACGCAGAGAATCATTTCCGAACTGCAAGCGGGGCGTTTTCCATGGGTCCAGCCTTGGAGCACCGCGACCACGGCCGGTCCCGGCCTGCCGCGCAATGCGCTCACCAGCCGTCCCTATTCGGGGGTAAATATTCTCTTATTATGGGGCGCCGCGATCGGCGGCGATTTCCCCTCGCAATCGTGGCTCACCTTTAGACAGGCCGTGCAGGCGGGGGGCTGCGTCCGCAAGGGCGAGCGCGGCACTACCGTCGTCTATGCCGATCGGTTCACGCCCGAGATCGAGAAGGAGCGCGCCCGCGAGTCAGGTGAGGAAGCCAAGACGGTTCCTTTCCTCAAGCGGTTCGTCCTGTTCAACGTGGCGCAATGCGACGGCCTGCGCGACGGGCTGGCGGCCGATCCCGCGCCGCTGCCCGAATGCGAGGTCATTCCCGTCGCCGAGGCGCTGATCGCGGCGACCGGCGCGGACTTCCGCATCGGTGGCGACAAGGCCTACTATGTCCCTTCCGCCGACTATGTTCAAGTGCCTCCGCAACTCGCGTTCCATGAACAGATCAACTATTACCGGACCTGTTTTCATGAACTCGGTCATTGGAGTGGTGCAAACCACAGGTTGAATCGCGATATGTCGGGTGGATTTGGTTCCAAATCCTACGCTCGCGAGGAACTTGTCGCCGAAATGTCGAGCGCCTTTGTCTGCGCTTGGCATCATTCCGACTGTCCGTCACGCCGACTATATAGCCGCGTGGATCAACCTTCTCAAGGAAGATAATAGAGCCGTCTTCCGCGCAGCAAGCCAAGCCAGCAAGGCAGCGGACTTCCTGCTGGCCTTTGGCAACGCGCCTGATGGTGAGCCTGCCACCGCCGCGATGACACGCACCGAGGACCGGAAGCTGCCCGTGGCGCGAAGCGCAGAGCTGTGGGCGGCGGCATGATTATCTTGCCCCCCGATATCCGCTTCGCGTTACGCACAAACAACATCGCCCGCCGTGCCGCCCAGCGCGACGGTCGGCCCGAGCCGGACGCGGTTCCGGTCCTCAAACTATTCAACCCGATCGGCCCGGCCATATGGATCGCGACCGAACTCGGGGCGGATGACGACGCCCTGTTCGGAGCAGCGGACCTCGGATTCGAGTGTCCCGAGCTTGGGTATTTCAGTGCCTCCGAGATCGCCGCCATCCGCCTGCCGTTCGGTATGCGTATCGAGCGCGATACCGCTTTCGCCACGCGCACGCCCCTGTCGGTATGGGCCGACATCGCGCGCCGTCTATCGTCGTTGCGCGAGGCCGAGGCCGCCATTGCACGCACCGAGCGCGGCACTCCTGATCCCCGCAGCACAGGCGGCGGATGAGCGCGCGGGCTCTTTCCCGCGCATTGGTCCGGCCCGCCCGCAGCATCCGTTAAATGATCGGACGGGCCGGTTCACCCCATGAAGGATGAACCATCATGAAACTCCTGAACATCGAGCTTGGCAAGCTCTCCGTGTCTGCCCTCAACATGCGGCACGGCAAACAGGCCCCCGATGTCTCCGACATGCTTCCGTCCGTCCGCGCACGCGGCATCCTCGTTCCCTTGCTCGTGCGGCCGCAGGCGGCGACGCTATCCGGGGACGAAGAAGCGACATCAGACGGCTATGAGATCGTCGCCGGGCGGCGGCGCTATCATGCCGCGCTGATCGTGGCGCAGGAGAATGGGGACGAGGAACCCGTCCCCTGCGCGATCATGGATGCGGGCGACGATGCCGCCGCGCTGGAAGCTTCGCTGATCGAGAATATCGAACGACTCGATCCCGACGAGGTATCCCAATGGACCACGCTCACCCGGCTGATCCAGAAGGAGGGGCGCAGCGTCGAGCAGATTGCGCAGACCTTCGGCGTGACCGACCTCTATATCCGCCGCGTGCTGGCGTTGGGCAATCTGTTGCCCGCGATCCGGGAGCTTTACCGGGCCGAGGAGATCGATTCGGCGACGATCCGGCATCTGACGCTCGCCAGCAAGGCACGCCAGAGGGAATGGCTGGCGCTCCACGACGACCCAAAAAGCCACGCCCCCACTCGCGGTCAGCTCCGGGCATGGCTATTCGGCGGAGCCGCGATCTCGACCAAGGTAGCGCTGTTCGACCTCGCTGGCTTCAAGGGCCGGATCAAAGCCGACCTGTTCGGGGAAGGCGGCGTCTTCGATGATCCCGACCAGTTCTGGAAGGCCCAGAACGAGGCCATCGCAGCGAGGCGCGACGCCTATCTGGAAGCCGGATGGAGCCATGTCGAGGTGATGGAGCCGGGCAGCTATTTCCATAGCTACGAGCATGAGCGCGTGTCCAAGGATCAGGGCGGCAAGGTCTTCATCTCCGTTCGTCATGACGGAGAGGTGGAAATCCACGAAGGCTATCTCTCGTCCAAGGAGGCAAGACGTGCGCGCAGTGCCGCCGCGAAGGGTGCGACCAGCGAAGCCGACAAGGCGACGGCGCGGGCGGGCCGGTCCGAAGTGACCAGCGCGCTCCAGACCTATATCGACCTCCATCGCCACGCCGCCGTGCGCGCCGTGCTGGCCGATCATCCCCCGGTCGCGCTGCGCCTGATGGTGGCCCACGCCATCACCGACTCTCCGCTGTGGAGCGTGAAGATCGAGCGGCAGGCCGGTCGCGCCGAGGCTATCACCGAAAGCGTAGAAACATGCGCGGCGGAGACGGCTTTTGACACCAAGCGTCGCGCCGTCCTCGCCATGCTCGGCCTGCCGGATGACGCGCCGACCGTGGTCGGCGCGAACGGTAGCGGCATCTCCAACGGCTCCCGGACGGTGGCGATCTTCGTCCGATTGCTGGCGCTTTGCGATGCCGATGTGCTGCGCGTCATTGCCATCGTCATGGGTGAAACGCTCGCGGCGGGCAGCGCGGTAGTCGAGGCGGTGTGAGGCTATCTCAAGCCCGACATGGCGAGCCTCTGGCAGCCGGACGAGGCGTTCTTCGATCTGATCCGCGATCGGGAAGTGGCGAACGTCATGCTGCGCGAGGTGGCGGGCAAGAAAGTGGCGGACAGCAACGTCACCGAGAAGGTCAAGACGCAGAAGGACATCATACGCGATTGCCTCGCCGGTGCGAACGATCGTCCCAAGGTCGAGGGCTGGGTGCCCAAATGGTTGGCCTTCGCTCCCGCCAGCTACACGGCCCGGCCGTTCGAGACGCTGATGCGCTGGAAGACGGTGGCACCCCTGCTGAAAGGCGCGCCCGCCCCGCAGCCGGTTCCGGCCGAACCGCCCGCGCCGCTCGCCGTCGCGGCGGAATGATCGATGGGACGGCGGCATATGCCGCCGTCCCTTTTTCCCATCCCATCGAAAATCGGCGCCGCCCGCGTGCCCTGGCGGGCATCGCGGGCGGCGGAAAGGACCATCACCATGACCATCCAGCAATTGATCGACGCGCTCGCCCGGCTCGTGGAGGAGGATCCGTGGCGGGCCGGTATGTCCGTCACCTTCGGCCCCGACTTCATGCCCATCGAAGGTGGACTGATAGGCCGCAGGCACGGACTTGTCGTGCTCAACCTTGCGCCCGTCCCGCTCGACAAGGTGGGCGGATTCTGACGCGCCATCGTTCTCCCGGCCGACCCGTCGAGCCCCCGTGCCCCGTGGCGCGGGGGCTTTCTCATGGCCTCGCCTCTGTCGCCATGACCAGCTAGGGCGAGGACATGACCGAGGGGACCATCCCGACCAGCATCGATTTCCGCGATGCGCTGCACTCCCGTTTCCAGCGCGGCGAGGTGCTGGGACTCGCCTTCGTCGAGATCATCTCGGGCGAATTGCACCGTGTCGTCGGCGGCTATCCCGGACCCGCGCACCGTATGCCGTCATGCTGTGCGGCGATGCGCGCCGAGCAGCGCGGGGGCGACCAAATCCTCCATGCGCCACCGTCCGGAGACGGCGCGACGTTGCGCATCCGCTATCGGTTGCCGCGCTGAACGCGAGGCAGTGCGGGCAGGCATCGCTCGACCCTGATGACGGCCTTCAACTGTGAGGAAGGGCCTATGCGTACCCGGCTGAATGTCTATTTCCCGCCCGAACTGGCGAAGCAGGTCGGCGAGCTCGCGATCCGCCGGCGCATATCGCGCTCGGCGATCGTCGAGGCCGCCGTGGCGTCCTATTTGTCGCCGGACGGTGCCGACCGGCTCGAGGCCGCCTTCGCGCGACGGCTCGACAGGCTCACCCGGCAGGTGCAGCGGCTCGAACGCAACACCGGGCTTACGACCGAGGCCGTCGCATTGTTCGTGCGCTTCTGGTTGTCGGTGACGCCGCCGTTGCCCGATGAAGACCAGGCCGCGGCACAGGTCAAAGGCCGCAAACGCTATGAAGGGTTCGTGCAGACACTCGGGCGCCGCTATGCGAGCGGAAAGAGCTTGCTGAATGAAATTTCGGAGGAAGTCGCCGAAGGTAACCCCTTCAGCGAAACCGACGGCATCGCCACGATGTCGGTCAGATCGGGGCATGCTCCTTGAACGTCGCCATCAGCAGCCGATCCTGGATCGGCTTGGTCAGGATGATCATCGGTGCGGTTCGTGGATGGCAGGCATCGGGTGTCCCGGTGACGAAGATGACCGGAACCTCTCCATGCTCGGCCAGGATGGCTTGCACGGCGAACGGGCCGGTCCCCTCCGCGAGCCGTACGTCGGATACGATGATAGCGGGCGGGTGCGCCCTTGCGGCCGCAATCGCTTCTCCTTCGGTCGCAGCCTGATCGATCGAGGTTGCGCCAGCAAGTTCCATCAGCTGGCATATGTGATCGGCAATCAGGAAATCATCTTCAATCACAAGGACGTGGCACATGCAGCATTCCAATCTGAATGCCCAACCCCGGAAGAGCTATAATCTATCCCTTGATCCAGATTAAAATTAAGCATGTTGCGGGTGCGCTACGTGCGTAAGCGATATTCTCATACGGTGGCGGTGACGCAGAATTGCACGCCTTGCGGGCGATAGGCGATCTCGGCCTTCCCCTTGACGTGCTGCGCGAGGACGCGCTCGATCATCCGCGTGCCGAACCCGGTTCGCTCCGGTGGCCTAACGGGCGGTCCCCCGCTCTCGATCCAGGAGAAGGTGAACCGATGGCTCGCTGAGCCGTCCACGAGAGCCCATCGGATTTCGACATGTCCACCAGCGACGGATAGGGCGCCATATTTTGCGGCATTGGTCGCGAGCTCATGGACGGCCATCGAAAGTGCCAGAGTGATGGCAGGAGAGAGACGGACATCCGGCCCCTCGATCGAGAAGAGCTTGCCGTCACGATCGGCGAACGGCGCGAGCACACGGGACACGAGGTCGCCGATCGATGCCCCTTCCATCTCATCGTGCACCAGTAATTCATGCGCTGTCGCGAGGCTGGCGATGCGGCCGGCGATGATCTCATCGGCATCGGCGATGGACGTGGCGTTGCGGAGCGTCTGACCGACAATGGCTCCAACCGTGGCGAGGGTATTCTTGACGCGGTGGGTCAGCTCGTCGGCCAATACGCCACGCTGTTCCTCGGCAAATTTTCTCCTGGTGATATCGGCGGAATATCCGGTGATGGTGAGCAGCGTGCCGTCGGAATGCATCATCATTTCGCCGCGGATGTGGACCCAGCGCTGCTCGCCTGTAGGCGTGAGCAGTCGATATTCGATATCATATTCGCATCCGGTCGCGATGACCTGGGCGACTGCGGCTTCCATGCCGGGACGATCCTCGGGGTGGATGGATGCCAGCAGGTCCGCATAGGTGAACGGATCATCGACGTCGCGACCGAAGATGGCCTTGCAGCTTGCCGAGGCTACGAGGGTGTGCGTCGCAATCTCGTAGCTCCAGGATCCAAGGCCGCCTGCCCGCAGCGCGAACTGAAGACGGGCGTCGCGTTCGACGAGTGCTGCTTCGCGCGCCACCGCCTCGCTCTCAAGCGCGTCGCGATCCGCCTGCAGGCGCACCAGCCGATGTCGCTCGAGCGTAGCGTCGAATTGAGAGCCGACGAAATAGGACAAGGCGCCGTGAGCGTCGAAGACCGGCGTCACCGTCAGGCGGTTCCAGAAGGGTGTTCCGTCCCGCCGATGATTGAGCAGATCAATCTCGATTGCCTCGCGTCGGGAAATGGCATCACGTAAACGGTCGACATCATCTGGCCGAGTCAGCGGTCCCTGGAGAAACCGGCAGTTGCGACCGAGGATTTCGCTGGGTGGAAAACCCGTCAATCGCTCGAAGGCCGCGTTGGCATAGATGATCGGATTGTCGGGAAGCGTCGCATCGCTAACCGTCATTGGCAGGATTGCGTCCTGAAATCCGATGACGATCGGGTCGCCCTGGTCCATCCGGCCGCGAAATGCGTCGATCGCCGCCTGTACGTCTGCGGGAGGAATGAACGGCGCTGACGCGCCATGGGGAAGGGGCTTTCGGTCCAAAACAGGAACGCTATTAGCGACGAACCTTGCGGGCAGCAATCCAAAGCATCGCCGGGCGGGATACTCGTGCCGTTAGCAGGAAGCAGAGATGATCGACGGCATCATGTCTACGTGCCGCGCTGGTACAACTCTATCGGTGCCGAGGCAGTGATGATCGCGGCGCCCCAGACCTCGAACGGCGCGACCTCCGGCAGGGCCACGTGCAGGTTTGTCGTCAACGGGATCCAGGCCGGCTCGATCTCGCCGACAACGAACAGATGTTCCCGGTCCGGCAATTGCATCTCAAGAGCGAGAACGAGAATCCAGTGCTCGCTGGTGAGGTCAGGCCTGGCCCGGCCAGCGCTGATGCCCGTCACCGCCGCCCAGGACACCATGGTTTCGCGGCCCCGCGACCCGGACGGTGAGGCCGCGATCGGTCGCACCGATGATCCTGTTGCGCGGCTCATGCTCCATGCTCGTCCTTCCACTCAGCACAATGGCACACCGCGTATCGTGGTTTCACCCACCAGGATCTTGGCGGTGCCGGGGCCTACGATCGTGTTGACCGGGCCAAGCGCGGTCTCGACCCTGTCTCCGGGAAAGACGATCTCGACAACGTGGGAGTTCGCGACAAGCAGCCCATCGGCATCGATGACGGCAGGGAAGGGGACGAGTTGCACCCGGTAGGTCGGTAACCTCCCTTCGGCTTCAGTCCGCATGGCCTTGTTCAACACCCAATCTCCGCATCATCCGGGAACCGCGCCCGATAGGCCTCATCGTGCGCACCACAGCCGAAGCGGCGGATCGCAGCGTTCTCCGCCATCACCGCCGCGGTATAGGCCGCCAGGACTTTGTCGCCTCTCGCGCTGCCGTAGGCGAGCTCGGCATCGTGCCATCGCGCGAGGATTTCGTCGTCGCTCATGCTGCCGTTGATAGCGGCCTTCCACATCTCATAAAGTTCTATTTCCATATGCCGCTGAGTATGCTTCTAATTCAGCGCAATGGGATCATTCGCAAGACAAAACTTAACACCGCATTAGGAAGAGGAATCTTGTGCGGACAGGTCGGCGGATTTGCCGGTCTATATACAGAGTGGTAGACATTGCGAACATCTGTTCTATGTGCTCCGGACCCTATGTCGGAGATTGCCCATGCCTGAAAACAATCTGATCGAACTGACCGCGGATATCGTTTCTGCTCATGTCAGCCACAACAGCACTGCGACCACCGATCTGCCAAATCTGATTCAAAGCGTTTTTGCGGCGCTTTCCGCGACCGCTCATCCTGTCGCGCCCGAAATGCCGAAGCAGGAGCCGGCAGTCTCGGTGCGTGCCTCGGTCAAGCACGATTACATCGTGTGCCTGGAGGACGGCGCGAAGCTGAAGATGCTCAAGCGCTATCTGCGTACCAACTTCAATATGTCACCCGAGGAATATCGCGCGAAGTGGGAGCTTCCGAGGGATTACCCGATGGTGGCACCGGCCTATTCCGAAACGCGCCGTGCGCTGGCACATTCGACTGGCCTCGGCCGCAAGACGGACGTTGCCCCCGCACCGAAGACAACCTCGAAGCTGAGCATTGCAGCGGCGAAGGAGCATCTTTCCGGCGAGGCACCCGCCGCCAAGAAGCGTGGGCGTCCGGCCAAGACGAAAGCTGCAGCACCTGCAGGCGCTTCAGAAACCGCGGAAGCCTGAACGTGACGGAGCGGGCCGTCCACCAACCTGGTGGCGGCCCGCGCCGCCTACTTCCACTAGGGTCGGAAGATAGACCGAAACCGGCCTCGCTTCGTCGCCGGTCGACCGCATGCGGCGCAAGATGGGTATGCGGAGCCTAACCCCGCCACCCCCCCGGCTCGGCGCAAAGCGCTGGCACTTTGCAGCGACGTCTTTGTTACAGGTACTTCGGCAATCGGAGTGCGAAACTGATGCTACCAAACCAGCGTATCGTGGCCGTGGGCTTGCTGACCCAGAGGGACGTTTCCCTGCTGGGGCCGAACTTCGATCGAATGTACCCGATCGACGAGACGCCGCATTTTGCTGAACTGCTCAAGGCGATCGATGACGCAGATCGCCGCCTGCTGGAAAACCGGGACGGGAAAACCACACCACCTGACTGATATCGTGACGCGGTACCGCGTGACCACGCCGAGGGGTTAAAACTCTTACCTTGTATCGCGTGCGGGCCATGCCGGCGGACACGTTTAGTTGAAACCCGCCTCGACAATCCGTTCAGCCAGAATACGTTCGATACAGAGGCGTGCGAGCTCCATGCGTTGCCGGTTCACGGCGGACCAACGGATCTGTCGTCGCCGTTTCCTGGTCACATTGATGAGCCGACGCACGAACGATAAGAGTTGGTCGGGCGCGACCTGCTCTGCGAATCCGGCCAGCTCGTCGGACGGGCAGGGCAGGATCATGCCCGCCTCATCCGTCTGCAACGACGGTGGAAAAGACAGCGGGCGCCGCTCCCGGTCGAAGGTCAGGCTCATGCCGCACCTCGCGACATCGATTTTGTCGGTGTGCGGCCGAAGATGACAGCGACGTGGATTCCGAACCACTGGACTTCCAGGTAACGGACTTGCCCTTCGGTCATCTCCGCTTCGGTGATCGCGTCGAGCCGGAAGGCGTTGATCCTGCCCCAATCATACCAGGGCTGGATGGCATAAAACACGCTGTGGCTTGCGCCGCGCATCTTGCGCGCGAACTTGGCCAGCCGCGTGCTTGGCGGTATGGTCTTCATAGCCAATCACCTCTCATCAGGTGTTGCGGTCAGGCCGGTTCAGGGAGTCCTACGTCCTTGTTCCGGCCGCTTGCCTCCAAAGATGTGGTGCTAATATACCCACTTGGCTATTGTTGTGTCAAATGATTATGGTGATATTGTCGCCGGATGGATGGGGACCAATGCCGAATGGCACGTGCAGCTTTGAAATGGTCGATCGACGATCTGGCCGCCGCTTCGAAGGTCGGCCGCAACACAATTGTTCGTTTCGAAGCAGGTACACAGGCACGCATCGCCACCATCTCCGCGTTGCGCACGGCCATCGAGAGCGCTGGCATAACCATTCTCAACGATGGCGATCATTCCTTGAGCGGAGGCCGCGGTGTTCGCCTGAGTCCATAAAAGCTGTTATTATGAGTGCGGACCGTGGCAGTCAACGTCACCGGAGCCGGCCTCCTATAGGTAAGCCTAGGCGTGCTACCTGCTGAGCCACATCGGTTTGGCGCCGGCCGAGATCCCTTGCAATGTCCACGATGCGCAGGCGGTCGGCCAAGAGCATTCTGAGGCGATCAAGCTCCTCTTCTCTCCATTCCTGATTTTGCTGCCGCATGCTGTCTTCCCCCACCGGCAATCGCTTCTGAGTCGAAGCGTTTCCGTTCTAAAAGGAAACCTATCAAACTACATTCTGTTTCGTCAGGGCCGGAGGCGCGACTAAGCGCGCGGACCAAGCGCGAGATGAAGCGCGGGCGTTGAGGGCTGAACGCGAAGCAACCATTCGAACCGTTCCGGATAGACAGAGTAACAAACCGGCTCGTGATCTGGATCTGCACGCGGGGTAGACCGAACCGCCGATACGGTACCACCGGCGTGGATCGCTCCGGCATAGGCAGCGAATCACTCTTACTCGTCGAGGCTGCGAATAACTCGGGATAATCAGAACTGACAGGCAGGGCGATCCGCCGCCTGCAAGTATTTGCCGCCGCCGCTACTACGCCTGCACGGCGCTGTTGCGTTGGGTCATTTTCTGTCCCTCTTGATTATCCCCTGAAGCCCGGCGGCTCCTCGCCGGCGCTTCGCAGGGGACGCAAGTGGCTGTTCAACCGATCCGATCCGAAGCCAGTTCGCGCGGCGCGCGAATGCTGCGCACGGCGCTCGGACCCTCGATCACGGCATGGCTGGAACAGGCCGCAACAATCGAGGTGATGCTGAACCCGGACGGCCGCCTGTGGGTCGACCGGCTGGGCGAGGGCATCGCCGATACCCGCGAAACCATGACTGCGGAGGATGGCGAACGCATCGTGCGCCTGGTCGCGCACCATGTCGGGGCCGAGGTTCATGCCCGAAGCCCGCGGGTGTCGGCCGAGCTGCCGACCGGGGAGCGGTTCGAGGGATTGATCCCGCCGATCGTCTCGGCGCCCGCGTTCGCGATCCGCAAGCCCGCCGTCGCCGTGTTCACGCTCGACGATTATGCCGCGACAGGGATCATGTCCCGTCTTCAGGCGGCGGCGCTGCGCGAAGCTGTCGCCGATCGCCGCAACATCCTGGTGGCGGGGGGCACCGGCACCGGCAAGACCACGCTCACCAACGCGCTGCTCGCCGAGGTGGCGAAAACGTCCGATCGCGTCGTGCTGATCGAAGACACACGCGAGCTGCAATGCGCCGCGCCCAACCTCGTCGCCATGCGGACCAAGGACGGTGTCGCCTCGCTGGCCGAGCTCGTCCGCTCCTCGCTGCGGCTCCGACCCGACCGTATTCCGATCGGCGAGGTGCGGGGCGCCGAGGCGCTCGACCTGCTCAAAGCCTGGGGCACCGGTCACCCCGGCGGCGTCGGGACCATCCATGCCGGCAGCGCCATCGGCGCGCTACGACGGATGGAGCAACTCATCCAGGAAGCCGTCGTCACCGTGCCCCGCGCGCTGATCGGCGAAACCATCGACCTGATCGCGGTGCTCGCGCGCAATGGCCATGGCCGCCGGCTGTCCGAGCTGGCCCGCGTCGAGGGGCTGGGTCCCGACGGTGATTACCGACTCATCCTTCTTCCATCCGTACCACCGGGAGACCTGTCATGACATCCGACAAACCCACGCTTTTCCGAGGCTCGATCCTCGCCCGCTTCGGTCGCGCCGGCATCTCGACCGCAGGCCTGTTCACGGCGTTGCCTGCGCACGCGGCCGGTTCGTCGATGCCATGGGAGACGCCGCTTAACGCGATCCTCGAATCCATCCAGGGTCCGGTCGCCAAAATCGTCGCGGTCATCATCATCATCACCACTGGCCTCAGCCTCGCGTTCGGCGACACGTCGGGCGGCTTCCGCCGTCTGATCCAGATCGTCTTCGGATTGAGCATCGCCTTTGCGGCGTCGAGCTTCTTCCTGTCCTTCTTCTCCTTCGGTGGCGGGGCGCTCGTCTGATGGAGAGCGTCGATCCAATCCCCGGTTTCACCGCGCCGGTGCATCGCGCGCTGACCGACCCAATCCTGCTCGGCGGGGCACCGCGTGCGTTGGCGATCGCCAACGGCACGCTCGCCGGCGTGATAGGGCTGGGCCTGCGCCTCTGGCTGGCCGGGATCGTCCTCTGGGCGATCGGCCATGCCGCCGCCGTCTGGGCGGCCACGCTAAGCGGTAGCGGTGCGACCAGCCGGGAGCACATCCTGATCAAGCCCACCCGGCCCGATCTCGTCACCAACCTCGTCATCAACACTGACAGGCGAACCTACCATGTCGAATTGCGCGCGACGCCTGCGACCTACATGGCGTCGGTCTCCTGGACCTATCCGCAAGACCGCCTGATCGCGTTGCGCGGCGCGAACGCTGCTGCGACCAGTGCTGCGCCGATCGCGGCCGGGATCGACGTTGCCGCGCTCAACTTTCGCTATGCGATCGGCGGCGATAATCCGCCGTGGCGGCCGCTTCGCGCCTTCGACGATGGGCGACAGGTATTCATCGAGTTTCCCGCCGGCATTGGTCAAGGCGAGATGCCGCCGCTGTTCGTCGTCGGGCCGGGCGGTGCCGGCGAGCTGGTCAATTACCGGGTGCAGGGCCGCTATATGGTCGTCGACCGCCTGTTCGCTGCGGCCGAGTTGCACATGGGCGACAAGAGATCGGAGCAGCGGGTGCGGATCGTGCGCAACGATGGCAGGCCGGCGAAGGGGAGGGGGCGGTGAGCGAGCCCATCGCATCCTCGACATCCGCGCCGGCTTCCGATCTTCGCCTGCGGGGGACGCCGCCCCGGGTCATGCGCCTGTCGCGCAAGACGCTGGCCGCGCTCGGCGTCGCCGCCGGCCTCGGCATTGGCGGGTCGCTGATCTATGCTTTGAGACCGGCAAGCCACGTGCAAGCGAAGGAGCTGTTCAACACCGACAACCGCACCACGGCGGACGTGATCACCAGCGGGCCGAAGGATTATAGCCAGGTGCCAAAGCTCGGGCCGCCCTTGCCTGGTGACCTGGGCCCTCCGATCCTGTCAGCCGAACAGCGGCAGAGTGGTAACATAAGCCCGACCGCAGGCGATGCGCCCGTGGCCGGGGCGCAGGTGAGCGCCATCGCCGAAGCTCGCCAGCGTGCAATACAGGAGCGCGATGCGGCGCGGACCAGCAAGCTGTTCCTCGGGGAAGGTGTGGCGGCTGCCGCGGCCGCAGATGTGGCGGGACCATCCGGTCCAGCCGGCGTCACCGCGCCGTCGGGAGCTGCCGCAGCCGCAGCCGGACAGCCCGTGCAAGCGGCGCAGGATGGCCAGGCGGAGAAACGTGCGTTTCTGCAAACTGGCGGCGTTGCGCAGACGGTGAGCGCCGAAAGGCTGGTGTCGGTGCCGTCACCCTATGTGGTCCAGGCCGGTAGCGTCATCGCCGCCGCTCTCCTCACCGGCATCCGTTCGGATCTGCCGGGACAGATCACCGCCCAGGTCACCCAGAATGTCTATGACAGTCCGACGGGCAAAATCCTGCTCATCCCGCAAGGATCGAAGCTGATCGGCGACTATGACAGCCAGATCGCGTCCGGCCAAAGCCGGGTGCTGCTTGCCTGGAACCGGCTCATCCTCCCCGATGGGCGCTCGATATCGCTGGATCGCCAGCCCGGCGCCGATGTGTCCGGTTATGCCGGTCTCGAGGACGGCGTGAACGAGCATTGGGGCAAGCTGGTCAAGGCCGCGATCCTGTCGACCATTCTCAGCGTCGGCTCGGAGGCGGGGACCAGCCAGAGCGAGAATAATCTGGCCCAGGCTTTGCGTTCGGGCGCGGCCAACGGGTTCAGCCAGACCGGCCAGCAGATCGTCAGCCGTGAGCTTGGTATTCAGCCCACGCTGACGATCCGGCCCGGTTATCCGGTGCGCGTGATCGTGACCCGCGATCTCGTGCTCGATCCTGCAGGAAAATCTTGATGATCAAACTCAAGCTCGATCCGATCGTGCAGGACAAGCCGGTACGGGTTTCTGTCGATCTGCCCGGATCCTTGTTCGAGGATCTCAAGCTCTACGGCGCGCTGCTGGCAGGCGAGGGGGCGGCGGTCGAGCCGCCCCGGCTGATCGTTCCGATGCTTCAGCGCTTCGTCGCGACCGACCGCGCCTTTGCCAGAGCGCGCCGTTCGAGCAAACCCTGACCGGGGGCAGTCCGTCATGGCATGTCGAAGGTCAGCGAATTACGCCGGCGCATGAAGCCGAGGAATGCGCGCAGGGCCGGATTGTCGTTATCGGCACGCCAATAGGCCGAATAATGGACGAGAGCGACGCCGTGCGGTCCCAGGACCTCGCGGAGCACGACATTTGGATAGCGGGTGCCCAGGGCGCCCTCATACGTCACACTGATCGCCGAACCGCCGCCCAACACGCTCATGATGGATTCCCGGCTGATAGCGCGCATCTTGATGTCAGGCCGCCAGCCGTCCCGGGCGAAGCGCCCGATCAGCATGTCACAGATATCGGGCCCCGGGTCCGAAGCCGTCAGCATGAAGGTCTCGTCGCGCAGATCCGACCATTGCAGGATTTCTTTGTCGGCGAGCGGGTGCGACCCCGGAAGTGCAGCAAGGATGCGCTCGCTCCACAGCGATGCCCGGCACATGCCGGGATACCGCACGCTGCCCTGGAGGATGGCGAGATCGAGCGCGCCCGCATCCAGGGCGGCGTGAAGGTGGCGCCGTTCGGCTTCGGTGCCTTCGAGCTCGACCTCCGGATTGCGCTCTCGCCAGGCCAATATCGTAGCGCGCAGATGCCCGGCGGAGATCGGACCATTATAGCCAAACGCAAGGTGGCCCGAGCGCCCCAGAGCGGTCGAGCGCATGCGCTCGATCAGGCGATCTGTCTTGCAGACGAGGTGCCGGGCTTGTGGCATGAATTCCTTGCCTGCCGGCGTCATGACGACGCCCGCACGCGAGCGTATGAACAGGTTGGTACCGATTGCGTGCTCAAGCCGCACGATCTTCCGGCTGAGCGTCGACTCCTCGATGTGCAGGGCTCTGGCGGCACGCTGGAAACTGCCGTGATCGGCGGCCGCGATGGCGTAGCGCAGATGGTGGATACTGAACATAAGCGTACTGAGACCTCCAGTTCGTCGAAATGGAGGCGGCACAGTCCTGCCGCGAAGTTGGGCGTTGGTTAAGATCATCCTCAAATTGTCGTGTTCGCGTCCGAGGCCGTGCGTCTGGATGTAATCATCAGTGCTTTCATTCTTGTGATCGATCGCTTCGTTTAGAAGAGCGCCGTAGATCCAGCCGGGCCGAAGCCGATTGATCATGTGGTTTGCATGGCTGCGCGCCGGGGCCGGGCGACCGCGATATGACCAGGGTGACGCCAGTTTGCGCCGCGGCACGATATTGGATTTCAAGTCTTTCTATGCAACAAAGTTCGTAAATTAGCCTGCTCGCCCGTTAGTCTATGGCGACTCGGCGCAGAGCCGATTCCGTTCGGCAAAAGGAGAGGGGTTGTATCGAGGAAAGGTGATAAATGCCCCGTCGCATTCGTTCGTTGCTCAATGCGCTCAGTGAACAGGTTACCGATCATGCGAAACAGGCCGAGACCATTGCCGGTAGGACGAATCTTCTCGCGTTGAATGCGACGATTGAAGCGGCGCGAGCGGGCGACGCTGGCCGGGGCTTCAGTGTTGTCGCCCAGGAGGTCAAAAACCTGGCCGGGCTCGCAAGGGCTTCTGCCGCCAGCTTTCGGGACGAGGTCCTGAAGGACTTGCAACACGGCACCGCTATTGCCGACGAGCTCGCGAGAAACATAGAAGGTGGCCGCCTCGTCGAGCTGGCGCAATCGATCGCGGATGCTCTTTCCCGGACGATATATGACCGATCGATAGACGTACGAATGCTGGCCACCGACTATTCCGTTGTCGAGGCTCTAATTACGGATAACTCTCCCCCGCGTGCGCAGTTCAGGGCGATGAACCGGCTCAGATCTCTCCTCTCTTCTTCGCCTTATTTTCTTAACGCATTCCTGGTGAACACGTGCGGAGACGTCGTCGTTTGCGCACATGAGAACGCAGCGGTCAAGAACGAGAATTTCGGTGCGTATGACCAATTTCAGCGCGCGATTTCGGCGCCTGCGTCTATCGAATGGATGACGGACGAGGTGTGGGATAATCCATGGTCCGATCATCGCAAAGTTTTGATTTACGTGGCGCCCGTGCGTGACGAAAATTCCACTGTCGGCGTCTGTTATCTTGAATTCGATTTTGAAGGGCAAGCGAATGCCGTGATGAGCGTGATCAATAAGGCTTCCGCCGACGCTGTCGCATCGATCGTGGACCTGCATGACAGGGTTCTGGCGACGACCGGAGATTACACCTACCATGCCAGGCACCCTCACGCGGTCCCTGGCACGGAGGCCGTAATCCGCACCTCTGATGGTCTCACTATCGCTCAGGCGACGGTTGCCTCCGATCACGGGATAAGCGGCCTCAAATTCAGATGCATTATTGAAGAATTCGTGGCAACCGATGACGAGATTGCCCGCACGCTGGCAACGCGCCGCGCCCAAGCTAGAGTAGAATCCGATCACTCGAGTTCATATCCTGCGGCTGTGAAGTAGTTTCGGCACTCAGCCGGGGAGAAGCGGGGCAGTGCGTCGCGGATCGCATCCCAGAGGTCTTGGATGTTTCGGGCGAAAGTCCCGTGCAGAATGGCTTTGAGTTTGGAGAAATCTTTGTCGATCGGGTTGAAATTTCGCGAGTAGGGCGGAAGAAAAAGCATCTGCGCGCCTGGCACTTCGCTCGCGTGGAGTGCGACCGTGTTATGGTCCGCGCGCTCGCGCTCATCCTGGAGGAGCATCGCTTCCCCGATGCCCTCAAAGTCGGCGGCGAGAATCGGCAGAGGATCGAGACGCCGAGGCAGGTGAGATGACCATAGGGGGTGCGGGGCAGGTCGAGTGCGGCCTGCAACAGCGGTTTTCGCTCCCATCGTCATAAACCAAGAGACGGATGTTCTTCATCGCCGCCTCGTTCGTAGCCTATGAAAGACCATGGTCACGGGAGACCACACTCCAAAGGGGATAGTAACTATGACCACGTTTGCGGATGGCTGCTTTTCAACTGCATCGGCAGCGACATTGGCGATTTCCATTGCCGAATCGCTCGAATATCTTGAGCACATCATCCTCGGGTCGTCCCGCTAAAATCCTTCAGTACCGACCTCTCTGAATCCCAGAGTCTTCATCGGCCGACTGTCCGTGAAAGCCGCAATCAATAAGCAGCTAATGCCATGTCACTGATGGCAAAGGTCAGGGCTTTGGCAGCATATCCTTCAGATACTGGCATGTTTGGCGGTTAGGTGACGCTCTCCAAGGCTACTGCGCCGCGACGATCAGCCGAAACGACCCGATTCCTTCCAGTCTGCTTCGCGGCATACAATGCCCCATCCGCAGCCGCCACGAGTTCATTGGCCTTCGTGGCGTTGTCTGGCATGCTGGCAACGCCGAACGAGGCGGTCACGCGACATTGATGGTTGTCGGAGAGACTTTCGATCCGAGCTCTCAGGACGTTCGCTTTGGTCACCGCATCATCGAGCGAACAATCCGGCAAGATGACGAGAAGCTCCTCTCCACCATATCGGCAAGCGACATCGCAGGGACGGATCGCGCCGACGATGGCGCCGGCCACTTCGCGAAGTACCGCATCGCCAAGCGCATGGCCGTGTTCGTCATTGAGCAGCTTGAAATGATCGAGATCGATCATCACGACGGAAACGGGACTGCCATTACGCTCCGAGAGATTGACGCATCGCTCGAGGACATCCTCCATGTAGCGGCGATTATAGAGACCGGTTAGCGGATCCCGCAGAGCCTGGGTCCGGAGTTTTTCGCGCAAGGATATGTTTGATAGCGCAAGCGACATCGCATCGGCGACGGCTGCGGCCAGAGGCATGATCTCGTCGAGACGCGCCTCGCCTTCCTCGCCTCCGGATTGAACGCAAAGGAGGCCATAGACCTCGCCGCGCGCCATCATCGGAATTTCCAGGACCAGAATGCCAGCGGCCAGATGCTCACACCGCAGCGCGGCCGCGCCGACATGATTGACGTGCGGCTTTCCGCGCTTGAGGGCCCAACAATGCGAAGGCGACACCGTATCCGGTGGAAGATGATCCTCCGGCCACGCCCAGCATGTCGAGAGATCTAGCCGATCCCGCGAATTGTTGAATACATAGAGCGCGCCGCCAAATCCGGCTAGCAATTGCGAGGCGGTGGCGCGAAGCACCGCATTGGCATCATCATATCCGAGCGCGCTTTGCAGCATGTCGGTCATCTGGAACAGATTCTCGATGCGTCGGCGGGATTCCAGCGCGCTCGCAGCGTAGCGGCGCCGCTCCCCCATTTCCCGGATAGCCAGGGGCGCGCCCCGCGCCAAAGCAATCAGGCTGACCGCCAATGCGGCAATATCGATCCAGGAAAGCGCGTCGCCATACGAGCGCATGCCCCCGACATGGCCGAGGATGGTACAAACGAGACCGAGAACCAAGGCGAACAGAAGAATGATGGCCGCCCGGAAAACCCGACGATCTGATGCGGTGGTTTCGATACGGACTTCAGCTAGCTTCACGTCCTGATCCAGTACAGATACGGGTAGCGTTTTGTACCTTTGGTCCGTTAACCGTTCCTTCAAAGCCACTCCGATAAGACCAAAGTCTTATCGGAAGATTCCAGATTAATCGGTCGTTGGTTTTTTGGAGCAGATCCGGGCGTCTATCATATGCTCACGTAGCGTGATCAAGCCGCTTGCGCGCTTATTCTGCGAATCCCATCGAGGCTGGCGTCATGCAAAGCGGATAATCTTTCATCCATCTCTATGGTGGTGAGCGGTTTGCTGAAGAGGTAGCCTTGCAAATGTGTGCAGCCTGCTGCGACCAGGGCATGCATCTGCTCTTCCGTTTCGACGCCCTCGGCGACAATCCCCATGCCGAGTTGCTCGCCCAGGCCGACCACGGCCTGAACGATCGCGCGCGACGCGCGCGACGTCGTGATGTGATCGACAAACGATTTGTCGATCTTCACCTTGTCGAACGGGAAGCGCTGAAAGTAGCTCAGCGAAGAATAGCCGACGCCGAAATCATCCATGAGGATCTGGATGCCCAGTGCCCTCAGACGTTCGAGTTCCATGAATGTTCGCTCGACATCGCGGATCACGAGACCTTCGGTTACCTCGAGCTGGAGGCGATTGGCGGCTAGCCCCGTATCCTGGAGCACGCTCTCCACCGTTTGGGAGAGATCGCCGGACTGAAACTGCAGCGGTGACAGATTGACCGCCACACGAACGCTGGACGGCCACCATACGGCGTCGGAACAGGCGAGCCGCAGGAGCGCTTCGCCAAGCGTCCTGATCAGCCCACATTCCTCAGCCAGCGGAATGAAAACGTCAGGTGGTATCGGACCCTTTTTGGGGTGCGACCATCGAGCAAGTGCCTCCACACTCGTGATCTCGCCGGTCAGCGCCGATAGAACGGGCTGATAGACAAGCTTGATGTCGCCATCGGCGACAGCAGTCCGGAGATCGGCTTCGAGCGTACGTCGATCGCGTGACGCCTCATCCATCTCCGGATCGAAACAGCATACGCTGCCGCGACCTCGCTCCTTGGCGCGGTATAGCGCGAGGTCGGCGCATTGGCGTAGCTCACTAGTGGTCGTCGCGTCGGTGGGAGCCAGGACGATACCCACCGTCGCCCCGCAATATGCAACCACGGACCCGGCGGCGAAAGGCTGGCCGAGACGCTCGGTGACCTGCCGAGCAACATTGTCGGCCCGCTGCGCTGCTGTTTCCCCGATCAATATGATACCGAACTCGTCACCGCCGACGCGAGCGACAAAGTCATCGGGTCCTGCGATCGAGCGCAAGCGCTCCGCGACCTGGTTCAGCACTTCGTCGCCGACCAAATGTCCGAACTGGTCATTTACAGCTTTGAAGCGATCCAGATCAATGCTCAGCAAGGCGAGAGGCGTGCCTTCATCTGTGAGATGGCGCAAGCGATCGACATAGCTGCCGCGGTTCAACAGCCCGGTAAGCGAATCGTTGAACGCAAGCTTGCGGATTTTAGCCTCGGTGCGAAGACGTTCACGCTGATCTCGCACCGCGATCACGGTCTGGATCTTGTGGCCAAGGGCCAGTTCGCATCGCAGGACGCGGACCGGTACGATCCGGCCCGACAGCATGACGAGCCCGACTTCACGCTCTTCGCGCTCGGGAAGCCTCGAGAAATCGACATCGGGAAACAGGGCATCCACGCTGGTCCCAGCCAGTGTGCCCGATCCGTAGCCCGCGAGCTGTTCGACGCTGTCGTTGGCGGCTACGATCGCATTGCCCTGACAGATGAGCAGCCCTTCCAGGGCGACGTCGGCCAGTTCGCGAAGACGGCGCCGGTCTTGGCGGAGCCGGGCAACTGCTGCGAGGTCGAAGCGCCATCCGGTCAAAGCCAGGGCGATCAGAGCCAGCGACACACCGGCTACCACAGGCGTGATCGCCGCCGGCGAGACTGCGTCCGAGGGAAATGTCTTCGACGGATCGAACCGCAGGCGCATTGCCGCCATCCCGCAGAAGTGCAGCACGGCTATCGAGAACAGCAGCAGCGGGGCGGCGGTCCGTCTGACAGAGCGGGATCGGCTTCCAGCCGCGACCATGCCCAAACCGGACAGGGGCAGGCTGATCATGATCGAAGGGATCACCAGCCCTAGATTCCAGTAAACCTGTCCCTGAACGAGATAAGCGGCCTGACCGATATAGTGGAGCGCGGTGATGCCCAGACCCAATACGAGGCCGGCTAGAAAATGCATTTGCACACGACGGGTGCGTATCGAGATCGAGACGCCAACGCCAATCCCGGCAATTGCAGACGCCAACGAGGCAGCCGTCAGAAGCGGTTCGAAAGCCGAGGGCATCCCGGGCTTGAACGCGAGCAGCACGATGAAATGCGTCGCCCATGCCGTACATCCACTGGAGAGTACGCTGACGAGCCCCCATCGCATGCGCACTTTTCCCGTAGCGCGTGCGGCATGATGAGCGATTGCAAACGACGCGTAGATGCCGATCGCACAGACGACACCCGCCGCCGCAATGAGGCGGGGATCGTGCATGTTCTCCATGCAATCGAAGACGGATGCCAATAGGCCGATCATGTGGCGTAACTAGCCGAGGATTCTTAACAATGTGCGGTCTTGCGTGGGTTATCGCGCTTACCCACAGGCAGACTTTGCACCCATCAAACGGCGAGGCGCGGCCATCAAGACGCCCGCTGCTCGCCCGGGAAACGAAAGCTGCGAACCCAAAGGACGATTGATCTCGGTATCGACGATCGTGCTGGATAACTAAAAAATGACGAGCCGGACCGTTCGATCCTATTTCTTGTCGTTCTCGCGGCGGCGCAACTCGTTATCGATCGCCTCTCGGATGAAAAGCGCGATCTGGCGCTGCTTCCCTTGTAGCGCCTCGATTCGTTTGAGGGTCTCGACAGGTAGCCTGACCGTCGTCGGCTTCATTCCAAGTGGGGGGCGTCCCATGCTGGCATCCGTATGCGCAGGCGGAATGATCTCCAACATCTCCATCTCAAAAACTCCGGAAAAGACCTATACGACATCGTTTTTCCCATAAACGATGTCGTATATAATCTTTATGCGCCGCTAAGCGCAGCCCCCGGACGAAGGGTGGGCGAGGCGGCACGCGATTTGCCGGGCTGATGCCCGAGCCGGCCAAAGGAGGACGCGATGGGCGACTCGATCTACGACGCGATCTACAACCCCGAAGCGCTGATGGCGCGGGTAGGTCAGCCGCATCATTCTCACCTATACTAATGCCGAGGTCCGCGACTTCAACAAGGCGATGCGGAGCAGGCTTCGCGATGCCGGAGAACTGGACGACCAAGTCGCCCTTCAGATCGAGCGCGGCGAGCGGCATTTTGCATCCGGCGACCGGGTCATGTTCCAGCGCAACGAGCGCAGCCTGGAGGTGAAGAACGGCACGATCGAGCAGGTCAGCGACCGGCACATGGCGGTGCGCACCGACGTTGGCCGCTCCGTGTCGTTCGATACCAAGGGGCGGCTGGTCCGCACGCTGTCACGCGATCGCGCCAAGGATATGGCGAGCGACTACGAACGCGCCGATCCAGCCGCGCAATTCGCCGCACGGCGCGGGATCACGATCCTGCGCAATCGCCGGCAGGCGCTCGGGATCGAGATCGAGACCGGCCGTCGGCTCGCCCACGACCTGGCCAGCAGCGCGGGTATCGGACTGGGCTGGGGGCGCGGGATAGATTTGTAAAAGGAAGGACCATGGAGAACGCACAGCATCAGGACGGTCAGGTCGATCCGGCAACGGCGGCTTTCTCTCGCCTGGAAAGCGAGGTGGGCGAGGTCCACAAGCTGGTCGCCGCAAACGATCAGAGCATTACGCTCGGCCAGATCAGCGTCAGTCTCGAAAAGATGCGCAAAGCCGTCGAGGGCATAACCCGACAACCCGCGCTGGGGCTCTCGCCCGAGGCTATGTCGTCGCGGATCGTCGCTCCTGGTGAAACGGCGCGGAAGGCTGATAGCGCGACGATCGCGCAGGCAAGGGATCGGATCGATCGGGCCGCGCGAAACATGGAGGCGCTGGTCGGCACGGCGGCGACAATCCGGGAGCAGCGGCGGCGGCTTCTCTGGGGCTGCGGCGGGAGCGCGGTCGCCGGAATGTTGCTATGGTCCATAGTACCGGGCGTCGTCTCGCGGAGCATGCCCGAAAGCTGGCATCTTCGGAGCGGATGGCGGTGCGGGCGATGAGTGCGCCATCCATGTGGCAGGCGGGGACGCAGCTGCTGAAGGTCGACAGTCCGGCCGCCTGGGCAGGGCTGGCGGATGCCGCTACGATCTTGCAGGGCAATCGGAAGGCGATTAAAAATGTCGGAGCGATGCTTCGCGGAGGAGGGGGCGCGTATCGTGCAAGATGTTGATTAAATGATCGCCGAAGCATAAGTTGGATATAAAGCGGTATCCTCCAGATATGTCCTGATCACTCGCCTCGCACGTTTAACAGATCTACGTTTGTATCATATGTTTTAGGCTCGCTCCTGTTGGACGAGATTACGTCGGCGCGTTCCTCACAAAACCCTTTGCCACAGGCGTGGGCTTCGTCGATATGCAGGGTTGAGGGGGGCCTCTGATATCGAGGGGTGAATGCCATTGACGACCGTTCCGCGTTCCGCGGCCGCGCCGAAATCAGGTTTCGATTCGCGAACGGCCGCAGGGTTAGCGCTAGTCATCTTGTTCTTCATCGCCAGCGGCTGGGTCGCGATCTCGAACATCAAGACGCTTCGGGATGACGCCGCCCAGATCCAGCATTCGCACGAGGTCATCTCGTCGCTCGACGAGCTCCTGTCCTCCGTGCAGGACGCGGAGACGGGTCAGCGCGGCTTCCTTCTGACGAGCCGAGAACAATATCTCGCGCCCTATAACGAGGCGCTCGAGCGCACCGGCCCTAAACTTAATCAGATCGGAGCGCTCACGCGGGACAATGGCACTCAGCAGCAGAGGCTTGTGCTGCTGCGCCGGCACGTCGAGGCTAAGCTCGCTGAACTGAAGCAGACCATTGATCTGCGTCGCAGCGCTGGTTCTGCGGCGGCACTGGCAGTTGTTCTAACCGACCGAGGCAAGGTCGAGATGGACGCGATTCGCACCCAGCTCGATGAGATGCAGCAGGAGGAGGCACGGCTTCGGCAAGTCCGCCTGGACGACATGGCCGGTGCGTATCGTACGGCCTGGGTCAGCGGCGTCGCATCCTGCCTGCTCGGGGTCGCCCTCACTCTTCTCGTCGGTTTCCTGATTCGCCGTGTGGCTTTGGCGCGCGAGCGTCAGCAGTGGCTGCAGTTCGGGCAGGCAGAGCTCGCATCCGCTATGTTGGGAGATCCTGCCACGGATCGATTGGGTGACAGCGTCCTTTCGTTCTTAACCCATTATCTTGGCGCGCATGGCGGGGTGTTGTTTGCCGGCGAAGGCAACCATTATCGTCGGGTGGCGACGCATGGTGTCCCTGCGGACGCGCGAATCGTCGAGCGTTTCGCCATTGGCGATGGTTTGCTCGGCCGCGTCGCTACCGATCGCGAGGCTGTCGTCGTGTCCGATATCCCGGACGACTATCTGGCCATCGGATCCGCCCTCGGTCAGGCAAAGCCCCGGCATCTCACCATCTCGCCAGCCTGTGCCGACGAAATCGTTCAGGGCGTAATTGAACTCGGATTTCTGCAACCTGTCGGTGACCATGTCCTGGCTTTTCTCGATCAGGCGTCGATTGCGATCGGGACGGCGCTTCGATCGGCGCGCTTCCGCACCGAGCTGCAGAACCTGCTCGAGGAGACGCAGCGGCAATCGGAAGAGCTGCAGGTCCAGAGCGAGGAACTACGGGTTTCCAACGAAGAGCTGGAGGAGCAGGGCAGGGCGCTCAAGGAATCGCAGGCGCGCCTCGAACAGCAACAGATCGAGCTCGAGCAGACCAATGCGCAACTTGAGGAGCAGGCTCAGCAGCTCGAAACCCAGCGCGACGATCTTGCCAAGTCGAATTCGGTCGTCGAACTGAAGGCGCGCGAGCTTGAGCAGGCCAGCCGATATAAGTCGGACTTCCTCGCCAACATGTCGCACGAGCTGCGCACGCCCCTTAATTCGTTGCTCATCCTCTCCAAGCTGCTTGGCGACAATCGCGACGGCAATCTGTCGGACGAGCAGGTCAAATTTGCTCAGACCATCCAGTCGTCGGGCAATGACCTGCTGACACTGATCAATGACATCCTCGATCTGTCGAAAATCGAGGCCGGCCACGTCGAGGTTCGCCCTGAGACGGTGCCGCTGAAGGGTTTCGGCGCGGATATGCGTCGGCTGTTCCAGCCCATTGCCGACGAGCGCGGCCTTAAGATCGATATTGAGGTAGACGACGGATGTCCCGAGGCGATCGACACGGATCGGCAGCGGCTGGACCAGATTCTGAAGAACCTGCTGTCCAATGCGTTCAAGTTCACCGAGACGGGCGGCGTCACGTTGAAGATCGCCTGCCATGGTGATCGGGTCACCCTCACCGTCGCCGATACCGGCATTGGTATCGCCGAGGATCAGCAGCGCGCGATCTTTGAGGCGTTCCATCAGGCGGATGGAACGATCAGCCGGAAATATGGCGGCACAGGGCTCGGCTTGTCGATCTCGCGCGAGCTGGCGCGCCTACTCGGCGGCAGCATTTCCCTTCGCAGCAAAGCAGGTGAAGGCAGCCGCTTCACCCTTGATATCCCGATCGCCTACGATCCGTCGCTTGTCGCAGCACGCGAAGAGCCCACAGCGCGTCCTGCGGCTGTGTCCGAGAACGCGTCACGACCGACAGCTTCCGCAAAACCGGCCATGCTGCCGCGCCGCGTCGCGGATGATCGTAACGTTCTCGGATCCGGGAAGCGCGTCCTTCTCGTCGTCGAGGATGATGCGAGCTTCGCCGGCATTGTTCGCGACCTTGCCCATGAAATGAGCTTTCAGTGTCTTGTCGCGGGCACGGCGGAGGAGGCACTTCAGCTCGCGCGTCAATATAAGCCGAGCGCCGTTGTGCTCGATGTCGGCCTGCCGGATCAGTCTGGCCTGGCCGTACTCGACCGTTTGAAGGCAGACGTGGCGACCCGGCATATTCCGGTGCATGTCGTGTCCGGTGCCGACCACAGTCAAACCGCCCTTGCGCTGGGCGCGATCGGCTACCTTGTGAAGCCGGTCAAACGCGAGGAATTGGCCGACGTGCTGGAGGCGCTGTCGGCTAAGCTTTCGCGCAGCGTCAGGCGTGTACTGATCGTCGAGGACGATCCGGTCCAGCAGGATGCTGTCTCCAAGCTGCTTTCCTCAAACGATGTCGAGACGGTCGGCGCTTCGACCGCCGCCGAGTGTCTGGAGCGGCTGCGCGATGAGACGTTCGACTGCATGGTGCTGGACCTCAGCCTGCCCGATGCGTCCGGCTATGCACTGCTGGAAAAATTGCATGAGGACGGCAGCCATGGCTTCCCACCGGTCATCGTCTACACAGGGCGGGACCTAACGGCGCAAGACGAGCAGAAGCTGCGTCGCTATTCGGATTCTATCATCATCAAGGGCGCGCGTTCCCCCGAGCGGCTGCTCGATGAGGTGTCGCTGTTCCTTCACCAGGTGGTGACCGATCTGCCGCCCGAGCAGCAGAAGATGATCCAGAAAGCCCGCAACCGCGACGCCTTGCTGGAAGGGCGTCGCATCCTCGTGGTCGAGGATGATGTCCGTAACATCTACTCGCTGACCAACATCCTCGAGCCTCGTGGCGCCGTGATCGAGATCGCCCGGAACGGCCGCGAGGCGATCGAAGCGCTCGACAAGGCAGTCGAAGCAGGCGGCGATGCGATCGACCTCGTCCTCATGGACGTGATGATGCCGGTAATGGATGGCCTCACCGCGACACGTGAAATCCGCAAGGACTCGCGGTGGAAGAAGCTGCCGATCATCACGCTCACGGCAAAGGCCATGCCGGATGATCAGAAGCAATGTGTTGAGGCCGGTGCGAGCGACTACATGGCCAAACCACTGGATGTGGACAAGCTACTCTCGCTCGTCCGCGTCTGGATGCCGCGCTGACGCCATGTCCGACATCATCGAAGACATCGAAATCCGGCTTCTGCTGGAAGCGCTTTATCAACGCTTCCACTATGATTTTCGTGATTATGCCCAGGCTTCGATCCGGCGACGGCTGCGGCAGGCCCGTGATCAGCTGGGCTTTGCGAACTTCTCGGCGTTGCAGGAGCATCTTCTGCACGACGACGACATGCTGCCACGGCTGCTCGGATATCTCACCGTCCAGGTCAGCGAGATGTTCCGCGACCCAAGCTTCTTCCGGACGATCCGTGAGAAGGTGGTGCCGCATTTGCGGACCTATCCTTCGCTTAAATTGTGGGTTGCGGGTTGTAGCGCCGGCGAGGAGCTATACTCCTACGTCATCCTCTTTCGGGAGGAGGGCTTGGAAGACCGGACCCTCTTCTACGCGACGGATATCAGCGAGGAGGCCCTGGCGGCCGCTTCCCGCGGTATCTATTCGCTCGATCGCATCCGCACTTTCACTGAGAATCACCGAGCTTCCGGCGGCAAATCGTCGCTGTCGGACTATTACACGAGTGCTTATGGTAATGCGGTTTTCGACAAGAGCCTGCGTGATCGCGTTGTGTTTTCCGATCATAGCCTCGTCACCGATGCCGTTTTCGGCGAGATGCAGTTTGTTTCCTGCCGTAACGTGATGATCTACTTCAATCGCGAGTTGCAGGATCGTGCCATCGGTTTGTTCAATGACTCACTCATGCGCAACGGCTTTCTCGGCCTTGGTTCCAAGGAAAATCTGCGCTTTTCCCGCCACGCCGACGCCTTCACCGATTTTGTCCGCGAGGAGAAGATTTACCAGAGGCGGGAGCAATGAGCGGCGTTTTACCACGTGCCGTGGTCATCGGAGCCTCGGCCGGCGCGCTGCAGGCACTCTCGCAAATCCTCCCCGAGCTTCCGGCGGACTTCCCCGTTCCGGTTCTCATCGTCGTCCATGTTCCGGCCGATCGCCGAAACATGCTGGCCCCCTTGTTTCAGGCGAAGTGTCGGATGCTTGTCCGCGAGGCCGAGGATAAGGAGCCTGCAATGGCGGGGACCATCTACTTTGCGCCGCCAGGCTATCATCTGCTCGTCGAAGCGGATGGATCGCTATCGCTTTCAAGCGATGAGGAGGTGCTGTATTCGCGCCCCTCGGTCGACGTCCTTTTCGAAAGCGCCGCCGACGCCTATGGGCCGAACGTCGTTGGGATCGTTCTTACGGGGGCCAATCCTGACGGCGCGCAGGGATTGAGGGCGATCTGCGAAAGCGGTGGCACCGCCATCGTCGAAAACCCTGCCGATGCCTATGCGGGTACGATGCCAGAGGAAGCGCTCAAAGCATGCCCGAAAGCCCATGTGCTAGCACTTGGCGAGATCGCAGCCCATTTGTTGAGAGTATGCCCGGCATGACGGCCGATCTTGGTAAGGTATCGTTTCTTCTCGTCGATGATCTGGAGGAGAATCTTGTCTCGCTGGAAGCGCTTCTCAAGCGCGAGGATTTGACCATATTAAAGGCCCGTTCTGGAGAAGATGCGCTCGAACTTCTGCTCCGACACGACGTGGCGCTGGCGTTGCTCGACGTGCAGATGCCGGGGATGGACGGTTTCGAATTGGCAGAGTTTTTGCGCGGCAGCGAGCGCACGCGGCATATCCCGATCATTTTTGTGACAGCCGGCAGTGCAGATCAGCAACGGCGCTTTCGGGGCTATGAAGCCGGCGCGGTCGATTTTATCCAGAAGCCGATCGAGGCTGATATTCTCCGTAGCAAGGCGACCATCTTTTTCGATCTCTATCGTCAGCGCCAGGAGATAGCCTCTCAACGCGACAAGCTGGCCGAGGTCAGCCAAGCCCTCCGCGATGCCGATCGGCGCAAGGACGAGTTCCTCGCCGTGCTGGGGCACGAGCTTCGTAATCCGGTGGCAGCGCTCGGTGCCGGGGTTCATCTTCTTCAGAAAGCTCAATCGCCAGATCGGGCGGCCGCGATCTGCATGCAGATGGATCGGCAGCTCTTCCATCTGTCGCGCCTGGTCGAGGATCTCCTCGATATCGCACGGATCAGCGAGGGCAAGATCTCGCTCCAGAAGCAACCGATCGAACTCGCAACGATTTTGCAGTCCGCGATCGAAGCCGGTCAGCCCAAATTGGAGGCCGCGGGTCACGAATTCACCGTAGCCATCCCGGATGAGCCTATATGGTTGGAGGCCGACCATACGAGGTTGGCACAGGTGGTGTCCAATCTGCTCAACAACGCCGCCAAATATACTCTGCCGGGCGGGTCCGTATCGCTTACGGCACGTCAAGCGGACGGCCACGTCCAGATCGATGTGGCAGACAATGGGATGGGCATTCCCCCGGAGATGCAGTCGCAAATCTTTCAGATTTTTGCTCAGGTTGACGCGCATCGCGAACAATCGGCCGGCGGCCTAGGTATTGGGCTCGCGCTCGTCCATCAATTGGTCGCGCTTCATAACGGCTCGATCGCTGTCAAAAGCGAGGGGCACGGCAAAGGCAGCACCTTCACTGTGAGGCTGCCCGTTGAAAACACTGCGGCACAACAAAAGCCGTGAGGCCGGCCGCGCGATATCATGTGCGGTCTGGATCTCCAAGGCCTCACCAAGGGATTGATGATCCTCCCCCGCTCGAGTTGCGCACACGGCTGAGAGGCGACGGCTCTCGCCAGCCGTCGTGAATGAGTTCGTCGATTCGATCAGCGGAATGAACCGCCCCGGGTTTACCGGAGGCGTTGGGTTGTGAGTCACGCTGCCATATCGATGGTGTCTGCGGCAGCATAATATTGATCTTCGGCTTCGGCAGGCGGGATGTTGCCGATAGGCTCCAGCAGCCGACGATGGTTGAACCAGTCGACCCATTCGAGCGTGGCGTATTCGACGGCTTCGAAACTGCGCCACGGCCCACGCCTATGGATCACTTCGGCCTTGTAGAGGCCGTTGATCGTCTCGGCCAAAGCGTTGTCGTAGCTGTCTCCGACACTGCCGACCGACGGCTCGATCCCGGCTTCGGCAAGGCGCTCGGTGTACTTGATGGACACGTATTGCGACCCGCGGTCGCTATGATGGATGAGGCCGCCCCGATGAGCCGGCCGGCGATCATGAAGCGCCTGCTCCAAGGCATCGAGAACGAAGCTGGCATGCGCCGTCCTGCTGGCCCGCCAGCCGACGATCCGCCTGGCATAGGTGTCGATGACGAAGGCGACGTAGACGAACCCCGCCCAGGTCGCGACATAGGTGAAGTCCGACACCCACAGCATGTTCGGCGCCGGCGCGTAGAACCGGCGGTTGACGTGATCGAGTGGGCACGGCGCCGCTTTGTCGCTGATGGTCGTGCGCACCGGCTTGCCCCGGATCACTCCTGCCAAGCCCATCTCTCGCATCAACCGCGCGACAGTACAGCGGGCGACCGGAAAGCCTTCCCGCATCATCTGCCGCCAGACCTTGCGCACGCCGTAGACCGCGAAGTTCTCGGCGAACACGCGCGCGATCTCCGGCTTCAGGGCGACATCCCGCTGCGCCCGCGCCGATAGGCGTGTTGGATCCTGTCGCTGCGCGACGCGCTCGTGATAGGTGGATGGGGCGATCGGCAGAACGCGGCAGATCGGCTCGACCCCATAGGCATCGCGGTGATCGTCAATGAAGGCGATCATCGCCGGAACGGGCGGTCGAGCTCCGCCTGAGCAAAATACGCTGACGCCTTGCGCAGGATCTCGTTGGCCTGTCGCAGTTCGCGGACCTCGCGCTCCAACGCCTTCACCTTGTCGGCAACCTCTGTCGGGACGCCCGCCCGCTTGCCGCTGTCGACCTCGGCCTTCTTCACCCACTCATGAAGCGTCTGCGGAACGCAGCCGATCTTTCCCGCGATCGAAACCACCGCCGCCCAGCGAGAGGGATAATCGCGCTCGTGATCGACAACCATCCGCACCGCCCGCTCGCGGACCTCAGGCGCAAATTTGTTCGTCGTCTTGCTCATACAGGCTCCACCTTCTCAGGAGTTGGAGCCTCCGGCAAACCCGGCGCGGTTCATTTGCACGTCAGACAAGTGCTTTTATACTGGGGCGATTACGGGGTTCGCAGGGTTTGCACCCGCTCCAGACGCTCAACTTCGCGTTCAAGCACTTCCCGTATGAACGCGGCGCGGCGCTTCGGTCCGACCAATGCATCAATGCGCCCGGCAAGCCCGTCTGGCAGTCGGACGTTTGTCGATTTTACTCCGAGCGGCGGTCTTCCCATTCCGGCTTGGTATCCAACCCTAGCCGGCTTTCAACCGCAAGCTGGATAAGCGGCACCGCTTATTGACATTTATCCACTAAGACCTGCATAAGCGGCACCGCTTACTGGGAATAAGCGAGAAACTTTGGTTGATGGTCTAACCGAATCGATCAGTGGGTGCGGAGGTGCGCATGTACGCTACCGGTCCTTTTTATAACGAGATCTACAACCCCGAAGCGTTGATGGCGCGGGTTGGTCACCTGAGCCGAAGCCAGCGCAGGGATATCGAGCATATCACGCGCATAATCCGGGTGAGCTTTGACGGCGCCGGCATTTTGCATCCGAAGCCGCGGATCACGAAGATCATGCTGACCGGTCGCTATGCCAGGCGGACGTGGGGGGAGGAAGAGGATCCGCTGACCACCCCGGCTTATGACGTCTGGATCATCGTCAACGATCGCCTGCTGAGCCGCAAACGCCTGTGGCAGGCGACCACGGCTCGGCTCGAAGCGGAACTGGGCGACCGATGCAGGGTCAACCTGTCGTTCACGTCTGCCGCCGCCTTGAAAGCCGGCAAGCGTAACGGCGACGAGTATATCCTCGAGCGTATGCGCTCCAGTATCACGCTCTATCGCGCCAAGCGCGACGATCCCATTTCGAGAAAAGGAAAGAGTGCCGGGACCTGGGCAGAAGCGTTGGCGAGCTACGAGGCCGGGCAAGCCGCGTTCCTGCCGGCGTCTGCCACCTTCCGTGATGCAGACCGCGACTATTTTGCGGCGGTGGCCGAGCACCGCGACGGCAAACCCATTTCAGAAGACCGCGCTCGCCAAATTCATGCCACGCTCGAAGCCGCCACCGCCGAAGAGAAGCGGCTTGGCACGATCGCCCATGGGGCGGGGCTGGCGCTGCTTCACACCCCCGCGCCAGACCTCGGCGCCGTCATCCGCAAGCTCGAACTGGTCCGCGACGAAGGTGATAGCGATGACCACGCCATCGTTTCCATCCTCGCCGATGTCCGCTGGATCGCGCGCCGCCTCGCGGAGCAGAGGAGGCGGCCATGACGGACGATACCGCGTTTACGCGGGCGGCTGGGGAGGGGCGCCGGCGAACCATGGCGCGCATCGGCCATCTCATCCCGCGAAAGCAGGTGGAGATCGAGCGCGCGGTGCGTCTACTGCGTGCCCATTTCATCAGCCACAGGCGGCGTGCGCCAAAGCGTGGCACCATTCACCAGATCATGCTGGTTGGGCCATATGCCAGGCCCGGCGATCGCCCATATCGTGAGAAGGGCGAGATCAACGGCTATGATCTGTGGGCGTTCGTCGATCACGCGGCCTATAAGGGCAAGAACCGCTATTGGGGTCTCGCCCAGCGTGCCGTGGCGATGGCACTGCGCGGTCGAGCAGAGATCACGCTGTCGGTCTTCACCATCGATGAGATCGATCGGCTGCGGCAAGCCCGCAATCGCTTCCTGACCGACCAATATGACGGCGGGGTGATCCTCTACGACAGGGCTGCAGATAGCGGCGTGCCCCCTAGCGGGGAGGACGGGTGATGCGCACCGACCTCGACCATCTGCCCTATGCCGTGCAGGAGGAACTGGACCACGCCACCCACATCCTGTTCGAGGAGTTTGCCGAGGCGATGTCCGGCAAGCAGGCCGCGCACCGCAAGGCCGGTCGCATCCTCAAGCTGATCCTGTTCGGTGCCTTTGCCGATCCCGACTGGAACGCTAGCGAAACCGGCGAAAGCATCGTCGCCTTCGACATACTCGTCGTCGTCAATCACGAGGAGCTCGCCGATGCCCACCGTTACTGGCGCTTCGCCATCGATCGGCTGTATCGCGGCTGGCAGGGCGGCACGCTGCGTCGGCCGGTTCGGCTGACATTGTCCAGCCTCGCTGCATTCAACGGCGCGCTCGTGAATGGCGTACCGTTCTTCACGGCGATCGCAGAAGGCGGGGTGGCCCTCTACCGGTTCAGCGACAGGCCGCTGGCGACGCCGCGTCACATGGCCGACGCCGAGCGCCATGCGCGGGCGCGTCGCGCTTTCGACAAATGGTTTCCGAAGGGCAGGGCGTTCCTCGCCGGTGCGCGCTTCTTCCGCGACGCCGGACAGAGCGCCATGGCGGCGCTGTTGCTGCATCAAGCCTGCGAGCATCTCTACCAGTGCGTCCTGTACACCGTAACGCTGCACGGCCGGCGAACGCATGCCTTGCACGAGCTCCGCGATCTCGCCGAGCAGCGGGACAACCGGCTTCGCGCGGCGTGGCCGGGCAACACCCGCTTCGAGCGACGGGCGTTCGGATGCATCCGCCGCGCCTATGTCGAAGCGCGCTACGGCGACCATTACCGGATCGCTGCCGATGAACTCGCATGGGCCATCGAGCGGGTTGAGGCGTTGCTGATGGCGGTTGCATCGATATGCGCTGAGCACCTTGGCGCTCTTCAACCTCCGACGCGTGCGCTCGTCCCATTCTCGTTGCCTTCGGGATGGGTAGCGGCAGCATCACGCCGCAGTCGGTCTGCGTTGCCACAAATGCGCAGAGTGCGTCCGGGCTTCCGCTGGAACCGACTCCGCTGTGAGGGCCGAGTTCGCCCGGATGTCACGCGCTCGTCGTGGCCACGTTGGTGGGAATTGGCAGTGTTCATCGCGATCGGCTTCGAGGGCGGTTTTGGCGTCAGCACATGGGTGGATCGCCATTATGTCCAGACCGCGCAGGTTTATGATTTCGGTGAGCCCCACCAGCCTGCCGATCCCACCGCGATCCTGGACTTCAACATCCGCGCGGCAACGGTGCTGGAGGCGGTGGGCGGTGTTGCCGAACGTGCCGGGTACAGGTTGCAGTCGAACGATGCGCTATGGGAGGCGCGCTGGACCGGCGCCTATCGCGCGAAGGCGACGACGTTCGATGCGCTTTCCGACATTCTCTACGGCACCGAGCTGTGCCCGGTGATCCGCGACGACCTGATCACCGTCCGGCAATGCCAAGGTGGTTCGAAGACCAGGTCTTGATCCGCGGCCGCGATCGGCGCGAAGATGGTGATCTGACCAAATAGGCGACAAGCCATGGCTGAGGCAGACATTGATCGCGACCGTATCGACGACGCCGTGCTGGCGCTGCTCTATCTCACGGTCCACCAACGCGCCTTTGGGGGTGCGCGGGCGTGGAAGGGCTTCGAGTGGGAAACGCTCGGCCGTCTCTATGATAAGGGCTTCATCTCAGACCCGGTCGGCAAGGCCAAATCGGTGGTACTGACCGAGGAGGGACTGCAGGCGAGCGAGGCGCTATTCAACAGCATGTTCGTCAAAACGCGGAACGACGGCTGAAAGCGTTTACACATCGACAAGCAATGCAGCGCGATCGATCACTGCCGCAGCGTTCCGCACCGTTATGCGCGCTTCGCCTCGATGTTCACGCGTTTGCGCTCGGCAGTATCCTCCACGCTGCGCGCCATCTCTTCCCAAACGGCCGCGGAGCGCTCGTGCATCTCGCGGCGGTTGGGCAGATTTGTCCGGGATGCGGCGTCGCGTTCCTGCGCCGCATGGGCGAGATAGATTTTTGAGGGCATGTTGGCGCAGTTAGCGGATCGAAGCGGAAAAATCCACGGCGACCGCGCCGAGAGCCATCGGCCAAGTTGAATGGCAGACACCTCATGTGCCCATCACGGTTTCTTGCATCGCCCGAGCGGGACGAATAGCTTTTGGCCATGACCGAACGCCGCAAAACCCTCTCACTCCGATTGAGCGCGAAAACGCCCGACGAAGCGGCTCTCGACGCCCAAACGCTGATCGAGCAGGCGATCGCCCATCATCTCTGTGTCCGATGGAGCTACAACCGCACAATGATGCGGGCGGCGCCGCAGATCCTGTATCGCAAGAAAGGTGGCGTCTACCTCGACGCGATCGTCATCGAACGCGGGGGCGCGGCGCCGGCTGAAACGAAGCTTGGCAGTTTTAAGCTCACCGGTCTCACCCACCTTGTGATCACGACCGAGGCGTTCACCCCCGACGCCAGCATCGACATTGGCGACGCGCGCTACAGCGAAGGTGTCATCGCCCGCGCGACCGCCTGAGCACGCATTACGGATCATTGGCTAACTCCAGACCGGCGAACTCGCGCTTGCCGCGTATGCGCAGAGCGAAACTGCTTGCGCTGCGGCCCGCCATTAGACGACCTCATCAGGTCAATAGCTCCCAACTGGATCGGCGCCGAAAACGGCGCCCCGGTAGACCTGGTCCAAGCTATTTAAATCGTGTCTAAGTTTCACGCAGTTGGGGGGCGATCGGCACCGATCGGGGCCCCATCATAGCTCGCTGTTCTCGAGGGATTGCAGATTATTACATCGCTCGGAGCAGAAACCGCTTTCGGCGCCTTTCCACAATTGAGGGATATTATAACCGGCGGCGGATCCACTCCGCGCTCGGATACAAGACCCCGGAACAGGCCGAACGGCAAATGGCCTAAACCCGTGTCCACAAAATCGGGGGACTATCAAAACATCGATTTCCGGTACGCTGGTGTGGCATGGGCGACGATCGCCCCACACGATAGGGATTCGTTCAGTCGATCCGCGAGTGGCTGGATGACGTTGGCGCGCAGGGGGCTCGCAACGCGGATTGTTCGTGGATCGAACCAGACGATAGCCGAGTCGAACCAGCGCAAGCTGATCCGCCGGCCGATCCACCCACTGCTGTAGCAGCAAAGGGTGGCCAAGATGCGCTCATCCTCGGGTCATTGCTATCGTCGTCTCATGCGGACCTCATCGCGGAATCGATCCAGCCATCCGGTCAGGCGCCCGAACGTCTTAGAACCCCGGCCCAGAAACTGTGCCAGTTCGCTTTCGGCATGTTCGCGCCTCGCGGCCGCGGCCTCCGGTAGCGGCGGGAGGACGTGCGCGAAATATGTCTTGTCGAGCAAGCGGTGCAGGAGCCGCTCGCCCGGAAATGGCTCGCTGTTGTTCAGCGCGCGTGCGGCTTTCAGCAGCGTTCTGATATCATACTGCGTCGGACTGATGTCGGCCACCTGCTTGCGCAGGCCGAGGAGGGTATACACCGCCACGCGCGCCGTACGGATCGAACTTTCCATGGTGAAAATGATGTCGTTGCTGGTCTCGACAAACTGGCCGAGCAGGCCGAGGTTGGTACAGCCTTCGGGAACGACGTGCGGTCGATCGCCTGCCGCGCGCGGCATGAACTGTGCGGTGATGTAGGGCATCAGCGCCAGGCGCACTTTCGTGTTCGCTGCCACGGCATCCAGTTGCCCGACGATCCCGAGATGATAGCAGAGTTCCGCCAGTATTTCCCTGCCGGTGCAGGCTGGCATCGGCTTCTTCACATGATTGCCTTCCCTGTCCATCAGGAGCGCATAGGCCCAGATCACCAGCACGTCCTCGGGCTGGGTCGGAAAATGCGGCTGGCGGTTGCAGGTGAAGCTCAGCACCCAGTTCGAGTCGGTGAAGGTAATGACGCCGCCCGTCACCGTCCGGCCGGAATAGGGATCGTTGACCGAAAGCGCCTTGAGCTTCTCAACCAGGGGGGAGGGCCTGCAGGTCAGCGTAACCGATTCCCACATCGAGCCATCGACGTTGCCGTAGAATTTTTCCGGTTTGCCGAAGATCGGGGATTTCCGCGCCAGATTGCGCCACAGCGTCCAGTCGCTCTCTTCGCCTGGCTCGTGACGGCCACGCCTGAGCACCGGGGCGGTATCGAGATCGCCGTAAGCGGTGCCTTCCGTCATCGAGCCTGTCAGAGCGAAAACCACATCGTCGGGACCGAGCGCGACGACTGTCTCCTTGCCATCGACGCTGGCACGCATGGCTGTGACGGTCCGTGCCCCGGCATCCGTCGCCATGTCCAGATCGTGGACCCGGGTGTTGAACTGCAACCTGACGCCCTTGTCGCGGAGCAGACGCATCAGCGGTACGACGAAACTGTCGAACTGGTTGTATTTCGGAAAGACCAGCGCCGACATGTCGGCCAGCCCGTCGATGGCATCGAGAAAACGATGCATGTAGAGCTTCATCTCGAGCAGGCTCTGCCAGTTCTCGAAGGCGAACATCGATCGCCAGAGATACCAGAAATTGGTCTCGAAAAAGCTTTTGCTGAAATATTCCTCGATGGTGGCGTCGTCGAGGTCCTCCTTGCGCTTGAGCAGCAGTCGGATCAGCTCCCATTGGTGCGATTTCCGCAGGCCGAGTGTCGAGAAGTCGCGGATCTGGCCCTGCTTGTGCAGGAGCCTGGATTTCGAGAAATTGGGATCGTTGTCGTTGATCAGCCGGTATTCGTCGAGAACGCTGTAGCCTGCCGGCAGTTCGAGGGCCGGCACGTCCTGAAACAGGTCCCAGAAGTTGTCGTAGTTCCAGTTCATCTCCCGACCGCCGCGGATGATATACCCCTCGTCCGCATCTCCAGCGCCGTCGAGGGAGCCGCCCTCGATGTCCAGCGCATCGAGCATGGTGATGTCTTCGCCCTTTATGCCGCCATCGCGGATCATGTAGAAGGCGGCCGCGAGCCCGGCGATACCACTGCCGACGATCCACGCCTTGCGACCTGCGACCGGCTGGACGGGCGCGGGGCGGTTACGCATATAGGGGCCGGTCATGTCCGGCGGTGGGAGCGTGTCACCGGCGCCTTTGTGCCAATAGGCGGTCGTGGCGTCAGCCTCGACCTTGAAGCTGGTTGGGGCAGTCTTCCGGGCGCGGGGCGCCGTATCATTCATGACAAACTATCCTGC